>JBDTXR010000389.1:0-8934 GCA_040006075.1 Byssovorax sp. | reverse complement strand
TGGATCGACGCCGACGATCTCTTCCTGGAGATCATGGTGCAGTCGCTCCAGGAGTTCGAAGTCCGCGTGGCGCGGACCGCCGCGCAGGCGATGCAGATGCTGGCGTACGGCTCCGAGCCCGCGCTGATCCTCTGCAACGTCCGCCTGCCCGATCGACCGGGCCACGCGCTCCACAGCGAGATCGCCACCCGGAGCGCCCGCCTCGGTCGACGCTTCGTCTTCATCGCCGACGGCGTCCTCACGCCGGAGATCGCCAGCTACCTCATCCGCTCGCGCTGCCCGACGCTGATGCGGCCCATCGATCTCGATCAGATCCGCGGCCTCTCGCTCCGCGACGACGCCCCCGTGCGCGGGTCGGTCGGCGTCCCGACGCTGAGCGGGCGGCCGCCGTCGCGGGCCGACGACGCCCCGCGCGATCCGGCCGACTCGATCGAGCGGCTCGTCTTGCGCACCGCGAGCACCACGCCCTCGATGTCCGCGGTCCGCCCGCCGCCGCGCCCCGTCCCGCGCGTCGACGAGGTCGAAGCGTCGCGCCCGACGATGGCGCCGCCGGTGACTCCGCTTCCTCCGCCTCCGCCTCCGCCATCGCTGCGGCCGGTCCCGCGCCCGTCGTCGCCCGCGGTTCCACGGGCCAGCGTCCCGCCTCGTCGCGTCAGCGGCGCGCCCCCCGCCGAGAGCTTTCGCGATCAGGAGCTCTCGGCCATCGCCCAGGCCACCGTCGCCGCGCTTCGACGCGACGGACCGAAGCGCGGCGGCCACGTCGTCGCCATGCTCCGCGCGCGCGGCCTCGCCGAGGCCGAGGCGCTGGCGGTGATCACCTTTGGCCTCTCCAGCGGCGTGATCCTCCGCGATCCTCCGCCGTCCACCATGCTCCGCGCCGCCGATCCGCAGCGCAAGCGCAGCGTGCTCATCGTCGACGACGACTACGATCTCCGCGAGACGATGCGCGACGTCCTCGAGGAAGAGGGCTACCTCGTCAACACCGCGTCCAACGGGCAAGAGGCGCTCGATCTCCTGCGTGACGGGGAGTCGCCCGAGGTCGTCGTCCTCGATCTGATGATGCCCGTCATGGACGGCTGGCACTTCCTCGACGAGCTCGAGCGCGACGGCGCGCTCGCCGACATCCCCGTGGTAGTCATGTCCGCGAGCCAGGACGGCGCGCAGCGCCTCGGAGACAAGGTATTCCTCAGCAAGCCGCTCGACTATCACACCCTTGTTGCAACGGTCGCGCGCTCGCTCGACAGCCTGGCCGGGCTCCAATGAGCCCCCAGGCACCCTGCCGCACGCCGGCGAAGGAGCCCAGAGCATGAAGGTCATTCTCCTGGTGGAAGACGACGAGCCGATCCGCACCGCGCTCGCGGAGCTGCTCGAGGACATGGACGAGGGCTATCGCGTCGTCCAGGCCACCAACGGTCGCGAGGCGATCAACGTGCTCTACACGTCGCCGGTCGATCTGGTCGTCACCGATCTCAACATGCCGGTCCTCGACGGCTTCGCGCTCCTCGCGCACCTCATGGGCGCCCACGCCCGGATGCCGGTCATCGTCCTCACGGCCTTTGGCTCGAAGGAGGCGCGCACCCACCTCAACGAGCTCGGCGCGAGCTACCTCGAGAAGCCGCTCGATCTCCCGGCGCTCCCGCACCTGGTCCGCGAGAAGCTCTCGCAGCGCGCCAAGGGCCACATCGAGGGGATCACCCTCGCCGGGATGCTCCAGATCCTCAACCTCGAGCGCAAGAGCTGCACGCTCCGCGTGATGTCGCGTGGCCGTGTCGGCGAGCTCTGCTGCGGCGCGGGGGAGCTCCTCCACGCCGAGTGCCAGGGCGCGCAGGGCGCCGAGGCCGTCTACCAGATCCTCGGCTGGGAAGAGCCGATGATCGAGATCGCCGACGCCCCGTCGCTGGCGGAGCGGACGATCGAGAAGCCGCTGCTCCACCTGCTCCTCGACTCGGCCCGGCGCCGGGACGAAGAGGCGCACCGGAAGACCCTGGTCTGAAGCAGCAGCTTACGTCGGCGAGAGCTCGCAGGTCACCGAGACCTCGAGCGTCTCGCCGCCGCCACCGCGAAAAATGGCCCCGCCGGTGGGCGTCGCGTCCACATAGCTCCTCCCGACAGCCACCCTCACGTGGTCTGTCTGGGTGAGCACGCCGTTGGTCGGATCGAAGCCCTTCCAGCCCACCTCGGGCAAATACACCTGCACCCAGGCGTGCGAGGCCTCCGCCTGAGCCTGGTTTTCGTGCTTGGGCCCCGTGTAGAGATACCCGCACACGTAGCGGGCCGGCACCCCGAGCAGGCGCGCCATGCAGATGAAGAGGTTGGCGAAATCCTGACAGACGCCCTGGCGCATCGAGAACACCTCGTAGGCCGTGGTGCCGTTGGTGGTCGAGCCCTGGCGGTAGGCGTACTCCTTGTGGATCGTCGCGTTGAGGTCGAGCAGCGTGTCAATCAGATCGTCGTCGTTGCGGCGGACGAAGCTCATGGCATACGCGGTGAGATCCACGAGCTGATTCTCGGGCAGCTCCGGCGGCAGCAGGTACGGCTGGAGCATGTGGCGTTGCCAGGGCATCCACACCAGGGGGATGGTGGTGCGGGTGCGCAAACGCCGGAAGCTCAGGGGATCCACGTCGAGGAGCTCGACCTTCGATCGGGCCTCGATCACCAGCTCGGTGAACGGCTGCGCCACGTGGATCTTGCGGGTCTGGTTGCCGAACACGTCCTCGTAGTCCACCTCTTGCCCGCCGACCGAGACGAAGAGGTGGTGCTCCAGGAGGCTTTGCAGGCGATCGTGAAAGGGCACGACGCGGAGCAGGTGAAAGCTCTTCTCGACCGCGTTTCCGTAGCGGTAAACGGTGCGGTGGCGGACGTCGAGGCGCTTCACCTCGGCCCGGACCGGCTGCCTCGGGCGGGCAGGGGTGGTGTCGGCCAGCGTGCCGCACGCGGTGTGCTCGGCGTGAATCGCGCCCTCGCGGACGACGAGCAGGTGTCCAGGCGTGACGCGGGTCCACGTCAGCGGGACATCGGCCTTCACCTCGAGCGGCGCCGAGCAGGCGAGGAGGCCCTTGGGGCGCTTGATCCCGTGGCTCGTGAGATCGACCTCGAGATCCGGATCGCCGAGCAAGACCTCCGCGTAGGGCGGCGCCACGTGGGCCAGGTGCAGCTCGCCATGCCCGTTCACGTCGGCGTAGAGGAAGAGCGAACGACCGTCGGTGATGGCCAGCGTCAGGCTGCCCTGGGCGTTGAGATCGGCGAGCCAGCGGCCGAACACCACCGGATCGAGCTCGTCGAGGTGGCGCGTGCCGGAGGCCGCGAGCAGGCTGAGCAGGCGACAGAAGATGACCTCGCTGTCGGTCGAGCCGACGGGCTCGTAGGCTGCGTTGGCCAGCGGCGTCAAACGATGCTCCAGGCTACCGCCGTGGGCGAAGAGCAGATCACGCCCACCATGGCTGCGCAGGAAAGGCTGGGTGTTGGCGGCCGTCGCCGCGCCCCAGCTCGCCGTGCGCAGATGAAGCAGAAACAGCGAGCCGGCGAGGTGATCCCAGCCGGGGATGATCGTCGCGCGGCGGCTGCCCTCGGTCGGCGCGCCCTCCTTGATCACCGCGGCTGCGGGCTCGCCGGCGGGGTAGTAGCCAAGGCCCCAGCCGTCCGGCGCTTTGCCTGCTTCCTGGAGACAGCGGAGGTTGAACGACGGGACGAGATCGCCCTCG
The DNA here is from genome assembly GCA_040006075.1 of Byssovorax sp. GTDB lineage: Bacteria > Myxococcota_A > Polyangia > Polyangiales > Polyangiaceae > JANYGI01. The sequence continues at coordinate 5,233 of JBDTXR010000389.1, read as the reverse complement.
AAGGACATCGCGAGGAGATTGGGCATGATGGAAGAGAGGGAGTGCTCAGGCCGGGGTGGCCGCGACGCCGAAGAGCTCGCGCGACACGAGGTTACCCACGGCGGCCGTCTCGTCCACGATGTGCGTGAGGACAGCATGAATCGAACCGGCGCGGGCGTCCTCGGCGTCGCGCTGGCGCACCCACTCGTCGAGCTCGCCCAGCCGCGCCACGCTCTCGCCGCCCGGGAGCGACGACGCGCCGGGCGGGCGGATCGCGCTGAGGCAGTCGTGCGCCGCGTGGACGCAGAAGCGGATCGACCGCGGAAAGGAGGGCTCGAGCAGCAGGAACGAGGCCACGGCCTCGCCGGTGACGCGGCCCGGGTTGCGCTTCATGAACGGCTCGAAGCCCGAGCAGGCGCGGAGCAGCGCCAGCCACAGCGCCGTGTCGACCACATGGTGCCGCGAGGCCACCTTCGCGAGCACGTGGTGGTGCACGTCGAGCACGCGCGCCGTCTGGCCGGTGCGCTCCAGCATCACCCCGAGCCAGATGAAATCGAGCGGGGTGTCGTGGAGCATCGTGCTGCGGAGCAGGCCGAGCGAGAGCTGCACCGCGCGCCGCACGTGGAGATAGAAGCCATACCGATGCGACTCGTAGGCCTCTTTGCCGGCCTTGCCGGTGATCCACAGATAGAGCTCGTTCACCGCCTCCCAGGCCTCGAGGCTCACCACCTCGCGGATCGATCGGGCGTTCTCGCGCGCGGCGCAGACCGCGTGGCGGAGCGAGGCCATCCCCTCGTCCCAGGTCAGGTATAGCTGCACCGCCTCGCCGTCGGCGGAGGCGTTTTTCCCGTGCCGCTCGAGGAAGCGGGCCTCTTCGCCGGCGACGATGATCACCGGGAGCCAGCACTGCTCCTGGGTGAGCTCGGTGTCGAGCGCCAGGCTGCTCGTGACCTGGAGAACGCGCGCGGTGCTCTCGGCCCGCTCCAGGTAACGACCGAACCAGAAGCAGTGATCGGCGACGCGCGAGATCATGCCGGCTCCTTCTGGACCCAGGTGTCCTTCGAGCCGCCGCCCTGGCTCGAATTGACGACGTACGAGCCTTCGCGGAGCGCGACGCGGCTGAGCCCACCCGGGAGCACCCACGGCCCCTCGGGGCTGCTGAGGATGTACGGGCGCAAGTCGACCCGCCGCGGAGCGATCACCCGCTTGTCCGCGTCCCAGGTTGGACAGGTGGAGAGCTCGACCCGGTGCTGGGCGATGTAGCGGCGCGGATCGGCCACGATCCGCAGGCGAAAGTCGTCGATCTCGGCCGCGGTCGCCGAGGGGCCCATCAGCATCCCGTAGCCGCCGGCCTCGTCGACGGCCTTGACCACGAGCCTGTGGAGGTTCTCCACCACGTAGGCGCGATCGTCGTCGCGGCCGCAGAGGAACGTGGGGACCTGCTCCACCATCGGCTCTTCGCCGAGGTAATAGCGGATGATCTCCGGCACGAACGCGTACACCGCCTTGTCGTCGGCGACGCCGTTTCCCGGGGCGTTGGCGAGCGCGACCTTGCCCGCGGCGTAGGCGCGCATCAGACCCGGGACGCCGAGGAGACTGTCGGGCCGGAAGACCTCGGGATCGAGGAAGGCGTCGTCGACGCGCCGGTAGATCACGTGCACGCGCCGCGGCCCGCGGGTGGTTCGCACGTAGACCATGTCGCTCTCGACGAAGAGATCCGCGGCCTGCACCAGCTCGATGCCCATGGTGCGGGCGAGGAAGCTGTGCTCGAAATAGGCTGAGTTGTAGGGCCCGGGCGTGAGCACCACGCAGGTCGCGCGGTCGGGATCCTCGGGCGAGACCGAGCGGAGCGTCTCGGCGAGGCGGGTCGGGTAGTGATCGACGCGGTGGACGCGGGCCTCCTCGAAGGCCTCGGGGAAGATCCGCTTGGTGATCAAACGATTCTCGATCACGTACGAGACGCCGGAGGGGGTGCGGAGGTTGTCTTCGAGCACGCGGAAGGTGCCCTCGTGATCGCGGATGAGATCGATCCCCGCGATGTGGAGGCGCACCCCGCCGGGCGGGCGCACGCCGCGGAGCTTCGGGAGGTAGAGCTTCGCGCCGAGCACGAGATCCCGCAGGAGCGGGATCTGCGCGAGGATTTTCTGCGGCCCGTAGACGTCGTCGAGGAAGAGGCCGATGGCGCGGACGCGCTGCTCCAGGCCGGCGCGCAGGCGGGTCCAGTCGTTCCACGCCACCATCCGCGGCACGAGGCAGAAGGGGAAAATCTTCTCGGCGCCGCGGTTGTCCGAGTAGACCGAGAAGGTCACGCCCTGGTTGAGCAGCGAGAGCTCGGCCAGCGCCTGGGCCCGCGCGAGCTCGTCGCTGGAGCGCGCGCCGAGGAGCGCGATGGCCCGCCGAAATGCGTCGCGAGGAGCGCCGCGCGCGTCGAGGAGCTCGTCGTACGCGCCGGGGCAGCTCGGGTAGTCGGTGAAGAGGCCCCGCGTAGGACCGGGTTCTGGAGCCGATTCCGGCGCCGGGGTCGACGATCCCTCCACTAGCGTTGGCCTCTCGATGACATGTAGCGTCAATCCTAGCGAAACCAGGCGGTCGAGGTCCACTGCCGTGCGCACCGGGCCCGCGTCCGCGCTGCATTTTCGGCGCGCGCGCACCCCGGCGAAACCCGCTTTGCGCCCGCGGCGGGCCGGTGCAAGGAAGCACCGATCGGAGACGGCCACCGGAGCCGGGGCCCGAGGAGACAGTCCATGCGGTTTCTGCACACCATGCTGCGCGTCGGTAACCTCGATCGATCGATCGCCTTTTACTGCGACGTGATGGAGATGAAGCTCTTCTCGCGCCGGGATTTCCCGGAGGGAAAGTTCACCCTGGCCTTCGTGGGCTACGCGCGGAACCCCGAGCAAGCGGAGATCGAGCTGACCTTCAACTGGGACACGTCGAGCTACGAGATCGGCACCGGCTACGGCCACGTGGCGCTCGGCGTCGACGACATCCACGCGGTCTGCGAGCGCATCCGCGCGGCCGGCGGGAAGATCACCCGCGAGCCCGGGCCGATGAAGCACGGCACGACGGTCATCGCCTTCGTGCAAGATCCCGACGGCTACAAGATCGAGCTGATCGAGGAGTCGAGCCGCAAGCGAGCCTGAGCCGATGAGCCCCGTCGACACGGTCTTCGCGCCGATCCCCCACGCCCGCGGCATCTTCTGCAACCGGACGCTCAACCTCCGGTCGATCAAGGCCGTCGGCTACGACATGGATTACACGCTGATCCATTACCGGACCGAGGCCTGGGAGCGCCGCGCCTTCGAGCATTTGCAGCGCCGCCTCGCGCTCTCGGGCTTCCCGGTCGAGCCGCTGATCTTCGATCCGACCTTCGCGATCCGGGGTTTGATCCTCGATCTCGAGCTCGGCAACCTGATCAAGTGCAACCGCTTCGGCTACGTGAAGCGCGCGTTCCACGGTACCCGGCCGCTCGACTACGAGGCGCAGCGCACGGCGTACTCGCGCACGATCGTCGATCTGGCCGAGCCGCGGTACGTCTTCATGAACACCTTCTTCTCGCTCTCGGAGGCGTCGATGTACGCCGAGCTGGTCGACTTGCTCGACCAGCACCGGCTCCCGAAGGCCGAGGTGCTCGCCGACGCCGAGCCCGGCGTGAAGCCGTTCCCCGCGGTGATGGGCTACAGCGATCTCTACCGCTGGGTGAAGACGGCGCTCGACGCGGCGCACATGGAAGGCACGCTGAAGGCGGAGATCACCGCGGATCCCGAGCGCTTCATCGACCTCGATCCCGAGATGCCGCTGGCGCTGCTCGACCAGAAGCGGGCGGGCAAGAAGCTCTTGCTGATCACCAACTCCGAGTGGACCTACTCCGACGACGTGATGAGCTACGCCGTCGACAGCTTCCTCCCGGCCGGGATGAAGTGGCGCGATCTCTTCGACGTGATCATCGTCTCGGCGCGCAAGCCGGAGTTCTTCACCAGCCGCGCTCCGGTCTTCGAGGTGGTGAGCGACGACGGGCTGCTCCGGCCGGCGCTCTCGCTGGTGTCGGGCGGCGCGTTCCTCGGCGGAAACGCGCAGCTCGTCGAGAGGCACCTCGGCCTCTCGGGCGACGAGATCCTCTACATCGGCGATCACATCTACGGCGACGTCCACGTTTCGAAGAGCATCCTGCGGTGGCGCACCGGCCTGATCGTCCGCGAGATCGAGGCCGAGATCGCCGCCGAAGAGCGGACGCTCGCCGAGCAAGAGCAGCTCGCGTCGCTGATGCTGCACAAGGAGCACCTGGAGCAGCAGCAGTGGGCGCTGCGCCTCGCCGTGCAGCGGATCAAGGGCGGCTACGGTCCACAGCTCGGAGCGACCGAGGCCGAGATCGTCGAGAAGGTCGCCGCGCTCCGCAGCGAAATCGCGGTGCTCGACGCGGCGATCTCCCCGCTGGCGCGGGCCTCGGGCGAGATCGAGAACCAGCGCTGGGGCCTCTTGATGCGCGCTGGAAACGACAAGAGCCACCTGGCGCGGCAGGTCGAGCGATCGGCCGACATCTACACCTCGCGCGTCTCGAACTTCCTGCTCCACACCCCCTTCGCGTACCTGCGCCCGCCGCGCGGCCAGCTCCCGCACGACGTATTCTCCGCCCCACCAGGCCCCGGTGTGCCCGAAGGCGGCGGCGTGTGACCCCACGGCCAGATAACCGCGACCGCCAGGGAGCGGGCGCTGCAATTGGTGTCGACCACCGCCAGCCGGAGCCCGCTCCCTCGCGGTCGCGGCTATCCGGCAGGGAACATGCTCGCTGAACCGGATCCGCTCGCCACGCTCCTCGAAGGCGCGCCGGTGCAGAAGATCGACGTCGCCGCCGACGTCGCCGTGCTCCGTCTACGCACGCCGGGCGCGACGTTCTATCTCATCGTCTCGTCCGGCAGAGCCGGCCCCCTCGTCGGTCTCACGCGTGAAAAACCCTTCAAGGGCGCGGGTGTTTTCTCGAAAGAGGGAACGGCGCTCCCGGCCTCCGAGAAGGTCCGCGTCCGCACGCGCGTCGAGGGCGGGCTGCTGATCGCCTTCAACGAGCGCCGCGCGATCGTGCGCCGCGAAGACGCCACGATCGTGATCGAGGCGAGCGCGGCGCTGGGCGCGCGCGTGACGGTGCGCGAGGCGCGCGACGCGGAGGATCTCGGCGCGTCCGTCGCGCGAGCCGACGATCTCGAGCTCTGGTGCGCGCGCGGCGAGGAGCTGGTCCTCGGCTTCGGCGAGGGCGCGCTCG
>JBDTXR010000388.1:0-8947 GCA_040006075.1 Byssovorax sp. | reverse complement strand
GGGACGCTCTCGAAGCGCTCTTCGAGGTCGCGCGTGAGCTCGCGGCCCAGGACCCAGAGGCGGTGCTCCACGCCGTCGGCGGTGGTGAAATCGTAGATCGGCGGCGCCTTCACCGCCTCGGTGACGAGCGCGTCGATGGCCTTGTCGGCGCGGTACGTGAGGAACACCGGCTCGTCGTGCGCGCCCAGCTCCTCGATGTGGCGCGTGCGGTCGTCTTCCTTGTCGGCGCGCGTCTTCTCGTGCTTCTTGATCGTGTCGGCCACGTACTCCGACACCTTCGCGCAGGCGACGACGCCGATCTGCCGGTGATCGCCCATCTTCTGTGCGTAGAGGTAGAGGTGCGGCTCGGGATCTTGCACCAGCGCGCGGTTCTCGATCAGCGTCGCCAGGTTCTCCATGCCCTTGGCGTAGACCGCGTCGGCGTGGTCGTCGGTCCCCTCGGGGAGGTCGATTTCCGGGCGCGAAACATGGAGAAAGCTCGCCGGATTGCCCTCGGCGAGGGCGCGGGCCTCGGCGGTGTTGATCACGTCGTAGGGTGGGCTCGCCACGCGGACGGCGTCAGCGGGCGGGGGACGAAACGCGAGGAAGGGGCGGAGTGTGGCCACGAGCGAGCGGCTACCCCGGATCCGCGGCGGCGTCGAGTCGCGGCGAGCCCTCATCCATGCTTTGGCGTGAGCGCCGGTCGACGCGTCTTTCGTGTAGGATCGCGCCGTATGCCGCTCCGGGCTGGTCGCTACGAAATCCTCCGCCCCATCGCCTCCGGCGGGATGGCGAGCGTCCACCTTGGTCGCGCCGTCGGTGCCGGTGGATTCGAGCGCGAGGTCGCGATCAAGACGATGCACCCGCACCTGGCGGAGCAGGCGGACTTCGTCGCCATGTTCCTCGACGAGGCCCGCGTCTCCGCGCGGATCCATCACCCCAACGTGGTGGCCACGCTCGACGTGCAGCAGGACGACGAGGGCATTTTCCTGGTGATGGAGTACGTCGACGGCTTCGCTCTCCACGCGATGCTCGCCGCCGCGCGCGCCGAGGCGCGGACCCCGCCGTTCGGGCTCATGCTGCGCATTTTCCTCGACGCCCTCGCCGGCCTGCACGCGGCGCACGAGCTCACCGACGCGCGCGGCGTCTCGCTCGAGGTCATCCACCGCGACGTCTCCCCGCAGAACATCCTGGTCGGCGTCGACGGCGTTACGCGCCTCACCGACTTCGGAATCGCCCGCGCGCAGATGAGGCTCGCGGCGACGCTTGAAGGCAACCTCAAGGGGAAACTGCGGTACATGGCGCCCGAGCAGCTCCGCGGCACAACGCTCGATCGACGCCTGGATATCCATGCTGCCGGCGCCGTGCTGTGGGAAATGCTCGCCGGCCGAGCGCTGGTGAGCGCCGACGACGAGGGGGGCTGTTTGATGCAGATCGCGCGGCCCGACAAGCCATCGCCGCGCACCGAGAACCCGGATATCCCCGCGGAGATCGCCGCCGCCTGCCTCGGCGCGCTCTATCTAGAGCCGGAGGCGCGTTACGCCACCGCCGCGGTGTTTGCCGAGGCGATGGAGAAGGCGGCGGCGCAGGCGGGGATCGTGCTGGCCTCATCGCGAGAGGTCTCGGTCTTCGTGCGCGCGCTGAAGGATCGCGATCTCGCGACGAAAACCTCGGTCCGCGGCGCGGGCGAAAGGACGGAGACTGGACCGAGCCGAGAGCCGCAGACGGTCGCCACAGAGATGGTCGCCACCAGCGTCCCTCGGGTGGAGCCGAGGCCGCGCCGCACCGCGGTGATCGTCGCCGCGGTCGTTGGAGTCGTCGGCGCGGTCGTCCTCGCTCGGGCGTTGCTGACGCGCGCTCCGACGAGCGAGCACGCCGCCATGAGCGCCGAGGCCACCTCGGCCATACCCGTGGTGCCAGAGGCCGAGGCTCCCCCGGCGAGCAGCGTCGGCGAGACCCCGGAGCCGCCTCCCACGGCGTCGGCCGAGCCTCCGCCCAGCGCCGCTCCAGCGACGACGAGGCTCCCGTCAAAGCCCCGCGCGAGCCCGGCAAAGCCCGGCGGTCGATTCCGACCGAGAGAGCTTTGACGCGCTCCGCAGGGCTCGAAACAGCCGCCCACGCGAGGACGGGAGCCAGCGTGAGCCATCAGAAAGCGGCGTTCTTGGCCATCTCTTCGGCCCTCGTCTCGAACCACTGTCCCGCTGCGGGGTTGTTCCTCCCGCATTCACCGTCGGACTGACCGGGCCGCTTGATCCAGAGGAACGCGTCGACGCGGTCGAGCCCCGTGGTGCCCGTGGAGACCTTGCCGAGGCCGAGCCCTTTGGGGTTGCACCAAGGATTGCTGATATTCTGGTCCTTCGCGCGTCCCGTCCCGTTGCGGCTCGTGTCGATCACGAAGTGCACCTTCCCGCCGAGGGCGTCCGAGATATCGTGGCCGCGACTCGCCGAGCTCGAATTGGAGTAGCTGTCGGACGTGTTGAGCGCGAAGCCGTCCGCCTCGGATACGCCCGCTTGCTCGAGGCCGTTGGCGATGTCGCCCGGCGCGCCGGCCATCCCCGCGTCGATGTACACGCGAGCGTGCGCCTGCTTCTTCAGCGCGTGCACGGCATATTTGAGCGTACCGAGGTTGTTCTTCACGGCCGCGCACTTCTTCCCGACGGTCATCCACAGCGCGTCGGGCTCGAGGATCACCACCACCTCGGCGTTGCCGATCCCGGCCGCGAACCCGTTGATCCACATGTGATAGGCCGCGGTGTCCGCGGCGCCTCCATCCGAGTAGTCCCCGCAGTCGCGGCCGGGAATGTTGTACGTCACCAGGATCGGGACAGTGGCTCCCCGACGGCTGACGACGGCGCTCACGTCGTGCTTGATCGTCTTGTTCCAGTCCCCGAACCAGACCCCCTGCGCGTGGTTCGAGATCTTCTCGAGGAGATGGGCCCTGGTGTACTCGTGCTGGGCATAGGCCTGCTTCGTCTTCTCCGTGGCGACGTTCTCGTCGTCGACGAAGAACTTGCGGCCCGCGAGGGGGCTCGCTTTGCCGGTGACGGCGTCATCCTCGGCGCTGGGGTCCTCGTCGGCCCCGTCCGTCGGCGCCATGCAGCCCAGAGGGGCCAGCGACGCGAGCAGAAGAGCAACGAGCGAACCATGGCTGAGCGACGTGAAGATCCGGTGCGTGTTCATGACAGCTCCTGTTCGACAAGTGATGATCGTGGGTGGATGAGCCGCGCTTCGCTCCCCGGGAGGAGCCGAGCTCACCGCGAGCTTGGCGCGTGCTCGGCGATGAGCCCGGCGCGCCGTCCTGCTCAGTGCGGCGCCTTCCAGGCCTTCGCGTCGGCGATCGTGTAGTTGATCCGGTTCGTCAGCTTCCCCTGTCCGTCGAACACGAGCACCGCGGTCGACTCCGGGTTGATGTGGGCCGTCACCGTCTTGCTGACGTTCCCATTGATGTGGATGATGGGCGGTCCGTCCTGCTTCGGCTCGCCCGCTGCGTCGAGGTGCAGGTCGAACGTGTAGTCTTTCGACTGATCCTTGTTCAGGATCATCACCGTGAGCTTGTTGCCGTCGCGGGCTCCGAACGCCGTCACGTTGCTCCGGTTCGTGCTCCCGTCCGCGTAATTACCGTGGAGGTGGTCCGCGACGAGCTTCGTGTGCCAGTATGACGAGCGGGGCTTCGCGTGGTCCACGTCACCGTCGAGATAGCCCAGGTCCGTGTCCCCGCGGTTACCCGACTCGTAGATGCTCCACGACGCGACGAACGTGGCCCCTTCTTTCATGCCGGCGCCGTAGACCTCGGCGAAGTACTGGCCGTTCAGGAACGAGGTCACCGAGAAGTCGTCCACGCCGTTGTCAGCGCGGTTGTGGGTCGTGATGTTGAACTCACCGACGCCCCACTCGAGCTTGTCGCCGCCGTCTCGGTTGTGGTCATTGTCGGCTTTGGCGAGCAAGCCGACGAGCTTGTGCGCGTTCTTGCCGAACCCTTCGCCGGCGGAGGCGACGTCCGCGCGCGTATAGTTGGTGGGGTGGTCGTGATCGTTGCTGGCAGGATACGTGTGAATCGTCACGCCATCGATGTAATAGAACCCATGACCCGGGCTCTTTCCGGTGATATCGAATTTCCCGTTCTGCACCCCGTTCCCGATGAGCGCGTCGATGTATCCCCAATCAAACCAGCCGAGGTCGGGCGCGAAGATCTTGATGTTCGGATCGGCCAGCTTCATCGCCGTGGCGCGCGAGCGCACGTAATCCGACACCTCGTTGACGGTGATCGCGTGGTTGCTCGGCTCGTTGCCGATCCCCCAGAAGCGGACTCGATGGGGGTTCTCGTGGCCGTTCACCTTGTCGTTGAGCAGGTGTACGAGGTCGCTCGCCTGCTTGGGCGTGAGGTTGCTCGACACCTGAACGAGGGGCTGTGCCCCCATGTTCTTGATCCTCGTGACCCAGGCCAGATAGTCCTGGTTGGACGGCGAGGTGTCGTTGAACGTGCGGCCCCCGATGCGGATCAGGTTGACGCCGCTGGCCTTCACCTGGGGCCACAGCTTGTCCACCGCGTCGGTCTTCCAGAACTTGTTCCCCAGCCACAGGTTCTGGCCCACCAGCAGGGAGCTCACCTGATTCTGGCTGACGACCTCGCTCGGGGTTCCATCCCCGATACCCGTGCTCCCTCCGCCCCCGCCGGCGCCGTCGGGGCTCCCGCTTTCGAGGCCTCCCGCGATGCAGCCCGCGGGAGCGAGCGCGGCCAGGAGGAGAACGGCGCGCGAAGCGCCGGCGAGCGACGAGAGAGTTCGGTGAAGGTTCATGACAGCTCCTGTTCGATGAGTGATTGATTCTCGTGGGTGGATGAGATGCGCGCTTCGCCCCGGAGAGGAGCCAGGCGCGCACCCGCCGGATCCGTCAAAAAGAAGCGTTCTTGGCGAGGTCGAGCGCCATCGACTGAAACCACTGTCCTGCCGAGGGGCCGCCGTTGCAGCTGCCGTCCGACTGGCCAGGACGCTTCACCCAGAGGAACGCGTGGACGCGCGCGTCCCCGGTGCTGGCCGTCGAGGGCGTGCCGAGGCCGCGCCCCCAGGCATTGCACCATGTGCTGTCGGCCGGCGCTCCCTTGGCGTTACGGCTGGTGTCGATCACGAAAGGCACCTTCCCGCCCAGAGCGTCGGATACCTTGTGGCCGTAGGCGGACGTCTCGGCCGTGGACGCCGTGAAGGACGTGTTGAGCGCGAAGCCGTCCGCGGAGTAGATCCCCGCTTTCTTCAGCGCCTCGGCGTCCTTGTCGAAGGCGTTCCAGCGCGAGGTCCCCGCGTCGATGTACACGTGGGCGTTGGGGTGACTCTTGAGCGACTTCACCGCGTAGGCGAGCAGGTCCGGGGTCACCGCCGAGCAGCTCTTCGAGGGATCGAGCCAGATCGACAGCGCGTCCGGCTCGAGGACGACAGCCACCTTGTGGTTGCCAATGCCCGCGGCGAACCCGTCAATCCACGTCCGGTAAGCCGCCGCGTTCGGGGCGCCCCCGGCGGAGTAGTCCCCGCAATCGCGGTTGGGGATGTTGTAGGCCACGAGGATCGGGATGGCGCTCCCCGCGCGGCTGATGATGTCACTCACCGCCGCCTTGGGATCGCCGCTCCACTCGGCGATCCACTCGCCCTGGGCGTGGGTCGAAATCTTCTTGAGCAGATCCGCGTCGTAGGAGTGGCCAGCCGCGCGGGTCTCCTTCTCTTTCGCCACCGCCTGGTTCTGCGGATCGACGAAGAAGGTGCTGCCGGCGAGGGGGTTGCCCGATGCCGGCGGGGCACCGCCGACCTGGGTGAGCCGGAAGCGCTGGTTTGCGCCGCCGCCGCAGGACCATTGCTGGAGGTTGCCCCCGTTCTGCGTGGCGAAGTCCTGGACGTCCAGGCACTTCCCGCTGTTCTGGGCCGCGAGCTCGTACTCGCCGTTGCCCGCCGAGGTCACCTTCCAGCTCTTGTTGGCGCTGCCGTCGCAGGGCCACTGCTGGATGTTGGCGCCGTTGTTCGAGGAGTAAGCCGTGACATCCATGCACAGTCCGCTGTGCTTGACCACGAGCTCGAACACGCCGCTGCTGACAGCGTGGAGCTTCCACTGCTGCTTGCTCGAGCCGTCGCACGTCGCCTGATCGACGTTGGCGCCCTGGTTCGTGCTGCCCGACGAGACGCCGACGCATTTGCCGCTCTGGACTCCCTTGAGGGTATAGAAACTGTCGTTGGTGATGGCTTCCGCCTCCACGCCGGTGTCATCGACGCCCTCGTCAGTCGCCGCGACGCAGCCGAGAGGCGCAAGCGAAGCGACGATGAGCGCCGTGAGCGAAGAGCGGGAAACGGAGGAGGCGATTCGGCGAGTGTTCATGATGGCTCCTGTTCGACGATGGCTGATCACGTGGGGGTGAGCGGAAGACTCGGATGGCGCGCCGTTGCTCCTCATCGGAGCAGCGCTGGGCTCCGGCGCTTCGCCTCTGCCTTGCGAACAGGACCCATCGCAAGGGGCGGGCCATCGCTGGATATCCTGGCGAGCCCCGGGCCTCTTCACGCGACCCCGCGATCGAGAGGGGAAATCCCCGGGCGCGCGCGGGTCGGGCCGACGAAGCGCGTCAACCGCAGGTTTACACTGTCACCTTCGCGCGTGACCGGCCGCCGCATGGGCACGGCGTTAGCGGCACCCAGGCCTTTCGTGTAGCGTGTGGATCATGCGGGTCCCACCGTCGCCATTTGGTGACATGAGCAACCGACACCTCGCTCGTCGGGTGGGATGCGGCCTGGTCGCGCTCGCGCTCACGCTCACCGGCGCGCCCGTGTTCGCGCTCGACCCTCCGTCGCAGCCGCAAGAGGCGGCGGCCAAGGCGAGCTTCGACGCCGGTCAGAGGCTGTACGACCAGCGCAAGTTCGCCGACGCGCTGATCCTGTTTCGCACGGCGAAGGAGACGTCGGGCAGCCCCAACGCGCGGCTGATGATCGCCCGCTGCCTGCTCGAGCTCGACGCTCTCGCCGAGGCCCACGACGAGCTGCAGGCCACGATGCACGACGCCGCCGCGCTCGCCCCGGGCTCCCCGAAGTACGCGCGCACCCGCGACACCGCCGCGACCGAGCTCGCAGCGCTGGAGCGACGGGTTGGTCGGTTGGCCATCGTCGCCACCGGCCTCGGCGCAGGCGCCGTGGTGACGCTCAACGGCGCTGTAGTTCCTCCTTCGCGCCTCGGCGCCCCGTTCGCCGTCGATCCGGGGGACGAGATCGTCGAGCTCACCCGGCCCGGCGTCGCGACGCAGCGGCGCGTGGTGACGGTGCGTGCCGGCGAGATCAAGACGATCACGCTCGACTCGCCCAGCGTGGTCTCCGCCCCTTCGTCCCCGGTGCGCGTGGCACCGCCGCCGCCTCCGCCCACCGGCGGAGGTGTTCGCGTGGCCGGCTTCTTCGTGGCCGGCGTGGGCGTCGCGGGAGCGGTCGTGCTCGCCGTCGCGGAGCCCATCGCCCAGAGCAAGTTCTCCACGCTGCAGCACGCCTGCGGCGACGCGCGGTGCGTCGATCCGAAGTACGCCGCCGTCGTCGACAGCGGTAGGAGCATGGAAATCCTCGCCGACGTGGGCCTCGCCGTCGGCGTGGCCGGTCTGCTTGGCGGTGGGCTGATGATCGCGCTCGGCGGCCCCTCACCGGCCCGCGCCCGCGTCACCGTCTCCGTGTCTCCGACGACTGCCCAGCTCCGCTACGAGCTCACGTTCTGACGCGTCCTGACCTGGCTCATGGCACGATGTCGACGTCGTCGAAATGGGTCTCCCCGGGCGCGCTGGGCTCCACCTGGTACGTGGAGGAACCGATCTTGAGATGCACCTTCGAGGAAGGCAGCCAGTTCGGCTCGTGGGCGAGGATCGTCCACGTCTTCCCGTCGGGCGACGCCTCCCAGCGCACCTCCCCGCCGAGCTCGCTGATCCCCAGGTACGCATGGTCCACGGGGTTGTAGGGGATCGTCTTCACGATCGTCTCGCCGCCGGTGATACGCTTCTTCGCTTGAAGGTTACCCTCGCTCTCCAGGAGTACGATGGAGTTGTCGACGTCGTACTGCAACGCGAAGAGCGCGAGCGCTTTGGTCGTCAGGCTGGGTAGCTGGCTGAGGCTGACGGAGCCCCGACACCCGGTGAGGTCGTACGACGAGGTGGAGACGATGTACGCGCCGGAGCCAGCCATCGTGTTCGGGAGCGTGAGCACCAGCTTTTGATTGGCGACGCTGATCAGGCCGCCCGCGTTCGTTTGCTTGCCCCACAGGTTCCCGATCGCCTGCGCGTTGAACGTGTCCATCAGCGGTAACGAGCACGCCACGCCGCTGTCCCCACCACCGCCTCCGCCAACGCTGCTGCTACTGCTGCTGCTGCCGCTGCTGCCGCTGCTACCGCCGCTGCCGCCACCGCCAATGCGCGGATCGTAGCTGGCCCAGTCGCGGCAGGCTCCGAGCGCGACGCTCGCGCCGAGCGCCAGCAGCATGATTGACCTGGCGAGCGTGGGGCGCGGCATCGCGATCGAGTGTACGGCGGCGGCGCGAGCGGCGTCCACCGGCCTCCCGCGGGATCACGCGCGCCGCGATCCCGCGGGAGGCTTGCAAGAGAAAAATCGGGGAGCGTCCGAGCCGCTGGACGCCCACCGCGGGATGAAAGAAGTTCTCGCCTGCGTGCCCCTCTCCACCGGATCTCCGACGCTCACCACCCTGCGAGCGAACGCGATCGAGCTCCCGAGCCTCGAGGTCAGCGTCGCTGCATCGCAGGGCAAAGAGCTCGTGGCCACCCTGGCGTTCGCGCCGCTGGTGATTGGCTCCAGCCCCGAGTGCGACATCGTGCTCGTCGATTCCCGCGCCTCGCGGCGTCACTGCGAGATCCGGCTCACGGACCGCGGGGTGATCCTCCGCGATCTCGGCAGCAAGAACGGGACGATCGTCGGCGATCTGGCGATCGTCGAGGTGCTCCTCCCGCTCGGCCGCAAGG
>JBDTXR010000387.1:0-8976 GCA_040006075.1 Byssovorax sp. | reverse complement strand
CGAGCTGGCTCGCTCGATCGCCGGTCGCCATCCATCGATTGCAGCACCGCAATAAGGAAGTTGCCCGTCCTCGCTCCGACTGGCGATCATGCCCTCATGCCGAAGCCCCGGACGTCGTCTGTGCCGGAGGAGCTGTCGCAGCCGCACGACGCGCTGTTCAGGTGGACCTTCTCGCAACGCGAGCACGCGGCCGGCCTGCTCCGCGCCGCGCTCCCGAAGGCGCTCGCGTCGGTGGTGGACTGGACCTCGCTTCGCGTCGAGAAAGGCACCTTCGTCGATCAAGCGCTGCGGAGCCGCCACAGCGATCTGGTGCTCTCGGCGCGCGTCGGCGACGAGCCCGTTTATTTCCACGCCATCCTCGAGCACCAGCGCGACGTGGAAAAGCTGATGATCTTCCGCATGGGCCTCTACATGATGCGCCTCTGGGAGCAGCTGGTCCGCGACCGACCCGCGTTGACGACCCTGCCGCCGATCGTCCCGATCCTCATCCACCACGGCGACGCGGGATGGACCGCGCCGACTGCGTTTCAGGAGATCGTCGGTCCCGCAGGCGCGGCGCGCACCGCGCTCTTGCCGCACATTCCCCACTTCGAGCTTCGCCTCGTGGATCTCGGCGCGGGGCGGGCCGGCGAGCTCGTCGAGCACGCGCTCACCGCGCTCGGTCAAGTGGCCTTGTGGTGCCTCTCGGTCGCGGACGACGACGCCCGGCTGGAGCGCGAGATGACCCGCATCGGCGCGGCGCTCGACGCGGTCTTGAAGGCGCCGGACGGACTTGCTGCGCTGGAAGTGCTCCTGCGCTACCTTGTCGCCACGCATGGAAGCGTCGGCGCGAAGAAGGTCGTCAAGCTCCTGGAGAACGCATCGGGCCCGCCGGCCCACGAGGCCATCATGACAATATTCGAGGAGATCGAGCTGAAAGGCGAGCGCCGGGGCGAGCGACGCGGTCGCGTCGAGGGGCGAGCGCAGGGGCGGGCGCAGACGCTGGTGGAGATCCTCACGGTGCGCTTTGGCTCGGTGCCGGCGGAGACGAGCGCGACGATCATGGCCGCGAGCGAGGCGATGCTGACGCGCTGGACGGGGCGCGTGCTCACGGCGCCGACGCTCGACGCGGTGATCGCCGAGGCGCCGGCGCGGAGCTCGTCGGCCCGCACGGTCGCGGCGCGCAAGCGGGCCCGGCCGGCCTGAAGGCCCTCAGTTTCCCCGGGCGCGCGTGAGGATCGCGTCGAAATTCACCCCGCGCGGAAGGGTCCCGAAGGCCTGGCCCCAGTCGCCCGCGAGGCGCGAGGCGCAGAAGGCCTCGGTGATCGCCGGATCGCCGAAGCGCAGCAGCAGCGAGCCTTGCAGGCCGAGCGCCAGGCGCTCCACGAAGCGCCGCGCGCGCACCTCGAGATCGCCGCCGTCGCGATCGGTCTCCAGGGTGTGCACGTGGGCGTCGAAGCGCCGATCTTGCCCCGAGGCGAGCTTGATCTCGTGGAACAGCGCCTCCATCGTCCCGGGCTCGCGGGCCATGGCGCGGAGCACGTCGAGGCAGATCACGTTGCCCGAGCCCTCCCAGATCGAGTTGAGCGGCGCCTCGCGGTAGAGGCGCGGCAAGATCGACTCCTCGACGAAGCCGTTGCCGCCGTGGCACTCGAGCGCCTCGGCGGCCGACGCCGGCCCGCGCTTGCAGATCCAGTACTTCGCGACGGCGGTGGCGATGCGCTTGAACGGCGCCTCGAAGCTCTTGTCGCTCTGCCGATCGTAGGCGCGCGCGAGGCGCATCCCCAGCAGCGTCGCCGCCTCGGACTCCACCGCGAGATCGGCGAGCACGTTCTTCATCAACGGCTGCTCGGACAGGAGGCGCCCGAAGGCCGCGCGGTGATCGGCGTGGTGCAGGGCCTGCGTCAGCGCCGAGCGCGCCAGGCTCGCCGAGCCGAGCACGCAGTCGAGGCGCGTGTGATTGACCATCTCCACGATGGTCGCCACGCCGCGGCCCTCGTCGCCGACCATCTGCCCCCAGGTGCCGTCGAATTCGACCTCGCTCGACGCGTTGGATCGATTGCCGAGCTTGCTCTTCAAGCGCTGGAAATAGAGCTTGTTCTTCTTCCCGTCGGGGGTGAAGCGCGGCACGAGGAAGCACGACACGCCCGACGTCGTCTGCGCCAGAGCCAGGAACGCGTCGCTCATCGGGGCCGAGCAGAACCACTTGTGCCCGGTGATCGCGTACTCGCCGCCGGGGCCGCCCGCGCCGATCGGCTCGGCCCGCGTGGTGTTGGCGCGGACGTCGGAGCCGCCCTGCTTCTCGGTCATCGCCATGCCCATGGTCACGCCCGTCTTCTCCGTCGCGGGCAGGCAGCGCGGATCGTAGTTCCTCGACAAAAGAAGCGTTTCCCACGCGGCGGCGACGCTGGGCTGACGGCGCAGCGCCGGCACCACCGCGTAGGTCATGGCGATGGGGCAGAGGTGCCCGTACTCGTTCTGGGCCACGAGCATGAACTTCGCGGCCCGCGCCACGTGCGCGCCTTCACGCGGCGCCTGCCACGGCTCGGTGTGCAGTCCGGCCTCGATCGAGACCTTCATCAGCTCGTGCCACGCCGGGTGGAACTCGACCTCGTCGAGCCGGTTTCCCGTGCGATCGTGGGTCTTCAGGACCGGCGGGGACTCGTTGGCCTGGAAGCCCCATTGCAGCATCTCGGCCGTGCCCACGCGCGCGCCGAGGGCCCGCGCCTCGGCCTCGGCGAAGCCGCCGCCCTCGCGGTGGAGCGCCTCGCGCAGGGCCGCGTCGCGATCGAAGGGGTTGTAACCGACGAGCGGCGGGACCTGGTTCAACACCTCGTGCGTCGTGCTCATGCGCGCTCCTTACTCTGCGCGCAAAGCGTCGTCGAGGTGCGGTCCGTCGCGGCGGGTCGCGCGTTCGCCGGGACCGATCCCGGGCGCGAAGCGTGGTAGCGTGGCCGGCTGATCGCCCATGAAAACCTTCGCCTTCCGCCACCTTTTGATCCTCCTCCTCGCGGGCGGCGCGGGGTGCGAGCTCGCCGCTTCCGTCAACCGTGACGCGATCCCGAAGCCGACGAACACCGGCGGCGCGGGCGGCGGCACCACCAGCGCGACGAGCTCGGGCACCGGCGGCGATCAGGGCGGAGCCGGCGGGCAGAGCAGCACCACCGGCACCAGCGGCACCGGGATGGTCTCGTGCTTCGGCCCGAGCGACTGCCCCGGCGTCGACTCCGCGTGCGGCACGCGCACCTGCCTCGCGGGGCACTGCGGCGCCGCGTTCGTGGCCGCCGAGACGCCGATCGCCGCGCAATACGCCGGCGATTGCCGCCGGATCGTCTGCGACGGCGTCGGCAACACGAAGCTCGTGGACGACAACAATGACCCGTTCGTCGATCAGAACCCATGCACCGACGACGGGTGCTCGGCCGGCAAGCCGATCAGCGTCGCCGCCACCGCGGGCGGCAAGGCGTGCAGCGTCGCCGGCGGCAAGATCTGCGACGGCCTCGGGGCGTGCGTCGGGTGCCTCACGGGCGCGGAGTGCGCGGCCGGCCTCAAGTGCCTCGACAGCCGCTGCGTCCCCGCGACGTGCATCAACCTCGCGAAGGACGGCGGCGAGACCGACATCGACTGCGGCGGCCCCTGCGTCCCGTGCGGCGTCGCGCACGGGTGCGGTGTCGCGAAGGACTGCGACAGCGGCGTCTGCGTCGCGCAGGCGTGCGCCGCGCCCACCTGCGGCGACGGCGTCGCCAACGGGAGCGAGACCGACGTCGACTGCGGCGGGGTCTGCGCGCCGTGCGGGGCCGGGAAGGGCTGCGCCGCGGCAGCCGATTGCCTCGGCGGATCGTGCTCGGGATCGATCTGCTTGCCCGCGTGCACCGACGGCGTGAAGAACGGCCTCGAGAGCGACGCCGACTGCGGCGGCCTCGACTGCGCGCACTGCCCGGAGGGGAAAGGCTGCGTGAGCGGCGCGGACTGTGTCGGCGGCCTCTGCTCGATGGGCCTCTGCGTCCCCCCGAGCTGCGTCAGCGGCACCAAGGACGGCACCGAGAGCGACGTCGACTGCGGCGGCGACGCCTGCGCCGGCTGCGCCAGCGGAAAGGCCTGCGCGCAGCCCGGCGATTGCGCGAGCCACGTCTGCGCGGGGGGCCTCTGCGGCACGCCCACCTGCGCCGACGGCGCGAAGAACGCCGCCGAGACCGTGGTCGACTGCGGCGGCCCCGACTGCGACGCGTGCCCCGTCGGCCAGGGCTGCGCGTCGCCCGCCGACTGCGCGACCGGGATCTGCAAGGCCGGCGCGTGCATCGGCCCGACCTGCACCGACGGCCTCAAGAACGGCACCGAGATCAACGTCGACTGCGGCGGCGGCGCCTGCCCCGGCTGCGCCACCGGCGTGGCGTGCACCGCGGGCGTCGACTGCGCGAGCCTGGTGTGCAACTCGAGCTTCTGCGCCGCGCCCTCCTGCAACGACGGGGTTCAGAACGGCCTCGAGACCAGCAACGACTGCGGCGGCAGCTGCAGCGCGTGCCCGCTCGGCAAGGGCTGCAAGGTCGGGAGCGACTGCGCGACCCTCCACTGCGCGATGAGCCTCTGCGCCCCGCCGTCGTGCACCGACGGCGCCAAGAACGGCACCGAGACCGACCTCGACTGCGGCGGCGGCTGCCCCGGCTGCCTCGGTGGCAAGGTCTGCGTCACCGGCGCCGATTGCTCGTCCACGGTGTGCACCGCTGGCCTCTGCAAGGCGCCAACGTGCAACGATGTCATCAAGGACGGCGCCGAGACCGACGTCGACTGCGGCGGCGGCACCTGCCCGGCGTGCGGCCTCACGCTCGGGTGCTCCGTCGCGGCGGACTGCGTCAGCGTGGCCTGCGCCGCGGGCAAATGCGCGGCGCCGACCTGCTCGGACAGCACCAAGAACGGCGCCGAGACCGACAAGGACTGCGGCGGGCCGACCTGCCCCGCGTGCCCGGTGGGCGGAGGCTGCGCGAGCGCGACGGATTGCACGAGCAAGGTCTGCACCGCGCAGCTCTGCGCCGCGCCGACGTGCAGCGATCTGATCAAGAACGGCGCCGAGACGGCCGTCGACTGCGGCGGGACCTGCGCCGCGTGCGCCACCGGCAAGGCGTGCAGCGTGGGCGCCGACTGCAAGAGCGGCAGCTGCGTGGGCTCGGTCTGCGCCGATCGCCTGCTCATCAGCGAGATCCGGAGCCGTGGCGCGCTGGGCGCCGCGGACGACTTCGTCGAGGTCTACAACCCCGGCAGCGCCCCGGTGCAGCTCGACGCGACCTGGGTCATCAGCATGCGCAACGCCGCCGGCAACTGCACGATGGTCCCTGCCGACAAGCCCGCGGTGCGCTTCACGTGGGCGAACCAGATCATCCCGCCGCACGCCCACTTCCTGATCACCGGCACGGCGTACGCGCAGACGCCTGCTAGCGACGCGCCGTTCTCGAGCGGCGGCGTGCCAGACGGCGGCAGCGTGGCGATCCTCCACGGCGCCGCGGTCGTCGACGCGGTCTGCTTCTTCTACGACGCGGCCACGCTCGCTAACCTCAACGCCTGCCCCGGAGGCATTGCCTATGTCTGCGAGGGCGCGCCGGTGAGCAACCTCCCGCACGACAACGGCGTGTCGCCCGGCGGCACGGTCGACGCCAGCATCGAGCGCAAGCCCGGCGGCGCGCTGGGCAACGGCGCCGACACCGGCGTGAGCCAGGCCGACTTCACCAGCGCCGTCACCCCCTCGAACCCGCAGAACCTGATCAGCGCGCCGACCCCGTAGTCACTGGGCGCCGAGCGAACCCTTGAGATCCGGCGCCGGCTTGAAGGCGACCGTGCGCCCCTCGTCGAGGGCCATCGCCTCGCCGGTGCGCGGGTTGCGGCCGGTCTTGGCGGCCTGCACCCGCACGGTGAACGTCCCGAAGCCGGGGTGGTTGTAGCGCCCCTCTTCGCGCAGCGACGCCGCGATCTCCTCGAACACCCGATCGATCACCGCGGCCACCCGGCGATCGCCGAGCGCCTCGTCGTCGAGGCCCGCGCGCACCCTCTCGATCAGCTCTTTCCGCGTCATTTCGTGCTCCGAACGTTTTCGTTTTCAAGCGGAACGGCTCGTGATACCACCGTCCTCGCACTTCGAGGGAAGCCTCGAATGGTCTTTTACAACGCGGGAACAGGACACGAGTCTAGCTTGGTGCTCTGCACCAGGGGCGGCGTTGCGCCGCCCGAGCAATTCGTTTCGCATCCATCACAAGGAAGGCTGTTCCAGAACGTCGCTATCGGATGAGCACCCCTCCGCCCGCGACGGCCTGGGACAACCTCGCCACTCGCGGTTCCGTACGCGGGCGGAGGGGTGCTCATCCGGCGAGTTCGGTGAGCCTTCCATGTCCCTGGTCGAGTGGTAGACGTCCTGCCCCGCGCTGTTCGAGGTCCGCACGAAGTGCGAAAGGCCGCCCGAGCTTCCCCGCTCGGGCGGTTTTTTTTGGTACATCGCTCCCCGTGAAAGCGTCCCCGGCCCCGGCCCCGATCGCCACGCCTCGCGCGAGCCGCTGGACGCGCTTTCGCCCCACCGCGCCCTGGCTCGTCGTCCTCGCCGCGTCGATCCTCTTCCGCCTCCCGCCGCTGATCAACGCCGCGGGCACCAACTCCGACGCGGCCATCGTCGGGCTCCAGGCGATGCACATCCTCCGCGGCGAATTCTCGTGGTTCCTGCTCGGGAGTGGCTATCAGACCTCGGTCGACTCGCTGGTGGCGGCGCTGGTCTTCGTCTTCACCGGGCCCTCGCCGCTGGCGCTCATGGCCTCCACGCTGGTCGAGCACATCGGGCTCACCTGGCTTACGTTCTCGGTCCTGCGGCGGGTGCTCGGCCGCCTCCCCGCCACCTCGGTGGAGAGGGCCGGTATCGGCGCGGCCATCCTGGTAACACCGCTCGTGCTCACCCCGGATCCCGTCCACACCTACGTGCTTTATCCGCCGCGGCAAGCCTCGCTCACGCTGGTCTTCCTCGCGCTCTGGCTGCTCGACGGCGCCGTCGCCTCGGCGCGTCCTCGCCTCCGCCTCGCGCTCGGCGGCGTGGTCGCGGGGCTGGCCTGCTTCGCCGATCCCTATGCCCTGCTCTTCCTCCCGGGCGTCGCGCTCCTGGGCGGGCTCGCCAGCCTCGATCGCGCCGAGCCCGGCCTCCCGCCGCGCCGGGTGATCGCCGAGCGCGTCGGCTCCCTGGTTGCCGGCGCCCTCGTCGGCCTGATCCCCTATCAGCTCCTCATCCATCATCCGCTGGCCTCGCGCGGCCAGACGAAGCTCTCGCTCGCGGCGATCCCGCACAACTTCGAGCTCCTGCGCGAGGTGTGCTTGCCCTGGCTGCTGAGCACGCGGATCTACGCCGCGCAGCACATGTCGGACTATGCGCCCTGGGAGACCGGGCCGGCTTACCATGCCTTCCAGGTGGTCGCGGCGGCCCTCCTGGTGATTGGCCTCCTCTCCGGCGCGGCGCTGCTCTTCGATCGCACGATCCCCTGGGAGATCCGCCGGATTGGCCTGGTCGGCGCGGCGATGGTGCCAGTCACGATCGGCGGGTTCCTGGTCTCGCCGATGGTCATGGATCACTTCTCGTCGCGCTACCTCGTGGCGATCCTGCTGCTCTCGCCGTTCGCGCTCGCGCCGCTCGCGTCGCGCCTCGGGCCGAAGAGGCTCGCGCTCGGGCTCGGGCCTTACCTGATCTCGGCGGCCGTCTCCGGGTGGGTCTCGTACGCGCCCTTCGGGCTCGCCACGCACCCAAGCCTCGCCACCGACGCTCACCTCGGCGAGGTGCTGCGCGAGCGGGGGATCCACTTCGCCGAGGCCGATTACTGGGCCTCGTATCGCCTGGCCTTCCTCTATCGCGAGGATCCGATCGTGGTCCCCACCAACGAGGGGGAAGATCGCCACAGGCCCTCTCGCGACGCCTTCGAGGCCGCCCCGGTGGTGGCCTACATTCACGATGCCTATCGCTCGCGGGAGAGCCTGGAAGGGGTGGAGAGGCTGATCCGGAGCGGCGGGACACCTTTTGAGTCCGAGTACGAGCGCTTCGCCCTGGACCAGTTCACCGTGCTGATTTTGCGGCGTAAAGTTGTGGACAGCCGCACAGTATTTCGCTAGCTCCAGAGGGAAGGCGTGGTCGCCGCGGTCGTGGGGCCTTCATTTTCCCACACCCCAGCTCCCCGAGGTCCAATCGCGTGAAAGCCACCATCGCCGAAGCTCCCGACGCCGCCTCGTGGGGCAGCAAGGCGATCCCCCTCAAGCTAGCGGAGGTGTTCGCCGCCCGGGTCACCTCGGTGCTCTCGGACCAGGCGACCATCGCCAAGAACCTCGTGGGCATCTCGCCGGAGCAGCAGGTCCGCGGCATCTTCTTCGAGGGCATCGCCCGGATCGTCCGCCAGGCCAAGGGCGAGGTCGCGCTCGCGAACCTCCAGCGCAGCGCCGGGATCCCCGACCACATCATCGCCTTTCGCCACTACCCTCATCGCGACTTCTACAAGCTCTATTACCTCACGGCGCGGATGCTCTACCCGGCCGAGACCATCGCCCGTTCGCTCCGCCTCACCGCGCGGACGTTCTTCCCCATTTTCCGCGACAGCCTGCTCGGCAAGACCATGAACGCCCTCATGGGCGACAAGCCCAGGACGATTCTCCCGCTCCTGGCCAAGGCCTACAACCTCTCGGTCGCCGGGAACGAGCACACGTCGGACCTGGTCGGCGAGCGGGAGATCGCCTGGGTCTGCCGCGTCGAGCCCGTGGAGTGGTACGAGCAGACCTTCGCCGGGATCATCGAAGGCACGGTCCCCGAAGGCGATCCGACGATCCTCCGGGTCCGCACCGTGTCCAAGTCGCTCCGCGGCGGCGGCGTCGACTACCGGTTCGAGATCACCTGGTAGGCGGCCCACCTGCCGAGTCGACCGGCGGCGGCATCGCCGCGGCGGCCTCGGTGACCGCCACGGTGGTCACGTGACGTACCGGAGCGCGTGACGGAGGCGG
>JBDTXR010000386.1:0-8993 GCA_040006075.1 Byssovorax sp. | reverse complement strand
ACCCCAGCCACAAGGACGAGGTCGCGATGCTCCGCGCCCACAACCTCGACGCGCCCAAGGCGCGCTCGGTGCT
This sequence comes from Byssovorax sp., assembly GCA_040006075.1. Taxonomy (GTDB): domain Bacteria; phylum Myxococcota_A; class Polyangia; order Polyangiales; family Polyangiaceae; genus JANYGI01. The sequence continues at coordinate 8,920 of JBDTXR010000386.1, read as the reverse complement.
CGACACCGCGGCGCTGCTTTCGCTGCAAAACGTGGCCAAGCGTATCCATGTCGAGGACGACGTCTACGAGTACGCGGTCGGCCTCACCACGTTCACGCGGACGCATCCGCGGGTGCTGCTCGGCGCCTCGCCGCGCGGCACGCTCGGGCTCGTGCAGGCCGCCAAGGCGGCCGCGGTGATCGGCGGGCGACCGTTCGTCACGCCCGACGACGTGCGCGGCGTCGCGTCGGCCGTGCTCTCGCATCGGCTGGTCCTCGTGCCCGAGGCCGACGGCGACGCCAAGGCGCGCGACGGCGTGATCGACGAGGCGATCCAGCGCGTCGCCTACCGTCGCGCGGTCCGCCCGGTCTAGCGACCAATGCAGCTCTACCCCACGCGCACGGCCGCCCACCTCGCCATCGCGGGCGTTGTCATGGTCGGCGTCGGCGTCGCCGCGCGCGAGCCGGCGATCGTCGCGTGGGGCGGCGCGATCTTGCTCGCCGTCGCCATCGCCCGCGCGGTCACGCTGGTCTCGGTCTCGCGGATCCGCGCGGCCGGCTTCGAGATGCTCTGGAGCGGGCCGAAACGGATCGTCCGCACCGCGCGCGGGAGCACGATCGAGATCGAGGCCGAGGTCCGCAACCGCGACACGCTCGCCGCGCGCTACGTGAAATTGCGCGCCATCGCCTCGTCGCAGCTCGACGTGAAGATCGAGCCCGCGGCCGGCGAGGTCCCCGCCGCAGGGCGCCTCAAGGTGATCGTCAAGGTGAAGGCGCCGCGCGTCGGTCACCACGGCGTGCACGGCCTCGCGCTCGAGGTCCACGGCGCGTCGGGGCTCTTCGAGGTGCCGCTCACCTTCGCCAATCCCTACGGCGTCGAGGTGCTCCCCCGCCCCTTCGCCACCTACCTCATGCAGCCGCGCGGCGGGCGCAGCCACCTCGTCGCCGCCTCGGGAAAACCAGGGCGCCAGCGCGGCGAGGGCAGCGATCTCCGCGAGCTCCGCGAGCACCAGCCCGGCGATCCGTTCCGGCGCATCGCGTGGAAAGCGAGCGCGCGGCGGGGGACGCTGCTGGTGCGCGACTTCGAACGCGAAGAGCGCGACGTGGTCTGGCTGGTGCTCGAAGCGTCGGTCGATCAGTGGGCCGGCCCGCTCGGCCGCGCCCCGCTCGATCTCGCCATCGACGAGATCTCCTCGCTCGCCACGCGGCACCTCTCGCGCGGCGACCGCGTCGGGCTGATCATCGTCGCCGCGGGCTTGCGCACCGCGATCCCTCCGGATCAAGGGCCTTCGCAGGCCTCGAAGATCGCCCACGCGCTCACGGTCGGGTGCGGGACCTACGACGCCGAGCGCAGCGACCTCGACGAGTCCGACGTCGCGGTGCGCGTGCTCGAGCATTTGCGCCCGCTCGACTCGCGCGGCCTCTCCGACGTGCGCCGCGGCGATCTCGATCGCCTCGCGGCCCGCGCCGACGCCATGCGCGCGCGGGCTCCGTTCAGCGCCCAGGCGCCGCAGGGGCGCTCGCTCCGCGATCGCACCTTGCGCCGGTACCTCGCGGCCTTCGGCATCGACTCGCCGCCGAAGATCGAGAGCGATCGCCGCGAGGTCGGCGTGGCGCTGGTCGAAGCGCTGATGCACATCGCGCGGATCAAGCCGCGGAGCAGCCTGGTCCACGTCGTCGCCGCGCCGCCCGACGAGCGCCAGGCTCAGCCGCTCGGCGACGCGGTCCGCCGCGTCAAGGCGACCGGCGCCGCGGTCACCTGGTCGTCACCGTCGATCGAGCCCGCGCTCAGCGCTCCATGGGACGATCCGATGAAGCTCCCGCCCGACGACGAAGATCCCTTCGCGCCGACGCCGGTGCTGCCGCCGCCGGCCGCGCCGAGCCGCTGGGACGAGCTCGCGCCGATCGCCGCCGCGGCCGTCCGCGTGCGCGCCCGCGTCTCGCTCTCGCGCCGCGAGGCCGTGCTGCGCCGGCTCGGGATCAAGATCGTCCGCCTCCGTCACGCCACGAATCCGGTCAAGCCCGCCGAGGCGACCGAGAAAGCCCCCGGCTGAACTTTGTCGCTCGGTGATCGCCTGCGCGCGCACGGGTTCTCCCCGAAGAAGCGCTTCGGCCAGAACTTCCTCACCGACGTGCACGCGTCGCTCAAGATCGCCGAGGCCGCGAGCACGCCGACGGGCGGGACCGTCCTCGAGATCGGGCCCGGTCTGGGCGCGCTGACGAAGCACCTGGTGGAGCGAGCCGCGAAGGTCGTCGCCATCGAGTACGACCGGGAGATCATCCCGCTGCTTACCGAAGAGCTTCCGGAGCCGCTTGCGGATGGGCGCTTGTCGATCATCGAAGGGGACGCTCTGGATCTCGACTGGCTCGCGCCGATCAAGGACGGGCCAAGGCCGCACGCCGTCGCGGGGAACCTGCCTTATCTGATCACCGGGCGGCTGATCGAGCGCGCCACGCAGCTCGCCGACGAGATCGATCGCGCGGTGTTCATGGTCCAGCTCGAGGTCGCCGAGCGGCTGATCGCCGCGCCCGGGACCGACGCCTACGGGGCGCTCTCGGTCTTCGTGCAGGCCGCGTTCGAGGTGAAGAAGGTGATCACCGTGCGCGGCGGGGCGTTCTTCCCGAAGCCCAACGTCGACTCTGCCGTCGTGCTGCTCATCCCGCATCGGCCGCGGCGCGCGCAGGAGACGAAGGCGTTTCAGGCGGTGGTGAAGGCCGCGTTCGGGATGCGGCGGAAGACGCTGCGGAACACCTGGAAGGGGCTCTTCGGCTGGTCGAAGGAGGAGCTGGAGGCCAGCGCGGCAGCGTGTGGGATCTCGCTCGATGCGCGCGGGGAGACGCTCGGCGTGGAGGCCTATGCGCGGATGGCGGCGCTCGCGCCGATGCGCGCGGAGTAGCCGCCACCCGTCGCGTGAGCGCTCTCGGTAGCCCAGAGCGCTCGTTCTCGTTTGTCGGGCCTACTCTCGACCGCGGAGAGCGCGCGATCTGGTTTTGCAGGTCGACTCTCTGCAGCCGAGAGCGACGTGATCCGTTCTGGATCCGGGCACTTACCGGCGGAGGGCCCTTACTTCGGGTTGGCTGGCGCGGTCTCGACGGGGACGTCGCCGTCGGACACTCCTGCGGCCCGGTGCACCTCGGCCAGGTCGTCGAAGATCTCGGACATCAACGCGGTCTTCCCGGCATACCGGAGGACGCCTTCGACGATCAGCTTCGCCGCCGCATAGGCCGTGAGCCAGGCCGTGCGCGCAGCCGCGGTCTCGGGGGTCGCCTCCCGCCGCTCGTTCCGGCTCTGCCTTACCGAGGTGTTGAGCGCATCGATCGCGTCTTTCGCGGTGGTGAGCGACGCGCTCCATTTCGCGTGCTCCGGCAGCTGCGACTTATGCTTGGCGACAGCGCTGATGGCATGACCGAGCGCGCCCGAAAGCTTGGCCGGCCGACGACGAACGACGGTGCTCAACGCTTCTCCACCAAGAAGATCCTTGATGATCACAGCGCCACCCGCACGGGAGTCGGCGTAGCTCACGCAGCGCCGCAGCTCGGAGCGGGCGGCCGCGATCGCGTCGTGCACGCCCTCCGCTGACTTGTACGTAACGAGGTCAATCTCGCCGGCCTTCGTGAGCGCGCCATGCATCACGGTGGTGGCCTCGGTAAGTCGGCCGGAGACGGTCGCGAGAGCCTTCTTGAAGTCGGGATCGAGATCTACGACGAGGGATTGAATCTGGTCGACCGCGAAGGGGCCGTAGGAGAGCGTTTCGCGGTTGTCGATGTAGGGGTCTGCCATGCGCGGCAGAACACCGGGCGCCACCCGGGAGCGCAAGCCGAAAGTGGCGACGCTGAGCGCTGAGCGTTCTTGGCGACGCTCAGCCCCCGTCGCCAGTCGCGGCCACCTCGAAGACATCCTGGTACACGCGGTCCACCTCGATCGTGCACTCCAGCGATGAAAGCGCGACGCGCTCGCCCGGTCCATGAACGCGGAGCATCCAGCTCTCGTCCGGCTGGCGCGTGAACACCTCGATCTTCGGCTCCTTCTGCGACGCGAGCACGTACTCGCCGATCGAGGCGACCGACCGATACTGCGCGAACTTGTCGCCGCGATCGTAGGCTTCGGTCGAGTTGGACAGGACCTCGATGATCAACCGCGGGTTGAGGAGCGTGTCGCGCTGCTCGTCGACGAACTGCGGTCGCGCGCCGACGATCGATCCATCCGGGTACACATACCGGCCCGTCGCGGGGATCTTGATCCGCATGTCGGACATGAGCGCTCGGCAGCCTCGCCCTCGCAGGGCATTGCCAAGCTCGCTGAGGAGGTTCGCCGCGACCGCGCTGTGTTCGAAGGTGCCGGCCGACATCAGGAAGGCGTCGCCTCCTTCGTACTCGTGACGGATCGGCGAGGCGCGCTCGAAGTCGAGGTAGTCCTGCTCGGACAGGCCGGAGCGCGCTGCCGCGGTTCTCATGGTGCTCAGTCTCGTGCATCGAGCCGCGAGCGTCCATGAACGCGTCACGCCCGCTTCAAGGCGCGACCGGCACGCACCCCTTCGCCGGCTTGAACTCGCAGGGCTCCAGCATCCGCAGCATATCGATCAGGCTCGCCTCGTGCTCCGGGTGCGACGTCATCCACGCGCCGAGGAAGATGATCGATTTACGCGTCGGGATCTCCACCACCGCGGCGAATGCCTCTTTCTCGCCTTCCGCAGCGCTGAGCCCGACGCCGCGCCCGCGAGCGATCTGACCGCGGTAGCCGCGCGGGCTCACGCGCGCTTCGTACGGCGGGTCCCAGGTGGTCTTCACCATTCGCAGGATGTACGCGAGCCGCGCCAGCTCCTTCGGATCGGGCATGTCGCCGCGCGCTCCGACCTTGCCGCCGAGCGCGAGGTAGTACGCGCCGGCTTGCTGCAGATCGCCCTTCTTCGGCGTCGCGACGTCGTAGGCGTCGTACACGCTGGTCGTTTCCCAGCCGGCGGGGACACCGAGGAGCACGCCGCCCGCCTCGCGCACGGTCTCGCGTCCACGCGTGCCGGGGAGGCGCCTGGGGCCGAAGAACGGATCCTCGGGCGCGGCGCTCACGACCGGAGCAGGAGAGGCGCTCGGCGCGGCGGAGACGGCGGCAGCGAGGGGCGCGGAGACGCTCGCAGGAGGCGGCGGGAGCTCTTGCTGCGGCGCGCTCTTGCACGCGGCGAGGAGCAGGAGCGCCGCGATCTCAGAGCGAGCCATGCGTCTCCACGGCGATCTCGAACCGCGTCTTCATCTGCTTGCACAGCTCGGCCATCACGCTGTCGCGCAGCGCCGCGCCGACCCGGTCTTCCACGCCGGCGGTCCGCGTCTCGATCCCGCCCGAGCGCTTGATCTGCACGGTGTCGTTGTTCTGCACGCCGGCGGCGACCTTGCCCTGGAACGCGAAGCCGCAGAGGTATTTCCCGCCGGGAAACTCGACGTGGTGCACCTCGACGATCTGCGAGCGGCCGTCGTCGGCGATCGGCCTCCCGCGGATCACCAGGAAATGCTGCACGCCCTTCGCGCGCTCGATCTGGGTGACGAGCTGCGGCGGCGTGGGATCGGCCGGCGCCTTGCCGCCCTGGAAGAGAAAGCCGCCCGGCGAGAGCTGGTGCTGCGCGGCCGGCACGTTGGCCTTGAAGGTCGTCATCCGGAGCTGGTAGCCCGCCGGATCCTTGATCTTCCAGCCCTCCTCGGTCCCCGGCGGGCCCGGCTTGAAGATTGAAAACGCGCCGCTGAGGCCGCGCCACTCGACGAGCTCGGTGTTGCCCGCGCCGAGCTTGTTCTTCTCGGGGTCGAGCACGGCTTCTTGATCGAGCGTGAGATTCACGCCCGTGCAGGTCGCGTCGAGCTCGGGGGGCGCGGCGGCCTCGACGCTCTTCACGACGGCGGCGACGCCCTGATCGAGCGTGGCCGCGAGCCCTTTGTTCTGCTCGTACACGGCGCTGTTGCTCGGACCACGGGTGCAAGCGACGAGCGAGACGGCGAGGCCGACGAGAGCGAATCGAAGCATCGCCGGAACGCTACCAGACCGTGCGGGCGCTGCGGAAGCGCGGCGCGCCCGGATCGCGCGGCTTGCCCCCCACCCCGCCTCGCCCCTACGTTTCCGCCCCATGGAGTACGACTTCGATCTCGTCACGCTCGGCGCCGGCTCGGGCGGCGTCGCGGCCTCGCGTCGCGCCGGCTCGTACGGTGCCAGGGTCGCCATCTGCGAGTCGGTCCGCGTCGGCGGGACCTGCGTTCTGCGCGGGTGCGTCCCGAAGAAGCTCCTCTGCTACGGCTCGCATTTTCGTGAGGATCTCGACGACGCCGCCGGCTTCGGCTGGACGGTCGGCGAGTCCACCCTCGACTGGGGCAAGCTCATCGCGGCCAAGGATCGCGAGCTCGATCGCCTCAACGCCATCTACATCCGCATGCTCCGCGACTCCGGCGTGAAGCTCTTCGACGGCCGCGGCACGATCGTCGATCCGCACACGGTCGAGATCGCCGGCCAGCGCGTCACCGCGAAGCACATCCTGATCGCCACCGGCGGCTGGCCGGTGATGCCCAGGGTCCCCGGGATCGAGCACGCCATCACCTCGAACGAGGCCCTCGATTTGCCGGAACTCCCGCGCCGCGTCGTCATCGTCGGCGGCGGCTACATCGCGGTGGAGTTCGCCGGGATCTTCCACAGCGCCGGCGCGCACGTGGAGATCGTCCTCCGCGCCGACTCGATCCTCCGCGGCTTCGACGAGGACATCCGCGCGCATCTCCGCGCGCAGCTCGCCAGGCAAGGGATCGCCATCCGCTGCGACTCTGTCGTCCGCAGCCTGGAAAAAGAGGCGAATGGCGCCATCAGCGTCCGCCTCGCGAGCAACGAGCTGCTGGAGGCCGACGCGGTGCTCTACGCCACCGGCCGCGCCCCCAACACCCGGGGGCTCGGCCTCGAAGAGGTGGGCGTGAAGCTCAACCCGAGCGGCGCCGTCGCCGTCGACGAGTGGTCGTGCACCTCGGTCCCGAGCATCTTCGCGGTCGGCGACGTCACCGATCGGATCAACCTCACGCCGGTGGCGATCCACGAGGGCCGCGCCTTCGCCGAGACGACGTTCAACCACCGCCCGATGAAGATCGATCACCACGGCGTGCCCTCGGCGGTGTTCTCGCAGCCTCCGGTCGCCACCGTCGGCCTCTCCGAGGAGCAGGCGCGCCTCGCGCACGCCGAGGTCGACATTTACCGCTCGAGCTTCCGCCCCATGAAGAGCACCCTCTCCGGCCGCGACACCCAGACGATGATCAAGCTCGTCGTCGACCGCGCGACCGACCGCGTCCTCGGCGCGCACATGGTAGGCGCCGACGCCCCGGAGATCATCCAGGGGCTGGCGATCGCGCTCAAATGCGGCGCCACCAAGGCCCAGTTCGACAGCACGATCGGCCTCCACCCGACGGCCGCCGAAGAGTTCGTGACGATGCGCGATCCGGTCCGCGCGCCGCACTGATCGGGTTCTCGCAAAACCTACTAGTCAAGCGTTCCCCCACGTGTTAATCGCCGCGCGCATTCCGTGAACCCCGCGACGCGGGAGGAGGCCTCGGCTCCATGGTGTCTGGTAAGATTGTTCAGGTCATCGGCCCCGTCGTCGACGTCGAGTTCTCGGCGGGTCAGCTCCCGAAGATCCTCAACGCGCTCAAACTGACGAACCCGTCGATCTCGGATCAGGCCGACAACCTCGTCCTCGAGGTCGCCCAGCACCTCGGCGAGTCGACCGTCCGCACGATCGCGATGGACTCGACCGACGGCCTGATGCGCGGGATGGAGGTCAAGGACACCGGCAAGCCGATCATGATGCCGGTCGGCAAGGCGTGCCTCGGCCGGATCCTCAACGTCGTCGGCCTGCCCGTCGACGAGGCCGGCCCCGTCAACGCGGAGAAGTACCTCCCGATCCACCGCGAGCCCCCGGCCTTCGTCGATCAGTCGACCAAGGTCGAGATCTTCGAGACGGGCATCAAGGTCATCGACCTGCTCGCCCCCTACCGCAAGGGCGGGAAGATCGGCCTCTTCGGCGGCGCCGGCGTCGGCAAGACCGTGCTGATCATGGAGCTCATCAACAACGTCGCGAAGGCCCACGGCGGCGTGTCGGTGTTCGCCGGCGTCGGCGAGCGCACCCGCGAAGGCAACGATCTGCTCCTCGAAATGAGCGAGTCGAAGCTCGACAGCGGCGCCACCGTCATCTCGAAGACGGCCCTGGTGTACGGCCAGATGAACGAGCCGCCGGGAGCCCGCGCCCGCGTCGCCCTCTCGGCCCTCACCATCGCCGAGTACTTCCGCGACGACGAGGGGCAAGACGTCCTGCTCTTCATCGACAACATCTTCCGCTTCACGCAGGCCGGCTCCGAAGTGTCGGCGCTCCTCGGCCGCATCCCCAGCGCCGTCGGCTACCAGCCCACGCTCTCCACCGAGATGGGCGCGCTCCAGGAGCGGATCACCTCGACGACCAAGGGCTCGGTCACCAGCGTTCAAGCCATCTACGTGCCCGCCGACGATCTCACCGATCCCGCGCCGGCCACGGCCTTCGCCCACCTCGACGCCACCACCGTGCTCTCGCGCGCGATCTCCGAGCTCGGGATTTACCCGGCCGTCGATCCGCTCGACTCGGCCTCGACCATGCTCGATCCGCAGGTCGTCGGCGCCCGCCACTACGGCGTGGCCCGCAAGGTCCAGCAGACGCTCCAGAAGTACAAGGACCTCCAGGACATCATCGCCATCCTCGGGATGGACGAGCTCTCGGAAGACGACAAGCTGGTCGTCTCCCGCGCGCGCAAGGTCCAGAAGTTCCTCTCGCAGCCCTTCTTCGTGGCCTCGCAGTTCACGGGCCTCGAAGGCAAGCTGGTGAGCCTGAAGGACACCATCACCGGCTTCGAAGAGATCGTCGAGGGCAAGCTCGATCACGTGTCGGAGCAGGACTTCTACATGTGCG
>JBDTXR010000385.1:0-9005 GCA_040006075.1 Byssovorax sp. | reverse complement strand
TCTACAAGGACAAGCTCGGCTGGACGGGCGAGGCCATCGACGCCTACGAGGCCGCCCAGACGCTCGAGCCCGACAACGACGCGCGCAACGAGCTGCTCGCCACGCTCTACGCGAGCGATCCGGCGCAGTACCTCGACAAGGCGGTCTCGGCCCAGACGCCGATCCTCCGCCGCCACCCCTACAAGCCCGACGCCTACCGCCTGCTGCGCAAGCTCTACACCGAGTCCAAGCGCGCCGACGCGGCGTTCTGCCTCTGCCAGGCGCTGTTCTGCATGAACTTCGCCGAGCCCGACGAGGAGCGCTTCTTCCGTCGGATGCGCTCCGAGACGGCGGCCGCCGCGCAGGATCGCTTCAGCGACGAAGACTGGTCGGCGAGCGTGATGCACGCCGACGCCGATCCGCTGCTCACGGCGATCTTCACGATCATCGAGCCCGCGGTGCTGAAGAAGAACGGCCAGCCCCTCGAGGCCCTGGGCTACCAGCAGGCCTACGCGCTCGATCTCTCGCGGCACCCCTACCCCATGTCACAGACGCTGTTCTACGCGGCCGGCGTGCTCGGGATGGAGCCGCCGCTCACCTTCCAGAACCCCAACGACGGGAGCGGCGTCTCGTTCCTCCACGCCCACACGCCGGCGATCGTCCTCGGCGCCGCGGCGCTGGCGACCGAGCTGCCGACGCAGGCCGCGGCCTTCATCGCCGCGCGCCACCTCACGTACTACCGTCCGGGCCTCTACCTGCGGCACCTCGTGCCCACGGGCACCGGCCTGCGCGCTTGGCTCTTCGCCGCGATCAAGCTCATCACCCCGGCGTTCCCGGTCGCCAAGGAGCTCGAGGGCCAGGTGAAGGAGAACCTCGCGGTGATCGAGCCGATGATCGTCGGCCCGATGCGCGATCAGCTCGCGAGCGTGGTCACCAAGCTGCTCCAGTCCGGCGCGATCGATCTGAAGAAGTGGGTCGCCGCGGTCGACCTCTCCGCCGATCGCACCGGGTTCATCATCGCCAACGATCTCGAGCTGGCGAACGAGATGATCAAGGCGGCCGACGAGGCCTCCTCGGCCGTGGCGCAGAAGGAGCGGCTCAAGGAGCTGCTGCTCTTCGCCGTGAGCGAGGAGTACTTCGCGCTGCGGCAGAAGCTGATCATCAACATCGACGCCTGACGCGTCGACGTCGAGCCGGGGCCGCGCGATCCGCGCGGCCTCGGTATTTCCTTTTCGCTGCCAACACTTCGCGTCGCGGCGGTCTCCTCGGTCGAACGGCGCCTCGCGAGAAATCACGCGAAGAGTCTGCATTTATCGACGTTCGCGTGATTGCTCCCCCGCGGTTCGCACGGTAGTCCTCGCCGCTCGATGGCGAACCCCGATCCCTCCCCTCGATCCGCGCCGCTCGTCGCGATCCCACCGCCCGCGCGGCGCGTCGGGAGCGGCGCGTGAGCGCGAAGGCCGAGGCCGGCCCCTCGCCGTTCGCGCTGCTGTTCGCGCCCGATCGCGGCATGGATCGTCAGGCGCGCGTCGGGCGCACCGGGCGGCTCTTCCTCTTCGCGTGGCTCTGCGCGCTGCTGCTCGGCGCGGCGCTCGCGTACCGCGTCGACGCCCGGAGCGCGACGCTGCGCAAGCTCGAGATGAGCGGCCAGCTCCAGACCATGAGCGATCGCCAGGTCGCCGACGAGACCCACAACGCCGAGCGCGTCGCCGAGGTCCTCAGCGTGGCCAAGGGCGTCGTCTCCGTCCCGGTGCAGCTCGCCGCCACCAGCCTCGCGCTCGTCGCGCTGGTGTGGTTCCTGCGCGGCCGGATCAAGGGCAGCGCCGTCGTGCCGGTCGCGGCGGCCACGCTCCTCCCCGGGGCGATCGCCGCGCTGCTCGACGCCGCCATCGCCTTTCGCCACGAGACGCTCCCGCCCGAGGGCGTGGCGCTCACCCCGCGCTCGCTCAGCGCGATCTTGCCGCTCCTCGGCCACCCGCTCGACGGGCCCTGGATGAAGCTCGGCAGCGCCCTCGATTTCTTCTCGCTCTGGGCCGCGCTCATGCTGGCCTTCGGCGTCGCTGCGGTCGGCCAGATCCCTCGCAGGAGCGCGCTCACCGGCACGCTCGTGGCGTGGGTTTGCTACCAGCTCCTCACCCAGGTCGCCACGAAGGGATGAACGCGACCGCGTCGCTGCGGCCCGGCCGACAGCGCGCTCGCGAGAGAACGCCATGACGAAAGGACGCTGGATACTCGCGGTGCTGATCCTCGTGGCCGTGGGGTTCGCCACGGCCCAGGGCCTGAAGCCGCACCCCCCGCCGCCGGTCGAGATCAGCACCTCGATCGTGAAGCGGCAGGACGTCACCCGCACCGTGAGCGCCGCCGGCCACCTCCAGGCGCGCGAGACCGTGAAGGTCAGCTCCAACGTCACCGGCGATCTCCTCTCTTTGTCGGTAAAAGAAGGCGATCGCGTCACCCGCGGCCAGGTGCTCGGGCAGATCGACAAGCGTCTGGAAGAGTCGCAGGTCGCGCAGTTCCGCGGCGCGGTGGCCTCGGCGGTGGCGCAGACCGCGCAGGTCGACGCCACCATCATCCAGGACGAGCGCGACCTCGCGCGCCGCCGGCAGATGGTCACCGAGAACCTCGCGCCGGCCTCCGATCTCGAGAAGGCCGAGACCCAGCTCAAGCTCGATCAGAGCCGCCGCACCGCGCAGAAGCAGCTCACCGCGCAGAGCCAGGGCCAGCTCGAGACCGCGCTCTACAACCAGTCGCGCGCCACGCTCACCGCGCCGATCGACGGCACGATCCTCGAGCTCAACCACAAGGTCGGCGAGCGGATCCGCGGCTCGGATTTCAGCGAAGACGTGGTGCTGCTCATGGGCGGCCTCGCGTTCATGGAAGTGAAGGCCGAGGTCGGCGAGCACGAGGTCGTCGGGATCCACGAGGGCGACGAGGCCACGGTCGAGATCGACGCCATGCCCGACAAGCAGTTCAAGGGGCACGTCGTCGCGGTCGGCAAGAACGCGCAGATCAAGAACCAGGGCACCGACGCCGAGGTCACCACGTTCTTCGTCCGCGTCGGCCTCGAGGCGCCGCCCGAGGGCGCGCTCCCGGGGCTCTCGGCGTCGGTGGCCATCGCCACCGCGACGCACCCCAAGGTGCTCACCGTACCCATCCAGGCGGTGACCTCGCGCGAGCCGAAGAAGAGCGACGCCGGCGCCGAGGGCGACGCGGGCGCGACGTCGGCCTCGGCCTCGAACGCCGGCGGCAAGGCCAAGCCCGCCAAGGTGGTGTTCGTCGTCGCGGCCGACGGGACCGCGCAGATGCACGTGATCCACACCGGGATCGCCAGCCGCGCCGACGTCGAGATCCTCGACGGCCTGAGCGAGGGTGACACCATCGTCGACGGCCCGTACCGCACCCTCGCGCGCGAGCTCGAAGACGGTCAGGCGGTCAAGGTCTTGCCGAAGGACGGCCCCGGCGCGAGCGGAAATGGCCCACCGAAGGACAAGAGCTGAGCGACCGCCATGGCCCTGATCGAGCTCGACCACATCGGCAAGACCTACGACCTCGGCCTCACCCAGGTGGCCGCGCTCCGCGACATCCATTTCGGGATCGAGCCGGGCGAGTTCGTGGCGATCATCGGCCAGTCGGGCTCGGGCAAGTCCACGCTCATGAACATCCTCGGGTGCCTCGACGTGCCCAGCGTCGGGCGCTACCGCCTCGCCGGGCGCGACGTGAGCGAGCTCTCCGACGACGAGCTCGCCGACGTGCGCAACCTCGAGATCGGCTTCATTTTCCAGTCGTTTCAGCTCTTGCCCCGCGCCAGCGCGCTCGAGAACGTCGAGCTCCCGCTGATCTACCGCGGCATCTCGAAGAAAGAGCGCCGCGAGCGCGCGGTCGAGGCGCTGGAGCGCGTGCAGCTCGCCGATCGGATGACCCACAAGCCGACCGAGCTCTCCGGCGGCCAGCGCCAGCGCGTGGCCATCGCCCGCGCGCTGGTCACCCAGCCGTCGCTCCTGCTCGCCGACGAGCCCACCGGCAACCTCGACAGCCGCACCGGCGAGGAGATCGTCAACCTCTTCCTCGAGCTGCACAGCAAGGGCAACACCATCGTCCTCGTCACGCACGAGCCCAGGCTCGCCGCGCGCTGCCCGCGCGCCGTGCGCATCGTCGACGGCCTGGTCATCGCCGACGGCCCCGGCCGCGAGGTGGCGATGGCCAACGCCGAGGCCATGGGCGCCGAGGTCGTGGCCCAGGTCCTCGCGGCGCAGGCCGCCGCCGAAGCCCACGCGAGGGAGAGCTAGGTCATGGCCGCGCCCGCGAGCACGCTCCCGCCGCTGCGCGCGAAATCGAAGCAAATCGGCTTCTTTCGCAGCCTCGTTCGCTTCTTCGCCGAGCTCCGCGACGCGATCGTGCAGGCGGTCCGATCGCTCCTCGCGCACAAGCTCCGCGCCGCGCTGACCATCGCCGGCGTCTCGGTCGGGATCATGGCGGTGATCATCATCTTCATGGTCGAGGCCGGCATGACGGCGAGCTTCGCCAAGCAGCTCAACTCGCTCGGACCCAACACGCTCTACGTGCACAAGTGGGCCTGGGGCGTGAACGGCAAGGACTGGTGGAAGCTCCGCAACCGCCCCGCCGTCGGGCAAATGGACTACCGCGCGCTCGTCGCCAACACCAAGCTCCCCGTCGCCATCGCGCCCGTCGCCAACACCGAGGCGGTGGTGATGTTCGGCGAGAAAGAGCTGAAGAACGTCGACGTCCGCGGCACCACCGAGGCCTTCCTCGACGCCGGCGGCTGGCAGCTCCGGCGCGGCCGTTTCATCAGCGATCTCGATCACGAGATCGGCGGCGACGCCTGCGTGATCGGCGCCGACATCGAGGACGCGGTCTTCAAGAACCAGGATCCGGTGGGCCAGCGCCTCAAGGTCGGCCCGACCACGCGCTGCACCGTCGTCGGCTCGCTGGTGCGCAAGGGCAACGCCTTCGGCCGCTCGCAAGACGGATTGCTCGTGCTCCCGTTGAGCTCGTTTTTACGGTCTTTCGGCGCCAAGCGCGGCCTCACCATCGCGGTCGTCGCGCCGGCCGGCAAGGTCATGGAGACCGAGGACGAGATCACCGCGGTGATGCGCGCCACGCGCCGCCTCGGCCCGGATCAAGACGACAACTTCTCCGTCAACCGCCAGGACAAGATCCTCCAGGGGTTCGACAGCACGATGATGGCCACCAACGTCGTCGGGATCCTGGTCGGGATCATCACCGCGGCGGTCGCGGGGATCGGGATCATGAACATCCTCCTGGTCTCGGTGAAAGAGCGCACGCGCGAGATCGGGATCCGCCGCGCCCTCGGCGCGCGGCGCGCCAGCATCCTGATGCAGTTCCTCTGCGAGGCGGTGATGGTCGCGCTGCTCGGCGGCGCGCTCGGCGTCGCGCTCGGCGCGGGCGCCGCGGCGCTGATCGACATCTTGAGCCCCATGCCCACCAGCATCGATCCGCGCGTCGTCGCCGGCGGGGTCATCGGCTCGTGCATCCTCGGCGCGGTCTTCGGCCTCTGGCCCGCGCTCTCCGCCGCGTTCCTGCACCCGATCGAAGCCCTGCGCCATGAGTAGCCGGCCGGTCCGCGCGGCCGCGCCTCGCACCCGTCGCGCGGCGTTCGCGGCCGCCTTCGGCGCGCGCGTCGACGATCTGCGCCTCGCCTGGAGCGCCCTCAGCGGCCACCGCCTCCGCTCCGGCCTCACCCTCCTCGGCATCGTGATCGGCGTCTTCACCGTGGTGGCGATGATGTCGCTGCTCAACGGCCTCCAGGCCTCGATCGACAAGAACATGGGCGGCCTCGGCGCCGACGTGTTCCAGATCCAGAGGCTCCCGAATTTCCATTTCGGCCAGCTCGCGCCGGAGATCCAGCGCCGCAAGAACCTCACGCTCTCGCAGGTCCAGCAGCTCCGCGAGGCGCTCCCGCTCGCCAAGCAGGTCGGCGGCGAGGTCTGGGACGGCGGCAAAGAGCTCCGCGTCGGCGAAAACCTCGACAGCGGCGTCGAGGTCGGCGGCGGCACGCCCGAGTTCTTCACCAACAACAACCTCCCGATCGGCATGGGCCGCGGCTACAACGAGGCCGAGGCCATGGGCGCCTCGCGCGTGATCGTGCTCGGCGCCAGCGTCGTCGACGTGCTCTTCGGCAACAGCGATCCCATCGGCCAGCACGTGCGGCTCGGGCGCCTCGAGCTCGAGGTGATCGGCGCCCTCGAGCGCCAGGGCGGGAGCCCCTTCGGAGGCAACCCCGACAACCTCGTCTCGATCCCGATCGCGCTCTTCCTCGAGCTCTACGGCACCGGCCGCTCGCTCAACATCACGGTGATGGCGAAGTCCCACGGCGACATGGCCCGCCTCGAGGACCAGGCCATCAGCGCCTTCCGCGCTGTCCGCGGCCTCGACGCTAACACCGACAACGACTTCGACATCTTCTCCAACGACTCGGCCCGCTCCACCTTCGACGAGATGGCCGGCACCGTCACCGCCGCCGGCCTGGTGATGTGCGCCTTCACGCTCATCGTCGGCGGCATCGGCGTGATGAACATCATGCTGGTCGCGGTGACCGAGCGGACCCGCGAGATCGGCCTCCGCAAGGCCCTCGGCGCGCGGCGGGCGCGGGTGCTGATGCAGTTCGTGATCGAGGCGGTGCTGCTGGCCTTCTTCGGCGCGGTGATCGGCGTGGCGCTGGCGTTCCTGGCCACCCTGCTCGCCCGCTTTCTCCAGTTCCCGGCCGACGTCCCGATGTGGGCCGTCGCGCTCGGCCTCAGCGTCTCGAGCGGCATCGGTCTGCTCGCCGGGATCTACCCGGCCTGGCGCGCCTCGCGGCTCGTCGCCGCCGAGGCCCTCCGCGTCGAGTGACCCACCTCGACCCGGGGCAAAGCAATCCAGACCACAGTTTCGGCCGAGCGTCGCGGGCTCGGCCGCGTCGCCGGCGCTTCGCCGGTCCCGCGGACGCGACGAGCCGCTCCCACCCGTCTTTTCGGCGGTTTCCCCGGATATCATTTCGATCTCGGGCGATTGCAGATTTGAAATCTGGAGCGGGGTGCTACCGTCGCCGCCGTCTCGGGACGGGGCGTTTTGAACTTTCTCGGGGAGGGGCGATCGACTTGGTTGACGAACAAAAAGCCAAATTGCTACCCTCACGCAGTAGAACGTACTGACTCGTTGTACAGGTTGACAGGCGCGTAGTTTTGTAGTGCGCGCCCAGCATCAGGGGATCGTGCCCGATCCCAAACCCCGACGGCAGATGGATCTCGGCCCATGGCGGCAAAGAAAACCCGAAAACTGAGCAAGAAGTCTGGCAAGAAGGTGCAGAAGCCCGCCCGCCGTTCCGGCGGCTCGCGCACCTCGGCCAAGAAGTCGGCTCCCGTCCGCGCAAAAATTCAGGCGCGGAAAACCGCCGCCAAGAGCGCGGCGCGGAAGAAACCGGCGGCAAAAAAGGCGGCCCCGACGCGGCGCCCCGCCCCGGCGAAGCTGAAGAAGAAAAAGGTCGCCCCGGCCCGGGCCGCCAAGAAGGCGGCTCCCAAGGCCAAGGCCAAGCTCAAGGTCAAGGCCAAGAAGAAGGCCGCCCCGGCGAAGGCCAAGCCCGCCAGGAAGGCCGCCCCGGCGAAGGCCAAAATCGCGAAGAAGGCGGCCCCCAAGGCCAAGATCAAGCCCGCGAAGAAGGTCGCGCCGGTCAAGGCGCCCGTCGCCAAGGCCGCGCCGGTCAGGGCGCCCGTCGCCAAGGCCGCGCCGGTCAAGGCACCGCCGGCGAAGGCCAGCGCGCCGGGCAAGAAGGGCGCGTCGTCCGCCAAGGCCTCGCGCGAGAGCGAGCCGGCCCCGCGCAGCGGCCCGCCGTCGCGCAACGGCCGCGAGAAGCCCGGCGTCGCGGCCCCGTCGCGCGGCGGTCGCGAGAAGCCCGGCGTCGCGGCCCCATCGCGCGGCGGTCGCGAGCGGCCCGGCGTGGTGGCCCCGCCTTCGCTCGGCAAGCGCGGCTCCGAGCCCCCGAGCGGCAAGCCCGGCAAGGGCGGCAAGGCCGTGAAAGAGCGCGGCGGACGCGAGCGCCTCGTGCGCGAGCCCCCGTCGCGCCTGATCACGATGCCGCTGCCGATGATCCAGCCGCCGAAGCGGCTCACGGTGGAAGAGCGATCGGTGACGATCGACACCCGCCTCGCCGCGCAGACCGACGAGTTTCGCCGTCGCTACATCGACAGCTTCGACATGTCGTGGATCTATCACGACAGCGCGCTCGAGGGCGTCGTCTACACCTTCGACGAGCTCCGCACGGCGCTCGCCGGCCAGGCCCCGCCGGTGTCCGACTCCAGCCTTCAGCCGACCTACGACGACATCCGCCGCCACAAGGAGGCCATCGAGTTCGTCCGCGACTACGCGATGAAGAAGAAGCTGCCGGTCACCCTGGACGTGATCAAGAAGATCTACTTGATCCTCCACCCGGCCGAGGGCGACATCAAGACGGTCAAGTACCGGAAAGACATCCCCCAGCACCGGCTCTACTTCCACGAGTACGCCGCGCCCGACAAGATCGCCTACAAAGTCCGGCAAATCGTCGACTGGCTCAACGATCCCGAGACCCGGAAGACGCGCAACGGCGTGCGGATCGCGGCGCGCGCGCACTACGATCTGCTGCGCGTGTACCCCTTCCCCGTCGACAGCGGGAAGGCGGCGCGGCTGTTCATGAACCTCCTGCTCATGCGCTCGGGGTTGCCGCCGGCGATCCTCCACTCCACGGAGCGGCAGCGCTACTACGAGGCGCTCAAGGGCTCGGCCACCACGGTGCTCCAGATGGTGCAGGAGGCGGTCGAGAACGCCCTCTCCAGCGTCGAGAAGCTCCTCGACGAGCACGAGACCAAGAAGCGCGGCTTCGTCTCCTGACAGGCCCACGGTGAGCGCCGTGAAGAAGGCCGCTGCGGTGAAGAAGACCGCAGCGGCCCCGCTCGCGAAGCGGGTGCCGAAGAAGGTCGCCGCGAAGAAGCCGCCGAGCGTCGCAGCGAGCCGTAAATCGAAGGCGATTTCGC
>JBDTXR010000384.1:0-9022 GCA_040006075.1 Byssovorax sp. | reverse complement strand
CGAATTCCGGCGCCCGTACGCGCCCCGGCAGCTTGTGCCCCAACGTTCCGGCACCCGCCTTGCTCCGGGCCGGGTCTCCCGGCACCCGCTCCGACGGCGCCACGCGCTCCAGCGCGCGTTGCGACCACCCGTCTCGGCGTGACAGGCCGCCGCAAGCTCAACCTCCCGGGGGCAGTTTCACGCTGACCTCGCGCTCGCTGACGCCTCCGGGGGTGGTCTCGGCCTCGAAACGCACCTCGGCACTTTGCGACCCAGTGTCTCGCGGCCTGCACCCACTCCAGCGGCTCGCGCGATCCGCGCTTCACCGCGCCGCGTGGCCTGGGTCTCTCCCCTCGGGGCCGCTGTCCCCGTTGAACCCGCCGGTGATCGCTCTCGGCGCCGCATGTTCGCGGAGCGGGCGCTTGCGCTGCGAGCCCGATCCAACCTAAGGGTTGAGAGCCGCCGCGATTTGTCGCGGCGCCCTCCGACAATGCCCGCACTCCCCTCGAAAATTGTGCTCGGAACCCTGGAGACGGCGCCTCCAGGAATGCCCCTGCTGTTTCCGTTCGGCGATCGGGACGATCCGCAGCGCCTGGCGGTGCTCCTGGCCGAGCAGGCCGCGGCGGCGTTTCCCGCCAGCGTCGAGATCGGCCGAAAAGCGCGCGTCTGCCTCGATCCGCGGACCTCCTGGAAAGACCGTCGGATCCTTCTCGGCGACACGCTGGCGCTCGCCGCCGAACAGTCGACTGGCCACTTCCTCGCTCTCGCCGACATCGACGCCCTCGCGCCCGCGGGGACAGAGGATTGGAGCGCGGATCGGTCGATCACCATGCGCCACGATCTCTACAAGCTGGTGCTCGAGGCCGTTGAGCGGGGCGGCTGGCTCGTGTTCCGTACGAGCCCCACCCGCCGGGTTTCACCCGATCTCGCGGACCTCGATCTGGAAGAGACGTACGCGACGAGTCCTCACAGCGTGGCCCTGCCCGAAGAGGCGAACCCGTATGCGCCGGAGATCAGGCCCATCGCCGCATGGCTCACCCAGCGTGGCGCGCTCCGGCCGCGCGATCTCTCGCGCATCGTGGCCGATGTGGAGGACTTCGACGCGCACCTGGTCGATCTCGCGTATGACGCGCTCTCGCCCTCTGCGGTCGACGCGGGCAAGCTCCTCAGCGCCGTTCGCCCGCCACAGCACGTCAATGGCGCCATGGGCCCGTTCGCGTACTCGGGAGCACGGCCCACCGCAACGTCGATCCCCCGCGCCGCGGCCGATGCGCTGCGCGCCAGCGGCTTCCTTCAACCGCTCGCCGATCCCTCGACGCTGCGCATGCCCCGGCTCGCGCGGGATCAGCTGCGTCGCTTTGCGCACCTCGGAATGGCCGGCGAAACCCGGCAGCTCCACGCGCACCTGGCCGCCCTGCCGCTGGACGCGCAGGGCACGTCCGACAAGCTGGAGACCCACCACCACGCGGTCCTCGCGCGAGACGTCGAGCGGGCCAAGAGCACCGCGCTCTTCTACGGGACCGAGCTCCGCGATCTCGCCACCCAGCTCAGCCGCGAAGCCCACGTCGAACGGGACCGAGCGAAGTTCAAGAAGGCGGCCGATCTCTTCGAGTACATCGTGACGACCTTCGACAAGACCGACGCGTACGCGTGGGAATACCTGGGCTACAACCTCGCGCGCGCCGACGACCTGACGAACCGCCCGCGGATCCGGCAGGCGTACGAGACAGCGCACCGGCTCTGGCCGGACAACCCTCTTTACCACGGTCGCCTGCTTGGTTTTCGAGGGCAGCTCGGCCAGGACATCGTCGCCGACTTCACGCTGTCCCTCGATCGTTACGTGACCAAGTTCGGCGCCGAGCGAGACGCCGTATCCTTTTTTGCAGAAGCCGCTTTCAAAGGCCTCGAACGCGGGAAGAGGGCCGATCAGGTGAACCGGATCGTCGCTCAGAAGCGCGCGCTCCTCGATCGCTTTGCCCCCAGAGCGCTCGCGGCTGTTACCGACGACGAATGACGCTCCCCTTCGGCGCCCACTTGCCCCGTCCCGCGGCAGGCAAGCTCCAGATTTACCTGCTCGGACCGGGCGTCGGCGAGAGCCAGGTCGTCGTCTTCCCGGACGGGCGCTGCATGGTGGTCGACGGGTGCACCGACCGGGGCGTCAACCTCCCTGCTGCGCTGCTGGATCACCTCGCCATTCCTTCCATTGACGCCCTCGTGCTCACGCACCCCGATCTCGATCACCTCCGCGGCGTCGCCGACGTGGTCCGGCGCTTCGCGCCACGAAAGCTTTTCCGCTACCCGGCGCTCGGCTATGTGCGGGATTTCGTGGCGATGTGGCACAAGGCTGATCCGACCAAGGCTCGCTATCGCGAGCTGGCGGACGCGATTGACGTTCTCGATGAGCACGCAAACCTCCACGGGACCGTCGACGATGCCCCCTGTGCATCGACGCGACCGTGGACCCCGAACGGCGCGCCCTACACTGTTCACTTCCTCGCCCCGACGCCGTTCGACCGGGATCGCGTGCGCTTGCTCTGGCGCAAGATCGTGGAGCTGAAAGCTGGGCGTTACGTGCTCTCCCGGCGTTTCGAGCGGCTCATGACGGGTGAGACGCGCCTCGGGGATGCTCCCAACGCCGTCTCGCTCGGGATCGTGCTGGAGTGGGCCGGGCGCAAGGTGCTTCTGGCGGGCGACGTGGAGAACGGGAAGCGAAGCTCGCCCAAGTCCGGTTGGAAAGGCGTACTGCGCTTGCTCGACGATCCCGACGATCCGCGCGGCCACCTCGTGAACGACGTCGATCTGGTGAAGGTGGCTCACCATGGCTCGAAGGGGGCATTCTTTCCGGACGCGTGGCAGCGACACGCGCAGTCGCGCAAGACGACCGCGATCCTCGCGCCTTTTGCGCCGTCACCCTTGCCGAGCGATCCAACGCTGGGCGATCTTCGTGTCCACTGCGCCAAGCTCGGCATCTCGGCCGGTGGAGGAGATTCTTTTGCGCGCGCGCGCAAAGCGGGCTGGGCAGACGTGGTGGGAGCCACCATGACGACCACCGCGCCTTGCATCGCGGCGGTGATCGAGCCAACCGGAGAGATTCAGCTATTCCGGGAAGGTGGCGCTGCGCTGTTTGAGTGATGGTGGGGCAACGCTATCGCGACCTACCCACTCAAGGGCGGGTAGACGGATCCTCATCGGCCGATGCTACCGGATCACGCTCGGCAACCCACCGT
This sequence comes from Byssovorax sp., assembly GCA_040006075.1. Classification (GTDB taxonomy): domain Bacteria; phylum Myxococcota_A; class Polyangia; order Polyangiales; family Polyangiaceae; genus JANYGI01. Next base: position 5,816 of record JBDTXR010000384.1, on the reverse strand, counting down.
ACTGCTGGTCGGCCAGCAAAGGCAGCTCCCCGCAAGCGGCCAGCCCGAGATCGTGCTTCTCTTCCGGATCCGAGAGCACGTCGTAGCAGTGCCACTGGTTGTCCCACTCCCGCCCTTCGAGCTTCAAAGAGCCCTGCATCATTCCCCAGTTGCGGAAGGCGCAGCCCCAGATCCCCGAGCAGTTCGACATCGCCAGGATCGGCGGCGCCGGGCGCGCGCGGAGCAGGCTCGAGCCCACCATCTGCTTCCGGTAGGGCGCGATCGCCGGGGAGTCGAGCACGCCCAGGAGGTCGAGGATCGTCGGGGTCACGTCGGTGTGGAACACCGGGGTGTCGCGCAGCGCTGCCAGGGACTTCTCTTCCTCGGCGGTGAGCGTGCCTTTGGGGGCGTCGATCCAGAAGGGCACGTGGATCTCCTCGTCGAGGATGGAGCCGGTGTGGCCAAGCTGCCCGTGCTCGCGGAAGGCCTCGCCGTGATCCGAGGTGAAGACCAGGACCGTGTGGTCGCCGACCGGGCTGGCACGCACGGCGCGGATCAGCTCGCCGATGATCTTGTCCTGGCGGTGAACGGCGTTGCGGTAGTAGTTGTGATACCCCTCGATGTCGTCGGGCGCCTTGCTCTCCAGCGAAGGCTGGAAGGGCGCGTCGGCGGGATCGACGAGGTAGGGAACGTGGGTGTTGCCAAAGTGGGCGACGCCGAAGAAGGGCTCTTTCAGAGTGCCAATCTCTTCCTGGACGCGCTTGCTGAGCAGGTCGTCGCGGGCGCCGAGATCGATGTCGGCGAGCGGATCGAGATCCGTCGCTCCGCACTGCTTCGACGTGGGGAGATCCTGAACGAAGAGGCGCGAGTTGGCGAACATCATGTGATGGCTCGTCCAGTAGGCGTCGTCGACGCCGGCCGCGCGGGCGTAGTCGAAGAGCAGCGGCGCCGAGTGGAGCGCCTCGCGTGAGGCCACCGGCTGGAGGCCCGACCACAGCACCGCGAGCTCGATCGCCGTCGTCGAGGCGTTGCTCCGCATCTGCATCAGCGCGGCGCGACCGGGGACAGCGGCGTTGATCGCCGGGGCGTTGAGGCACGTCTCGCGGTGGTCGGAGCAGCTCGCGTCGGCGCGCACGCTCTCGGTGAGGAGGAAGAGCACGTTGCGCTTCGGCGTGGGCGCGCGAGCGAGGTCCGCGAGGTGCGGCGGGCTGCGCAGGCCGGGCCGGACCTGGGCGCTGCTGCGGACGCCGGCGAGCACCTTCATCAGGCCGCCGATGGCGTGGAAATAGATGACGTCGGGCGTGGAGGCCTGCACGGTGCGGTACGAGCAGGGGATGAAGAAGAACGCCGCGAGGACCGCGAACGGCGTGACGATCCGCGCGGCTTTTGAAGCGCGCGATCGGCCCGAGGGCAGGAGCGTGCGGCCGAGCCACACGAGGCCGACGGCGAGCAAGAGCGGCGGCACGACGGAGATGAGAAAGTTGCGGCCATCGGCCTTGAGCTGGCCAAAGAGGCTCGACGAGAACGAGGTGCCGAAGAGGGTCGCGTCGAGGTTCAGGTACGTGGAGTACTGGCGGTGAAAGTAGATCTGTACGCCAATCGCCAGCGTGGCCGAGAGGCAGAAGAAGGCCGCCGCGATCCAGCGAAACGCGCCGCGCCGCGCCGAGGCCGCGTAAAGCAAGAGGGCCCAGAGCACGGCGCTCTCGGCGATGGAGGCCGAGTAGCTGCCAATGTACTTGAGCGGGAAGCTCGCGAGCCGGTCGCCGCGGATCCGCGCGTCGGTGAGCACGACGAGGAGGATCGGCACCGCGAGCAACACCAGCGCCCACGGTCCGCGAAAGCGGGCGAGCGAGCGGAGCGGAGCACGAGCGGGCGCGGGTGGCGGGGGGACGGGTTCGACAGGCACGGTACAGCGGCGCGAGCGTAGCCGAAAGAAGGCGTCGAGCTGACGATCTGGCGACAGGCAGGCAGCGCCTCCTTGACACGGCGGCGTCAGCGCGGAAAGCACCCCGTCGCCTCCCTGTCAGCCAAGGAACCGAAGCCCGGATGAGCGAGCCCAGCAGCGCCCAGGAAACCGAAGCCCACGCCCGTCTCGCCGCCGAGCTCGAGGCCGCGCTGGTGCGCGAGCTGAGGACGGCGTACAACGACGTCAACGCCGTGTTTTTCCGGCGAAAGCTCACGCCCGTGGCGATCGAGCTCTCCGACGTCGCCTCGCGCCTCGGCCGCTGGGTGAGCGATCACCGGACCATCGAGATCGCTCGCGCCCTCGTGGTGCAGCAGCCCTGGGGCGTGGTGATCGAGGTGCTGAAGCACGAGATGGCGCACCAGTACGTGTACGAGGTGCTGGGCATCCACGACGAGTCCGCGCACGGCCCGGCCTTCCGCGACGTCTGCGCCCGCGTGGGCGTCGACGCGAGCGCCTCGGGGATACCGGCTTCCGCGGCGCGATCGACCGAGGAATCCAGGGTGCTGGAGCGGATCGCGCGCCTGCTCGCGCTGGCCGAGAGCTCGAACGTGAACGAGGCCCAGGCGGCGATGAACGCCGCCCAGCGGCTGATGCTGAAATACAACCTGGAGAGCGCCGCGGCCCACACGCCGCGCGCCTACGGCTTCCGCCACCTCGGCAAGCCCACCGGCCGCGTCACCGAGAGCGAGCGCCTCCTCGGGGCGATCCTCGGCAAGCATTTCTTCGTCGAGGTGATCTGGGTCCCGGTGTACCGCCCGCTCGAAGGCAAGCGCGGCAGCGTGCTCGAGGTCTGCGGCTCGCACGCCAACCTGGAGATGGCCGAGTACGTTCACGCCTTCCTCACCCACTCGGCCGATCACCTCTGGCGCGAGCACCAGCGGGCGAAGCGGATCCGATCGAACAAGGACCGGCGCACTTACTTGGCCGGCGTGATGGCCGGCTTCATGGAGAAGCTGGAGCAGCAGCGCGTGGTCCACAAGCAAGAGGGCCTGATCTGGCTCAAGGACTCGGACCTCGACGGCTTCTACCGGAAGCGCCACCCGCACATCCACCACGTGCGATTGGCCGGAAATCAAAGGACCGAGGCCCACGCGCACGGCCGCGAGGCAGGCCGCAACCTGGTGCTGCACAAGCCCGTGGCGAGCGGCCCGAGCGGCTCGGTGAAGCTCCTGAGTCGCTAGCGATCGAGCCTTGAAATCAAGGCTTTCCCGTCCACGTGGCGTCGAAGCCGCGGGCCACGGTGTCCATCAATCGGACCGTGTATTCCATGAGCAGCGCGCGGTAGGCCTCGGTGCCCGGGGCCTCGGTGGGGCCGCCTTTGGGGACGTCGACGAGGACCAGCAATTCGTAGCGGCCCCGGGGGCTGATGATCAGCGCGGTCTCCTCGGCGGCGCCGGCCTCGCCGGTGGCGCGCATGGCGTAGCCGGGGCGATCGCGCTTGAAATCGAGGTCTTTGAAGAGGTTCGAGCGACGGAGTAAATCCTTTTGATCGTCGCTGATGGTGAGGCCTTTGTAGTGGCCGTCGAAGAGGATCATCGTCACGGGGGCGAAGGTGTCGTCGTCGGCGACGAAGGCGATGGCCCAGACGATGTGGCCCTTCTGCGCCCACTCGGGGCCGAGCTGGGCCTCCGTCGCCGTGAGCTTCTGCGGGTACGAGAAGAGCGAGGCGACCGAGCTCGCGCTGAAGAGCGTCTTCGCGGGCGGAGGCTCTTTCGGATCGCCGGGCGCCGCCTCGGCGACGGGCTGCGCGCGCGGCGCGTGGGCCAGGCCGCCGCAGCCCGCGAGGGTCGCGATCGTCAACAGCGCGCAGGCGGGGATCCAGGGTCGTTTCACGGCCCGGGACGATAGCAAGACGGCCCGAGGCGCGCCGACTTTGCGGCGAGGCAGGAGACGGATAACGTCCGCACGAGCGTGGACGACCCCGAATTTTTTCTCCCGGAGGCGCCGGGAGACGAGCCGCCGCGGGTGCGCGCCGCGACCTTCCCGCCGCGCTATCGGATCCACAAATACTGGGGAAAAAAGCCCGGAAACGTGGTCGCCGCGTACATCGAGAGGTTCTCCGCGCCGGGCGCGCTGGTGCTCGATCTCTTCGCCGGGTCGGGCGTGGTGCTCGCGGAAACCCTGCTCGCCGGGCGCCGCGGCGTCGCGGTGGATCTCAACCCCATCGCCGGCCTGATCACCCGCGTGACGGTGGAGGGCGCCGATCCGCTGCGTTTCGCGGCCGAAGCGGCGCGGATCCAGGAGGCGGGCCGGGCGCTGCGGCGCGAGCTCTTCGGCGAGACGTGCGCGCGCTGCGGGGCTCACGGCGACGTGGTGTCGACGGCGTTCGACGGCGAGAAAGCGCTGCGGATCACGCTCGACTGCGCCGCCTGCGGCACGGTGATCCAGGCGCCGCGCGCGGACGATCCGCGGCTCGATCCGGCGGGGCGCGGGCTGCCCGAGGTCGGCGATCACCCGGACGAAGCGCTGTTTCTCGGCTGGGAAATGCGCAAGCTCGCGCGGCGCGGGCTCACGCGGTGGAGCCAGCTCTTCACGCGGCGGAACCTGGTCGCGGTGGCCTTCTTGCGACGGGCGATCGAGCGCACCGTCGACACGCCGGTGCGGCGGGCGCTGCTGGTGTCGTTCTCGGCGCACCTCGCGCAGTCGACGCGAATGATCGGCGATCCGACGAGCCGCGGCGGGGGCCCGAGCTGGAAGCTCAACTGCTACTGGCTCCCGAAGACCTGGCTCGAGCTCAACCCGTTTCGCTATTTCGAGAACCGGATCCAGCGCACCGCGCTCGGGCTCGCCGACATGGCCAGGCGCCTCTCGCGACCGATGCGCGACGGGGACGACTACCGGATCGTCACCGGATCGTCGGAGCGGCTCGGAGAGATCGTGGCGAGAGGATCGGTGGAGTACGTGTTCACCGATCCTCCGTACGGCGGCGAAGGCATCCAGTACGGCGAGCTCTCGATGCTGTGGAATCTCTGGTGCGGTGAGGCGATCGATCTCGCGCGCGAGGTGGCGTTCAACCCGGTGCAAAAGAAGGACGCGGCGGCCTATCAGCGGCGATTGACCGAGTGCATGGCCGCGGCGTACACGGCGCTGGCTCCCGGTGCGTTTGCCACGGTGACGTTTGCCAACAAGGATCGTGCGGTGTGGCGAGCGCTGCTGGAGGCCTGCAAGACCGCCGGGTTCGAGCTGCGGTATGCCGTGCCCATGACGCCCTCGGCGCCGAACCTCACCAACATTCTCTCCGACGCGGCGCCCAAGTCCGACGTGATCCTGACCTTCCAGAAGCCGGCTCCGGGGCCTCGCCCTCGATCGGACGCGGAGCGGGAACCTGATCGCGACCGGTCGCCCGAGATTGCCGCCCCCCTGCCCCCGCGCTAGCTCTCCGCGCGATGGCCGAAGCAGACCCCGCGCTGGATCCGTTCGAGCTTTGCGGCACGACGATCGAGGGGAAATACCGGGTCACCGCGGTCGTCGGCGACGGCGGGTTCGGCGTGGTCTACAAAGGGGTCCACATCGGGTTCGGCGAGCTCATCGCCATCAAGTGCCTGAAGCTCCCGCAGGCGCTGCCCGAGAAGGAGCGCGCCGCGCTGCTCGAGCAGCTCCGCGAAGAGGGGCGGCTCTTGCACCGGCTCTCGAAGGCCACGAGCGGGATCGTGCAGGCGCTCGACGTGGGCGCGTTCGTGACCCTCGCGGGCGTGTGGGTGCCGTACCTGGTGCTGGAGTGGCTCGAAGGCCAGACGCTGGCCGAGCACCTCCAGGACCGCAAAAAACAAGGCGATCCGCCGTACACGGTGCCCGAGGCGATCCGCCTGCTCGAGCCCGCGGCGCGCGCGCTCGCGGTGGCCCACCAGAACAAGATCGCCCACCGCGACGT
>JBDTXR010000383.1:0-9036 GCA_040006075.1 Byssovorax sp. | reverse complement strand
TCGAAGACCGCGTCGTTGTTCTTCCCCTTCACGACCTTGTAGGGGACGCGCTTGATCTCCTCGGTCACCTCGTCGACGCGGCGGCCCATGAAGCGCTTCGCCGAGTACACGGTGTTGGTCGGGTTGGTCACCGCCTGGCGCTTGGCGATCTGGCCGACGAGGACCTCGCCCTTCTCGTCGAAGGCCACGATCGACGGCGTGATCCGCGAGCCCTCCTCGTTGACGATGACCTTGGGCTCCTTGCCCTCCATCACCGCGACCACGCTGTTGGTCGTCCCCAGGTCGATTCCGATGATCTTGCCCATGGCAATAGCCTCCGAATTTTTTCTCGCGACGCCGCGCGAAGCAGTGGGCCCGGCCTCCGCATGCTTGCGGTGAACCAGAACCCCTCCAGCACCGGCCCAAGATGGGCAAAGTAGCTGGAATCTCTATAGTTTTTGCGGGTTCAACCGGTTCGGTTTTCCCGAGCCCCGAAGCTAACCACCGAGCCTACCCCGTCAACGAGCGGTGGAATGCTTCGTGCCAGAATCAACGCCGAAACGTACTTCCCGCAACAAATGTTCACCTGCCGCGGAAACGGCCCGCTCGCGGCGCTGGACTTGCACGGCGCGAAGTCGTGAGTTAGATCGGCCCTCCCCTCGCAGGAGTATCCCCATGAAACCCGGCATCCACCCCGTCTACAAAGCCTCGACCATCACCTGCGCCTGCGGCGCTTCGGCGGTCACGTACTCCACGCGTGGCAGCTTCACGACCGACATCTGCTCGGCTTGCCACCCCTTCTACACGGGCAAGCACAAGGTCATGGATGTCGCGGGTCGCGTCGATCGCTTCCGTCGCCGGTACGCTGCGGTCGCGCAGCCCGGGCTCGAAGCGCCGAAGCCGGCGGTCTGAGCCTCCACTTCGATCCTTCGCGAAGGCCGCCCCTGCTTGCAGGGCGCGGCCTTCGTCGTTCGTCCGCCATTGCTTCCGCCTGCTGCGCAGCGCCTGCGGCCGCGCTAGAGTCGTCCCATGCCTGAGGTCCCTGCGCGTCCCTACATCGGCGGCCAAGCCGTGATCGAAGGGGTGATGATGCGATCGCCCGGTTCGATCTCCATCGTCTGTCGCCGCCGAACCGGCGAGCTCGTCGTGCGCGAGCGCCCCGTCGTCGAGCAGCCGGGCGGCCTCCGCAAGCTGCCGTTCCTCCGCGGGATCGCCACCGTCGTCGAGTCCCTGAAAATGGGCTCCGAAGCGCTCCGCTGGTCGGCCAAGCTCTACGAAGAAGACCTGATCGCCGAGGAGGAAGAGGGCCGCACCGCCCCCGCTCCCAAAGGCCCCAGCGTCCTTTCCATGCTCGCGCTGAGCATGGTCGCGCTCGCGACGCAGGAAGACGGGAAGACGCACCTGCCCGGCGAGCCCGAAGAGAAGCGCAGCCCGCTGCTCTCCATCCTCCCGATCCTCTTCGCGGTCGGCCTCTTCGTCGCGCTGCCGCAGCTCGGCGCCGAAGGAATCAACAAGCTCTTCAAGCTCGGCCTCGAGGTGAACTCGCCTGGCTTCCAGGCCATCACCGGCGCGTCGAAGCTGGCGATCGTGGTCGGCTATCTCTCGTTGATCCGCCGGATGCCCCAGGTCCGCCGCGTTTTTCAGTATCACGGCGCCGAGCACAAATCGATTTCGACCTACGAGGCCCAGGAAGAGCTCGTCGTCGAGAACGCCCGCAAGAAGACGACGATGCACCCGCGCTGCGGCACCACGTTCCTGGTGATGGTCGCGCTCGTATCGATCCTCGTGTTCACCGGCGTCGGCGCGCTGCTCCCGGTCGTGTCCACGCATCGCGTCGTCCAGAGCGTGGCCTTCTTCTTCATGAAGCTCCCGTTCCTCCCGTTCATCGCCGCGCTCACCTTCGAGATCCAGCGCATCTTCGCCCGCTACTGCACCACCGGGCCGCTCCGCGCGCTGCTCTGGCCGGGCTTCCTCGTGCAGAAGATCACCACGGCCGAGCCCGACGACACCCAGCTCGAGGTGGCCCTGGCCTCGCTCCACGCCGCCCTCTGGCGCGAAGCGGCTATCAAAGCGCCCGCGCCCGCCGATCGCGTCTTCCCCAGCTATGGCGAGCTCCTCGCCGATCCCGGCTACGCGCGGGCCTAGCGATAGCGACGACGCGCTCCCGCGTGTCCACGCTCTCATCGCTCTCCACCCTGCCAGCGAGCCCCTGATAGCCGGGGCCTATCACCCCACCGAACGAACGCCGCCATGATCCCCACCGCGAAACTCGAGGCGCTCGCGCGCCGCTTCAACGAGCTCGAACACCTGCTCTGCTCGCCCGCCGTCCTCGCCGACTCCGGCAAGCTCAACAAGCTCAACAAGGAGCGGGTCGACAGCGAGCCCGTCGTCCTCGCCTTCGCTCGCCTGAAAGAGGTCGAGAAGAAGATCGCCGAGGACAAAGAGCTCCTCGCCGATCCCGAGCTCGCCGAGCTCGCCCAGGCCGAGCTGCCCGAGCTCGAGGCCGAGGTTGCCCAGATCGAAGAGAGCCTCCAGCTCCTTCTGTTACCGAAAGATCCGAACGACGAGCGCAACACCATCCTCGAGATCCGCAGCGGCGAGGGCGGCGAGGAGGCCGCGCTCTTCGCCGCCGACATCTTCCGGATGATCTCCCGCTACGCCGAGGGCAAGCGCTGGAAGATCGAGATCCTCAGCACCAGCGACGCCTCCGCCGGCGGGATCAAAGAGGTGATCTGCCTCGTCACCGGCCAGCACGTCTTCTCGCATCTTCGCTACGAAGGCGGCGTTCACCGCGTGCAGCGCGTCCCACAGACCGAGACGCAGGGCCGGATCCACACCAGCACCGCGACGGTCGCCGTGCTGCCCGAGGCCGACGACGTCGAGATCAACATCGACGACAAGGACCTCGACATCTCCATCGCTGCGTCGGGCGGCCCCGGCGGTCAGGGCGTCAACACCACCAACAGCGCGGTGCAGATCCGGCACATCCCGACGGGCCTGATCGTCAAGTGCCAGGACGAGCGATCGCAGCTCAAAAACAAGGCCAAAGCGATGAAGGTGCTCAAGAGCCGCCTCCTCGAGCTGGAGCAGCGCAAGCAAGACGACGCCGTCAGCGCCGAGCGCCGCACCATGGTCGGCACGGCCGATCGCGCCCAGAAGATCCGCACCTACAACTACGCCCAGAACCGCGTCACCGATCACCGCATCGGCCTCACGCTCCACAAGCTCGACAAGATCATCGGGGGCGATCTCGACGAGCTGATCGGGGCGCTCCGCAACCACCGCCAGGCCGAGCTGCTCCGTCAGGGCGGCATCCGCATCGGCGGCCCCGAGCCGCGCGCGTGAGCGACTTCGCGATCCCGCGAGCGCCCCAGCCGGCGCTGGATCGCGAGGCGCTGCTCGCGGCGCTGGTGCTCGCGCCGGCCACGTACTCGCGCAACCGCTTCTTCGAGATGTACACCAACCACGAGGTCCGCCGCGTCCGCCGCCGGGCCACGCAGCTCCGCTCGGTCATCGCGCATCTCGTTCGTCCCGGCATCGTCTCGCGCCGCGATCTGCCGGCCGACGACGGCCTCGTTCGCCTCACCTACGAGGTCCCGAACATCGGCCTGCGCCGCACCATCGCCCTCGCGCCGATCGAGCTCTCGCTCCTCCACTACGCCGTCGCGCGCTTCCACGAGGGCTCCACGGCGCTCCCGGAAGGCGATCCCGATCGCCTCCGCATCGAGGACGCGCTCGCTCGCCTCGCGCCGGTGAGCGCCGCCGTTTCGCCCCCGCCTCCGCCGGTGTAAACCCCTCGCATGTGCCTCTTCTGCAAGATCGCCAGCAAGCAGATCCCCTCGAAGATGGTGTTCGAGGACGACGATCTCTTCGCCTTTCACGACATCAACCCGGGCGCGCCCACGCACCTCCTCGTCATCCCCAAGGCGCACATCAGTTCCATGAATGAGGTGACGCCGGATCATCAAACGCTCCTCGGCAAGCTGATGCTCGCGGCCCAGCGCGCCGCGGGGATCGCCGGCATCGACAAGAGCGGCTTCCGCCTCGTCGTCAACACCGGCAACGACGCGGGACAGAGCGTGCATCACGTGCACGTCCACGTGCTCGGCGGCCGCGCGATGGCCTGGCCTCCCGGCTGATCTCCGCGTGCCTCCTCGCGCTCTCGCTCTCGCTCGCGATCCGTGGCCGTTCGCGAGCATCGATCGCGACGCCCTCCTCGATCGCCTCGACGCTCACCTCGGCCTCGCGCTCAAGCACATCCTCGCGCGCGACACCTGCGCAGCGTGGTCGTCGGCCGTGCTCGCCGCGCGCGCCGCGTGGACCGTCGACTTCGACGGCGACCAGTTCGCGCTCGGCCGCGCCTTCTACACCCACCTCGAGACCGATCGGGCCGGGGCTTATTTTACCGGGGCCGCAGCGTCGGACGCGCTCGTCGAGGAGCACCTCCCGGGCATGCAAGATCGGGTGATCGATCTCTACCGCGCGCTCCTCGGCGGCGAGGTCCGTCGTCGCCCGCGCTGGTGCGGACCGGGCGTCCACATCTTCCCCGCAGGCGGGTGGCTCGCGCAGCGCGGCGGCGTCGTGCATTTCGACACCGAGGGGCTCTCCGAGCACCAGATGGAGCACGACGCGCGCGCCCTCACCCTGGTGCTCATGCTCCAGCCTCCCGAGACGGGCGGCGGCCTCCGCCTCTGGGATGTCGTCCACGAAGGCCACGACGAGCCCACGCCCGACGAGCTGGCTTGCCCGAGCGAAATCGCCTGGTATCAGGCCGGCGACGCGCTCCTCCTCGACAGCTACCGACTCCACCAGATCCAGCCCTTCGGCGGCGCGCGCGATCGGATCTCGATCACCGCGCACGCCGTCGAGGTCGACGAGCAGGTCTGGGACGTCTGGTTCTGAGGTGCCCATGATTACCACTCTGGCCGTCGAGCAAGCGCTTCAGGCCACCTTCATCGCGGCGGAAGGCACCTCGCTTCGCCGCGAAGATCGCAAGAAGGCCGTCGAGGTCACGGCCCTCCTCAACGAGCTCGCTCGCCTCGGGAAAGACCGCCTCCTCGTCGATGTCGCCGCTGGCAAATCGTACCTCGGCCTCCTCGCGGTCGAGCTCCTCGGCTTCTCGCGACTGGTGGTGATCGAGCGCGATCTCCGGCGAATCGAGGCCTGTCGTCTCGCTGCGGCCCGGCTCGGCCGCGGCGCGCAGATCGATCTCCGCCCCGGCGACGCGGGTGATCCTGCGCTCTGGCCTCCTTCCCCCGACGTCGTCACCGCGCTCCACGCCTGCGGCGAAGCCTCGGATCGCGTCCTCGACGCCGCGGTTCGCGCCGAGGCCCGCTGGATCTTCCTCGTGCCCTGTTGCTACGCCGCCGCCGTCCCCTTCGCCGCCACGGCCGAAGCGCACGCCGATCGCCTTGGGTTACCGCGTCACGCCGCGGTTCGGCGTCGATTCGTGGATTCCCTCATCGACGCCGAGCGCACGCTCCGCCTCGAGGCGGCCGGCTGGGAGACGACGATTGTCCCCTTCGTGGCCGAGACCGTGACTCCCCACAACCTGCTCTTCCGCGCCCGCCGCGTCCGCGAGCCGACCCGCATGCGCGAGGCGGGAGAGCGCCTGTCGCGGCTGCGCGAAGGGGAACCCCGCGCAGCCGTGACACCCGATCTCACTCCTTGCCAGTGAGGCTGCCCGCGATCGGCGTCCCCGGGCAGGCGCCGAGCGCTCCGAGCCCGGTCAGCTTGATGGTGATATCGCCGCTGTCCTGCGTCGCGCTCGTCACGACCGTCGACGCGGCGCCGCCGCAGTAATACAGCACCTTGTCCTTGGTGAGGTCGGCGTCGAAGGGAGACGCAAACTCCACCTCGTCGGCGACGGTCGACACGTTCCCCTGGTGGACGGGGTCGTGGAGCTTGATCTCGATCTGGGCGTATTTCCCGCCGATCTTGAAGGTGAAGCCGCAGTCGTGCTCCTCGCAATCACCGCTGTTGAGGGTGGAGTCGATGGCGATCCCCCCGAGCGTTCCCTTCACGGTCGAGCCCGATCCGCCGCCCACCGTCACGTGGGAGACGATGGTGAGCGAATCCGTCGAGGGGGATCCACCGCCGGGACACGCGCCGAGCTTTGAAAGGCCGGTGAGAGAGATCTCGGTGAGCGCGAGAGAGCCGCTGGAGCGCTTGATCGACGAGGCGGGGCCCGGGCAGTAAAACGTCCGCGAAGCGTCGTTGACGCCGACCATCTCGATCGAGCCGCTGAGCGGGCTGTTCTTGTAATTGTCGACGAACTCGCCCGCGCCCCAGAACCGCAGGGCCATCCGCGCCTGGCTCACGCTCGAATCGACGTAGAAGTCGCCGTGGAAGAGCCATGCCTGGACTCCACCGGTGATGGACGGGCTGCCGGAGCAATACGCCTGATCGATCGGAGTGCCGTCGAGGTCCCCGGTGAAGTGATAGACCGGCGGACAGGCCATGCCCGTCGACGACGACGCCAATGCTCCGCCGCCGCCGCCACTGCCACCGCTACCGGTGCTGGTGGTCGCGCCATTGCCGCCGCACGCGGCCAGGAAGAGAGAGCTCGCCGTCGCGACGACGGCGACAAGATAGGCTTTCATGGGATTTTTCCAGTAAGCCCCGCCCGATTGCGGGGGCGGAGTCATGGCGTCGCGCACGCTCGCTGTCAAGCGAGGAAGGCTGACGCCGACGTGCTCGATCTACCCGATCGGCCGCAGATAATTGAACTTTGGCTCCGCCAGATCCTGCGCCGTGAGCGCCCAGGTGTCGTGGCCGGGGATCACGTAAATGACATCGGACTTCACCGCGGCAAAGTTGATGAGCGGGATCCCCTGCAACAGCCGCTCGAACACCCACCGTTGCCACAGTTGCCCTTCGGGGATGGCGCACCGACTCTGGAGCTGCCGGTCGGCCGGAGTGCCTTGCACCATCAGGAAGGCCATGGTCAGCGTCATGTAGCCCGCGCTCTCGGATCGGTAAGGATCGCCGCCGCCCTGCCGCGACGGGAGCGTCCGCGCGCCCTCCTCGGTGAGCATCCCGTCGACCCACATTTTGTAGTCTTTCTGGGCCTTCGTGTCGTCGTCGAAGTAATCCCAGCAGCCCTTGGCCACGTTGTCGAGGTTGGCCAGAACCAGATCCGACGCGCGCCGGTAGAGGCGGAACTTGTCGTCGTAGGTCGAGGCCTTGGGCGACGTCGTCACCAGCATCCGCAGCTCGGCCGGGAGGGTGCTTTGCGGCGGCAGCCGGATACAGACCTCCATCGCGAAGATTGAGTGGGGCATCGCGCTTCAGCTCCCCGACGAGGCGCGGTTCCACGAGCCGCTGCGAGAGAGCTTGGCGCCGAGGATGGCCCCGGTCCCCACCGCGATGACGACCGGCACCAGGCCAAAGCCCGTGGGCACGGCGGCGCTGGAAAACGCGGTCGATCGCGCGCGAGGCACGTAGATGTAGCCGGTCGATACGCCGGAGGCGACCGCGGGATCCTTCGTGGTTCCCCAGCGGTACAGCGGCCAGAAGCTCGAGTGCGCGGCCGAGCTGCTCCCGTAATAGTAAATCGGCGCGTCGGGCGAGGCCGCGGTGGGCGCCTTCATCGGCGCAGGAGCGGCGGTATCCGGTCCGAAGTCGGTGGCCGCAATGATCTTCACGTCGAGCCCCGCGCCGGCGTAGGCCACGAATTGCTCGTTCAGATCGTCGAGCTCGGTCATGTCGTTGCCAGTCGGCACGACGTAGAGCACGCGCTTGACCCCGAGCTCCTTCAGCGAGGCGGCCGTGGGCAATTTCGCGGCATACCGGTTGTCGAACTGGCTGGCGTCGTCGGTGTAGGATGAGAGCCGCCCGCGATCCAGCACCAGCGCCGCCGGCCCGGGCTGCTTGCGCGAGGCCGCCGTCCTGGCGAAGAGCGGCTGATAGTAGGCGGCCGCGGCGAGCGCCAGGTGGGCCGGCACCACGCCCCGCGGATGAGGCCAGTTCTCGAATGCAAAGCACGGATCGAACGTGCCCGCGAGGCCCGCGGCGCACGCGATCGCTTGCGGACCCGGCAAATCCACCACGAGGGCCACGTCGGTCTTGGCGCCGTCGAAGAGCGAGGCCAGGGCCTTTCCGGTGCGATAGGCCGTGTCCATCGCGTGGGTGAAGATCGGCCGCAGCGCGTCGCGGAGCGGCATGACCTGCCCCGGATCGCCTTCCGCCACCGAGGTGGGCATGGCCGCGGGCGACTGGAACAGCGTCGGTGACGAGAAGCGCTTGAGCCGCGTTTGCGCCGGCGCGAGCTCGGTCACCATCCGGTCGAGCGCGCCCTTCTCGAACGGCTGCTGCGACTCTCCATCGAACGTCAGCGCCTCGCTCGACGCGCCGAAGCTCCACCCGTACTTGCGCTGCATGTCGAGCGCGCCGAACATCGTCGTCGTGGTGTCGGGCTCGCTCGGGCCCACCGACGCGACGGCGGCGACGAGCCCGCCCACGGCCAGCATCCCTACCCCGAGCACCGCGATGGCGACGAGGGCCGCCCGGCGCGCCATGGGATCGTGGGTTGCGAGGCCCTCTTGCCACCATTTCGCGCCGACGATCCCTGGCTTGTCGAGGACATCGGTGCGCTGGAAAGGGGGCTGTGCCGGGTTCATCGCGGGGCCGCAGTCTCGCGCAGCGCCGCGAGGAAGTCTTGCTTGAACACGCCGTCCACCCGGATCGAGTACCGGAAAAATGGATCAGCGTCGACGCCGTGGTAATCGCCGTCGTGAAACCAGTAGGCCCGCCCGGTCACGGGCACCTTCTCGCGCTCCGCCTCGTCCCACAAAAACAGGCGTTTGTCGCCGCGCGGGCAGAGCGTGATGAAATGCGCGGGCGCGCCGCCCTCGTCCGGATCGCAGTCGCGGTGCACCGTCCCGTGATCGTGGGCCTCGAGCCCCAGCACGTTGGCGCGCCCGATCGCCTCGAAAGGAAGCCCTTTCAGGAGCGCCACCGTCTTCGGAAAGATCGCCTGCGCCTCGCGGGTGAAGGCCTTCCCGGCGGCCACGTGCTTGTCCTCCCAGCGGCGATTGGGGATCATCTCGTAGTAGA
>JBDTXR010000382.1:0-9067 GCA_040006075.1 Byssovorax sp. | reverse complement strand
ACCCGCACTCCGCGGCACGCGCCGCGAAGGGGTCGTAGCCGGCGAGCGGCCCGGGCGCTGCAGCGGCCAGATCGTTGAAGTAGAACGACGCCGCGCCGCGCATCCTCCGGCGAGCGAACGTCGCCGCGATCGGCCTCGAACGGCTCACCGGCGGCGCGGTGTCGGCGGCGACGAGCTCACGCCGGATCCGAGGGTCATTGCATACACTACCATCCGTCGCCTGGACCTCTCATGATTCCACGCGTGAGAGCGGGTGAGGCTAAAGCCTCTTCTCCTCGCAGTAGAACGCCTGGTAGCGGAGGCTCGCCGGATCGGTCACGCGCTCGACTCTTGCCCTCGGCTCAAGAGCGCCGCAGGCCGACGACCCGCTCCAGCGCGTCGGCGAGAGTCTGGAGCACGCGCGCGCCGGCGAGCGCGCTCGACTCCGAGGCCAGGTGGCGCGCGACCGCGGGGGAGAGACCGACCAGGATCGGCTGTGAGCCGAGCAGTCGCGCGGCGGCGACGAGGCGCGCCAGGCCCGCGGCCTCGGTGACGCTGAGGCTGGGCACCCCGGTGCAATCGAGGATCACGTGGTGAGCGCCCGTGGCCTGCACGCGCGAGAGCAGAGCGAAGGTGAGATCGGTCATCGCCGCTTCGGTCAGCTCGCCGACCAGGACCGCGGCGAGCACGCCGTCCCACACCTGCAGCACCGGGTACGTGAGGCGGGCGATCAACGCGCGCTGATGGTCGATCACGGCGATCTTGCTGCGAAGATCCGCGGTGGCCGCGTCGATGCGGTGGACCAGGGCGTTCTCGCGATCGGCGAAGAGCGCGCGGCGCAGCACGTCGAGCTCGCTCGCCAGCTCGCGATCCGAAGGGTAGACGTGCAGATCGAGGTAGGGTCGCGCGGGATCGTCGTCCACCGACTCGTCGGCCCAGCAGGGGCGCTTGAAGGCGTGGGTGAAGAGGCCAATGATCTTGCCCTGGAGGAACGGGCAGCCCCAGCGCTGCGAGCTCCCGCGCTGCATTTGCAGCTCCCATGGGTGGCTCACGCGGACGTGCGCCGTGCAAGTCACCGGATCGAAGGCGGGGACCTCGAAGCGGCCCCAGCCCGCGGTCGCGACCGCCTCGCCCCACGCGAGGAAGCCCGAGACGAAGTCCTTGCCGAGCTTGGTCACCATCAGCTCGTAGTCCTCGTCGGTGCCGAGGCTCGAGCTGTGCGCGACGAGCATTCGAAACAGATCGGCGCCGAGCTCCTCGACCAGCGGCGCGAGCAGGCGGTACATGGACGGGTTGGTCCAGAACAGCACCGAGTCGAGCCCGAAGAAGCTGAGGTCGCCCCGCGTGAGATCCCATTCGATATCGACGTCGTTGAGACGGATGCTCGGGCGCGTTGCCATTCTCTCGACGGTATCTCGTCTCCACGCGCCCCGCACCATTCTCGATCGAGGCTGTTTTCATGAGTAAATGGCAGTTCTGGATCGACCGCGGCGGTACGTTCACCGATCTCGTGGGCCTCTGTCCCGACGGATCGCGGGTCACGCACAAGCTGCTCTCCGAGAACCCCGAGCAGTACGCCGACGCCGCTGTCTTCGGCATCCAGCGCCTGCTCGAAGCGCACGGCGCGCTCCCCGCGGACGGGCGCTGGAGCGAGGTGATCGAGGTCGTGAAGATGGGCACGACGGTCGCGACCAACGCGCTGCTGGAGCGCAAGGGCGAGCCCACGGCGCTGGCCATCACCCGCGGCTTCCGCGACGCGCTCCGCATTGCCTACCAGAGCCGGCCGCGGATCTTCGATCGGCAGATCGTGCTGCCGGAGCTTCTTTACCAGGAGATCGTGGAGATCGACGAGCGGGTCGGGGCGCGCGGCGAGGTGCTCTTGGCGCTCGACGAGGGCGCCGCGCGGACCGCGCTCCAGCGCGCGTTCGACGGCGGCCTCCGCGCCCTCGCCATCGTGTTGATGCACGGGTATCGCTACCCGGCGCACGAGGCCGCGCTCGCGCGGATCGCCGGCGAGATTGGCTTCCTCCAGATCAGCGTCTCGCACCGGGTCTCACCGCTGATGAAGCTGGTCTCGCGCGGCGACACCACCGTCGTCGACGCCTATCTCTCGCCGATCCTGCGTCGCTACGTCGACCGGATCGCGGCCGAGCTGCCGGGGGTGAACGTGCAGTTCATGCAATCGAACGGCGGCCTCACCGACGCTCGGCGATTCCAGGGCAAGGACTCGATCCTCTCGGGACCGGCGGGCGGCATCGTCGGCATGGTGCGCACCAGCCTCGGCGCGGGCTTTGGCAAGGTGATTGGCTTCGACATGGGCGGGACCTCGACCGACGTCTCGCACTTCGCCGGGACCGAGCTCGCCGATCTCGAGCGCGCGTTCGAGACCCAGATCGCCGGCGTTCGCCTGCGCGCGCCGATGCTGGCGATCCACACCGTGGCGGCGGGCGGCGGCTCGATCGTGTGCTTCGAAGGATCGCGCTTCCGGGTCGGGCCCGAGTCGGCCGGCGCCGACCCCGGCCCCGCGTGCTACCGCCGCGGCGGGCCGCTCACCGTCACCGACTGCAACGTGATGCTCGGCAAGATCCAGCCCGCGTTCTTCCCGCGCGTGTTCGGTCCGCGCGGCGACGAGCCGCTCGACGCGGCGATCGTGCGCGCGAAATTCGCTGAATTCGCCGAGGAAATCGCCGCGGTTACCGGCAAGCGGCGTTCGGCGGAAGAGATCGCCGAAGGCTTCATCGCCGTCGCCGCGCAGAGCATGGCCAGCGCGATCAAGCAGATCTCGGTCGCGCGCGGCCACGACGTGACCGAGTACACGCTCAGCGTCTTCGGCGGCGCCGGCGGTCAGCATGCGTGCCTGGTCGCCGACGCGCTGGGCATGACGCGGGTGTTCGCGCACCCGCTCGCCGGGGTGCTCTCGGCCTATGGAATAGGGCTCGCGGACCAGACCGCGATGCGCGAGAAGGCGGTGGAAATCACCCTCGAAACCGCGGCGATCGCCCTCACACGGGCGACGCTCGACGCCCTCGCCGACGAGGCCCGCGCCGATCTGGTGGCGCAGGGGATCGAGGCCAATCGCGTCGAGGTGCGTCGCCGCGTTCACCTGCGCTACGCGGGCACCGACACCGCGCTGGTGGTCGACGACGACGCGCCCGAGGCGATGCGCGCCGCGTTCGAGGACGCCTATCGAAGGCGGTTCGCGTTCCTGATGGAGCGGCGATCGCTGATCGTCGAGGCGGTCTCGGTCGAGGCGATCGCCCGCGGCGCCGCGATGATCGAGGCCAGCCGCGAGCTCCCGGCGCGCGCCGCGCCGCTGCGCCCCGCGGAGACGGTGCGCCTGTTCTCGGGCGGCCTCTGGCACGACGCGCCGCTCTTCGTGCGCGAAGACACGCGCCCCGGCGACGTGATGCGCGGCCCGGCGATCGTCGCCGAGACCAACCAGACCACGATCGTCGAGCCCGGCTGGCAGGCCGAGGTGACCGCGCTCGATCACCTGGTGCTCACGCGCGTGGAGCCACGAAAGGAGCGCGTGGCGGCTGGCACCGACGCCGATCCGGTGCTGCTCTCGGTCTTCAACAACCTGTTCATGAGCATCGCCGAGCAGATGGGGCTCCGGCTCCAGAACACCGCGCACTCGGTCAACATCAAGGAGCGACTCGATTTCTCGTGCGCGATCTTCGACGCCCAAGGGAGCTTGATCGCCAACGCCCCGCACATGCCAGTCCACCTGGGCTCGATGGGCGAGAGCATCAAGAGCGTGATCCGCGCGAACCGGGGCGAAATGAAGCCCGGCGACGCGTACATGCTCAACGCGCCGTACAACGGCGGGACCCACCTGCCCGACGTCACCGTGGTCACTCCGGTGTTCGACACCGAGGCGCGCGAGGTGCTGTTCTATCTCGGCTCGCGCGGCCACCACGCCGACATCGGCGGCACCACGCCGGGATCGATGCCTGCGGGCAGCGTCAGCGTCGAGGAAGAGGGCGTGCTCATCGACAGCTTCCAGCTCGCCCGGAGCGGCGCTTACCGCGAGGCCGAGACGCGGGCGCTGCTCTCGTCCGGCCGCTTTCCCGCGCGCAACGTCGAGCAGAACCTCGCCGATCTGCGCGCGCAGATCGCCGCCAACGCGTGCGGCGTGGAGGAGCTCGGCCGGATGGTGGCGCACTGGGGACTCGACGTCGTCAACGCCTACATGGGCCATGTGCAGGACAACGCCGAGGAGGCCGTGCGCCGGGTGATCACCGCCCTCGACGACGGCGCGTACACCTACACGCTCGACGGCGGCGCGGTGATCCAGGTCGCGATCCGCGTCGATCGGGTGAAGCGCGAGGCGACGATCGATTTCACCGGCACCTCACCCCAGCTCGCGAGCAACCTCAACGCGCCGCGATCGATCGCCGTGGCGGCCGTGCTCTACGTGTTCCGCACCCTGGTCGACAGCGATATCCCGCTCAACGCAGGGTGCCTGAAGCCGCTCCACCTCGTGATCCCCGGAGGCTCGATGCTGAGCCCGGAGTACCCGGCCGCCGTCGTGGCCGGCAACGTCGAGACCAGCCAGTGCATCACCCAGGCTCTGTACGGCGCGCTCGGGGTGATGAGCGAGAGCCAGGGCTCGATGAACAACTTCACCTTCGGGAACGCGGAGCATCAGTATTACGAGACCCTCTCCGGCGGCTCTTCAGCCGGCGTATGGCGGGGCAAGAACGGGGAGATCCTCGGCGGATTCAGCGGCACCGACGTGGTGCAAACCCACATGACCAACTCGCGGCTCACCGATCCCGAGGTGCTGGAGCACCGCTTTCCGGTGCTGCTCGAGGAGTACCGGATCCGCGAGGGATCAGGCGGCGCGGGGCGCTGGAAGGGCGGCGACGGCGGGGTGCGGCGGGTGCGGTTCCTGGAGCGGATGACGGCGTCGATCCTCTCGAACAACCGCGTTCACGCGCCGCGTGGAGCGATGGGCGGCGAGGACGGGCAGACGGGCAGCAACCGAGTCGAGCGACGGGACGGCCGGATCGAGAGGCTCTCGTCGAGCGATCGGACCGAGATGGAGCCGGGGGATGTGTTCGTGATCGAGACGCCCGGCGCCGGTGGGTTCGGGCGGCGCGATGGAACGCCGTGATTGGCCCCGCGCTCTCCCTCACTATCAGGCCGCCGGCTCTCGCTCTCGCTTCGCTGGAATAGCCTGCCCCCGCCGCGCGTACCCCTGTCTTGCTGCCCCCAACTCCCCTCCACGTCGACTACACCCTGCCCTTCGCTGTGGGGCTCCTGCTGGCGGTCTCGGCCACCCTCGTCCTCCTCGCGCTGACGGCGGCGCAGGGGGTCCTCCGGCTCCTGCGCCGCAAATGGCGCCCGCGCCGCGGGATCCGGCTCGCGGCCCTCGCGGTGCTGGTCCTCGGCGTCGGCGCGAGCTTCGCGACCACGCGGATCAAGGGCGCGACGATGGAGCACGCCGCCGTGGATCTGGCGATGATCCAGGCCCCGCGGCCGCCGGCCGCCTGGCGGGCTTCCGTGGTCCCGCCGGCGCCGTATCTGCTCCTCGCGGGGGATTTGCACTGCCACATCAACCCACCCGACTGGTCCGATCACGTCGCGCGGCACCTGCCCGAGACCCTCCAGCTCGCGAAGGACGAAGGGCTCGATTTCATCTCGCTCGTGCCCCACGTGTTCTCCGATCTCTACCGGGATCGGGACACGCCGCTGCGCATCGCGGGCGCGCTCGCCGATCTCCAGGCCCGGATCGACGCCCGGCCCGCAGATGGGCTGATCCTCGACGTCGGCGTGGAGTACATCGATCCGACAGGCCACGTCGGGATGGTCTTCGGCGATGTCCGCGCCGCGCTCCTGGCCACTCCCTACGACGTCGCCGTCGCCCGCCCGAGCGCCTTCATCGAGGCCTTCGCCGACAAGGGGGGCATCCTGGTGGTCAATCACCCGCTCCTCACGCCCATTCACTCCTGGGCGCCGATGGCGTCACTCGATATCTCCTGGCAACCGTTCACCGGGAGGCCCCCGTTTCGCCAGGAGATCGCCGCGGTCGACGCCCGGGCCGAGACCTTCGAGGCCGCCAATCTCTTCGTGAGCGCGGTCCGCGATCGGTTCCTCCTCGGCGACAGCGAGGACAGCACCCGACGCGTGCTCGGGCGGCTCGATCACGAAATCCTCGCTCGCCGGCGGCGAATGACGCCGGTGGGCGGCACCGACAGCCACAGCTTCTATCTGCGGCCCATGACGTTCGTCCTGGCGACAGCGCGCTCGCGCGAGGCCATTCGCGACGCGATCCAGGCCGGCCGCACCTGCGTTGCTCAGCCCGGCGCGTGCACGCTGGAGGTCCGGCCGGAGGGGACAGAGGCCTTCTCGCCGGTGGGCAGCAGCCTCCAGGCGACGACCCGCGTCGAGGCCCGGGCCAGCGGACACTCGGTGGTGATTTACCGTGACGGCGAGCGCGTGGCGACGCCGACGAGCGGGCAAGTCGTGAGCATCGCTGTCGTGCCCGGCCAGTGCTCGGTGCTCCGCGCCACCGTCGATGGCGGGTATTCCGCTCCGGTGTACGTCAATTGCCCTTTTGCCACGAAGGGTCCCTGAGCGCACCTGGAGCACCCGCGTCTCACCCCGCCGCCGTGGCCGGATCCATCCACATCACCTCCCAGTGGTGGCCGTCGAGATCGTAGAAGCTCGAGCCGTACATGAAGCCATGATCCTGCGCCGGCATCGCCGCCGTGCCGCCCGCGGCGAGGGCCTTGGCGACCATCTCGTCGACCTCGGCGCGGCTCCCGCACGAGAGGCAGATCAGGGCCTCGGTGTGGGTGCTGGTGTCGCAGATCTCCTTCTTGGTGAAGGTCTTGAAGAAGGTCGGCACGATCAGCATCGCGTAGATGGTCTCGCTGATCACCAGGCACGCCGCGTTCTGGTCCGTGAACTTCAGGTTGAAGCCGAAGCCGAGGGCCGCGAAGAAGGCCTTCGATTTCTCGAGATCGCGGACACAGAGGTTGACGAAGATCATCCGGGTGTGGGGGGTGTTCATGACACTACTTGCTTTCTCGCCGCGCGAGCGCGGCGGTCGTTGGGGTTCTGCGGAGCTATGGTGATCAGCGCTGGAGCAGGGCGCGGACGCGCGGATCGCGCAGGCCGAGACCAATCCACAGGAACGCTGCGATGTAGATCGGGAAGAGCACGTGGCTGAAGAGCGGGTTCCCGACGCGGACGTGGGTGGCCACGGCGCCCCCCAGGTAGCCCACGAACAGGATCGCCCCCAGCACCGCGGTGCGCGGGACGAGATAGACAATCAGGCAGACGAGCTGGATCAGGCCGAGGGTGAAGATCACGCTCGCGGGATAGCCCAGCTCGGTGGTGCCCTTCACCGCCATGGGGGATTGAACGAGCTTCATCCCGGTATCCATGATCATGAAGAGGACGCCGACGCCGCTCAGGACGCGGCCAGTCCAGATCGAGGCCTTCGAGAGCGGGGCGCGGGCGGGGGGATCAGCTGGGGGCGTGCTCATGACGTTCTCCGTTCGTTGCGTTTCGTGAGCATGGACTGCCCTCTCCGCCCGAACTCATCGGTCGCCCCGAAAACAATTTCGAGGGCCCGTCAGGTCACGAGCGCGGGGGGCAAGCCGAAGCGCGGGAACAGAGTCGCCGTGTCGAGGAAGGAGGTCATGGACGCGAAGCGATCGCCCTGGAGGTCGAGGACGATCAGCGCGAACGGAAGGCGCCCGTCTTCGCGGTATTGCCCGAACGCGGGCGCGCCGCAGGCCATCGTCGGCACGAGGCGCGAGCCGCGGCAGCCCGATCCGCGCCCGAGGAGCCACTCCCTGATCGCCTCGCGGCCCTGGAGCCAGAGCGTGTACGGAGGCATGGAGAGGATCGCGTCGTCGGTGAGCAACGCCACGAGCGACTCCACGTCGTAGCGCACGAAGGCCTGGTAATAGCGGTCGACGAGCGCGGTTTGCGCGGGCGTGAGCACCGCCGGAGCGTCGTCGGCGGGGCGCGCCGCGAGCGTGGCGCGGGCCCGCTGGAGCGCGCTGTTGACGCCGGCGACCGTCGTGTCCAGCGTTGACGCGATCTCGATCGCCGACCAGCCGAGCACCTCGGAGAGGAGGAGCACGGCGCGCTGCTTCGGCGGGAGGTGCTGGAGCGCGGCGACGAACGCCAGGCGAATGCTCTGCTGAAGGATCACGCGCTCGGCCGGATCGCCGTCGGCGGGGATCGCCTTTTCGTCGGGGATCGGCTCGAGCCAGTGGGTGCGCGGGCGCTCTTCGAGGGCGTCGTTCACCGTGCCGCACGGGCCGTCGGCCATCGGCCGCTCGCGCCGCTTTCGATCCGAGAGCGCGTCGAGGCAAGCGTGGGTGGCAATCCGGTACAGCCAGGTACGGAGCGAGGAGCGCCCGTCGAAGCCGTCGAGGCTCTTCCACGCGCGCACCATCGTCTCTTGCACCGCGTCGTCGGCGTCGCCGGCCGAGCCGAGCATGCGATAGCAATGGCCGGTGAGCGCGGTGCGGTGTTGCTCGAGCTGGGTCACGCTTTGCTGCATCGGCGCCGACGCTAGCAAGCGAGAAATAGCTCGTCAACCCGTGGCGGCGTGCCTCTCGGGGACGGCGTCGACCACGATCTCGCCCTTCTCCACGCCGACCAGCGCCACCGCGCCGTCCTCGAGATCGCCGCGCAAGATCAGCTCGGCGAGGGGGTTCTCGATCAGGCGCGCGATGCAGCGCTTCATCGGTCGCGCGCCCATCTCGGCGTCGAATCCGCCGGCCGCCATCAGCACGTCAATCGCCGCAGGATCCACGTCGAGGCGGACGCCGCGCGCGAGGAGGCCGTCGGCCAGGCCAGAGAGCAGGCGCCTGGCGATCTCGGAGACCTCGGGCCGCGTCAGCGCGCCGAAGCACAGGACCTCGTCGATCCGGTTGTAGAGCTCCGGCGGGAGGTGCGCTTTGGCGGCGCCAATCATCGTGTCACTCAGGCGATCCGGCGATACCGTGGCCGCGGCGCGCGAGAAGCCGACCGAGCGCTCGGCCTTGATCGCCCCGGCCTCGGCGGCGCCGAGGTTCGAGGTCATCACGATCACCGCGTTGGTGAAGTCGACGCGGCG
>JBDTXR010000381.1:0-9107 GCA_040006075.1 Byssovorax sp. | reverse complement strand
GCTCCCACGGCTCGCGCGCGTGGCGCAGGCACCAGAGCGAGAGGCGTGCGAGCGCGGTGATCGCGCGGGCCCGGAGCGCCTCGTCGGTCTCGTGGCTGATGTCTTCGAGCACGAACCGGAAATTCGGAACATACGGCGCGACGTCCACGAGGGTGGCCTCGTCGACATCGAGCAAATCCGCGAAAGCGACGCCGCCGGTCCATCCCGCGACGCTGTGGTGAAGCACCACCGGCAGGATCACCGGCAGCTTGTGGGCTTCGGGGTTGTCACGCAGCCAGCGCTCCCAGATGCGAACCTCGTAGCGGAGGAGCCGGAAGCTCATCAGGCCGTCGACCGTGCTCAATGGCGCGACCTCGCGCAGCAAAAAGAGCCGCGCCGGAGGTGGAGATCGCGTGAGCGCACGCCGCTGCGCAGATAAGCCCTCCGATCGTGCACCGCGCTGCACACTCATCCCTTCTCACCCCTTGGCTGCTCGCGTGGCTCGCTCGGTGCAAAGCCTCTTCGCGCCATGCATCGAACCTTTGCCCTCGCCGCCTCGCTCGCTGTCCTCCTCGCTTCGGCGCCGGCGCTCGCCGCGGATCCCGCGGCTGCTGACGTGCCGCAAGCGCGGCCGGGCGCGCTGCGACTCCACGCCGAGAGCGCCAGCGTCACGCCCGTGGAGATCGATCTCGACGCCGCGCCCGGCGATCCCGCGGCGATCGAGATCCGCCGTCTCCGTGTCGCGTTTTTCAGCGTTTTGCCGCTGCCCGGACTCGACGTCCGGCTCGCGGGCTACACGCGGCTGCGCCAGGGGATCCCCGGGATCACCGCGCACAGCCTCGATCTCTTCTCGCTTCGCTACCGGCTCGAAGTACCGCTCTCGACCCGTGGCCGACTCCGCCTCACCCTCGATGGCGGCGGCACCTTCAGCCTGGTCCAGGCGCTCGCCGTGGACGGTGTCGCGCCCGACCTCCGGCCCTGTGCCAGCCAGAGTGACCTCTTCGGGACCATCGGCCTCGACTACGATGCGGTCCTTGCAGCGGCCATGTTCGCGCAGGCCCACGGCGACCCGTTCCACGTGGGCTCGGGCGACGACTGCATTGGACGAGGCAGCCTCTGGGAGAGCGGTGATGCGGTGGGCGCGCACGTGCGCGCGCGGGCCGGCCGCGGGGTGGAGATCGACGCCACGCTCCAGCGCGACCGCTACCTGATAACGCACCACGACCAGGCCGGGACCGCGCGCCTCGGCGACGTGGCCGGCGCGATGTCGGTGCGGATCGCGTTGCCGTGACTCCACCGCAGCGGGTCCCGCTCCTGACCGCGTGGCGAGAGGACACCGGGACCTTGCCAGTCTGACATCCAGAGAATCGCGCGAAAAGCGCGGAGGATCGCGACAATCCAGCGCGGGCCCGCGCGCGGCACACGCGTTGCTCTCGGGCTGCACGCGATCGAGGTTTCGATCGACTCCCGGCCTGCGCGCGAGCGCGGCGGAGCTCTGGAGAGAGAATGTCCACAGAAAGCGCGATCCCCGGCGGCGACAGCGCTCGCCCTGCCACCGATACCCCACCTCGCCACTCGGCGACGCGACGGCTCCTCGATCGCTGGTTCGTCGAGTACAACCCGCTCTACCTCGTCAGCGCGCTCCTCGTGCTCGGCGGCCTCGCGGTGATCGCGCGGGCCCACGCCGAGCAGGGCAGCATGACCCCCGAGGTCGGCGTCGTCCCGATCATCGCCGAGATCTATGCAGCGGTGTTGATCGCCGGGGCCGCGCTGCTCACGCGCCTCGGGCTGCGGCGGCCGGCGGTGATGCTGGCGCTGCTCACCGTGCTTTACCAGGGCGATCTCACGCTGCTCACCGAGCGATCGGCCTACCTCGGATCCGCCGGAGCGATCGCCGCCTTCGCCTGGCTCGTGATGTTCGTCGCCAAGCTCTACGCGCTCGCCTGGGCCATGCAGGTTCGCGTGGCCCCCTCCGCGATGGCCATCGCCGCATCCGGCGCGCTCGGGCTCGCGGTGCTCCCACGCGCTCTCGCCCAGGGCAATCCCGACCGGATGAGCGCTGTCGTTGGACTCTGGGTCTTCGGGCTCTTCGCGGCCGGACTCTGGACCTCGCGGGCCGTGACCAGCACCGCCCCGCTCGACGCCTGGGGGCAAACTGTCCTCCGGCGGACCGTCAAGGCCACCTGGCTGCTCTGGGCCGCGCTCGCCCTCGTTCACGTGGTGTTCTGGTGTGTCGCCTACCAGGTGAGCGCGCTCGTCGTCCTGCCGGCGGCGCTGCTCCTGGCGACGCGGTGGATGCGCACCGAAGCGGCCGTGTGGTGCGCCGCGACAGGCACGCTGCTCCTGGTAGGACGGGTGATGCCAGGCGCGCTGTCGACCACCGCCCTGATGACCGCGGGCGTGCTCGCGCTGCGGGCCTTCCGGACGCCGAGGTGGATCCGCCCCGAGGTCGACGGGCCGCGATCCACCGCGCCTTACCGCGTGCCGCGGACCGGCGAGCCGCCGGGGCAGCAGCCGGCGAGCCTCTTCTTCACCCTGGCCAAGCGCGATTCGAGGCTCCGCCTCCTGATTGGCTCGCTCGCCTCGCTGTACCTCTCCGCCTGGCTCATCGGCTGGTCCGGCGGCGCGCTGCCCGAGCACGTGATCACCCTGGATCTGCTGCTCACCGCCGCTCTCGCGGGGATCGTCTGGAGGGCCAGAGCATGGGTGGCCCTGGCGCCGTTCACGGCGATGGTTCTTCACCTCGCCGTGCAGACTCGGCACCTCACCGCGCCGACGTCGCCGGAGCAATGGGGCGTCGCGGCGGTCGGCCTCGGCTTCGGCCTGCTCGTCGCGTCACTCGTCGTGAGCTTTTGGCTCCACCGGATTGCGCCCGTCACCGCCCAGGATCCGACGAGCGACCGCGGACAACCCGCCGGATAGCGATCTCGCTGGCCGCCCCCGAGGCGCCGCGGTATCCCCTGCCGATGCGAATCGTCATCACCGGAGCCAACCGCGGGATCGGCCTCGAGCTCGTCCGACAGTGCCTGAAGCGGGGCGATACCGTCGTCGCCGCCGCCCGCCATCCTCACGACGCGAGAGAGCTTCAAGCCCTCGCGTCGAGCTCGCGCGAGCTGACGGTGCTGGCGTGCGACGTCGGCGACGACGCGAGCGTGCGGGCCTTCGCCGCGAAGGTGACCGGCGCCGTCGACGCGCTGATCAACAACGCCGGCGTCATGGGCGCCATGACCAGCCTCGCCGATCTGGACACCGCCGATGCCCTGAGTACGTATTCAATCAACGCTCTCGGCCCCCTGCGCGTCACCGGCGCTCTGCTCCCGCAGCTCCGGAAGGGCAAGGAGAAGAAGGTGCTCCACGTGACGAGCGGAATGGGGTCAATCGAGGACAACACCTCGGGCGGCGCCTACGGCTACCGGATGTCGAAGGCCGGCCTCAACATGGGCTCTCGGAGCATGGCCGTCGACCTGAGGTCCGAGGGGATCAGCGTGGCCGTCATCAACCCGGGCTGGGTCAAGACCGACATGGGCGGCAGCGGCGCGCCGGTCGACGTGACCACCTCGGCGTCGGGAATTCTCGCGCAGCTCGACGGGCTCTCGTCGAAGAGCAGCGGCGAATTTCTCGACTACGCTGGCAAGCCGTGGGCCTGGTGAGGGAGCGCCGGATCCAGGCTCAGCGCAAGGGCTGATTGCTCCTCGTCGACTCGCTACCTTTCAAGGCACCTTCACGAACACCGCGGTATCGAGCTGGCCGCCGGGGAGATCGATCGCCTCGTGGCCCCGCGGCTCGACGCGCAGCGCCTCGTACGTCGTGGCGGCGCCGCAGCCGAAATGAGCGTCGGTCCGCGCGGCGGCGCCCATGCCCTCGGCGCCGTAGATCTCGCGCATCTGCTTCCTTCCACCGCAGGTCAGGGTGACGCGCGTCCCCTGCCCGGCGCGGGCGTCGAGGCGGACCGTGAGGCCGTGTCCGAGCGTGCCGCCGGAGAGCTGACCGACCACGAGATCGGTCTTGGTCTTGTCCGAGGCGCGGACCAGCAGCATCGCCAGCTCCAGGTGACCGTCGCCGTCGAGGTCGGCGACAGCCACGCTCCGGCCCCGCCCATGGCCGCTGAGCTGCGCCGCGTACGGGACGTGGGCCTCGCGGTACTCGGTGTCCGAGTCCTTGTAGATCACCGTGTTGAACGCGCCGAGGTAGTCCGCCGGGCCGCCGAGCTGGAGCATCCACTGGAGCGGATCGGGCTTGGTGCTGGCAAACTCGTTGATGGCCAGGAGATCGAGGTGACCGTTGTTGTCGAGATCGACGAAGAGCGTGGAGAAGGGCCAGATGCTGCGCCGCCGCGTCTCGTAGGGAGATACGGTATCGCGGAGCTCGAAGCCCGCCGCGCCGTGCCCCTTGAAATCGAGGAAGCCGCCCAGGGTGGAGATCACCGCGTCGGTCACGCCGTCGTCGTCGATGTCGCCCAGCGCCACGCCCATGCCGTGCCCGAAGTGATCGATACCCCAGGCGGTCGAGGCGTTGGTGAAGGTCGCGCCCTGCGATCGGAGCGCGCGCTGCGGGAGGAAGTCGACCGCGACCAGGAGATCGTCGTCGCCGTCGCCGTCGAAGTCGGAGGCGCCGAAGGCCTGCGCGTTGCCCTTCGTGGTGAGGACCGCGTCGGTCACCGGCTCGAGCGTCCTCATCCCGGTGGGCACGCGGAACGCCGTGGAGCTCGGCGCGAGGATCGGCGTGGTGCACTCGACGTTGATCGCCCGCTCGTCGTAGGTGCAGGTGGCCATGTCGACCATCCCCGCGGCGCCGTCGACGTTGTTGCCGACGAGGATCATCGTGGGGTGTCCGGCGGCCTGCGCGACGGCGATCGAGAAGATGCTGAGGCCGGGCGTGACCCCGGACATGAACTCGAGGCCAGTCTGCGGGAGCTCGGCCTCGACCGCGGTGAAGGCGCCCGCGCCGTCGTTGAAGAGCACGGCGACGCCGGTCGAGAGCGCGTTGTGATCGAGGCCCACGACGACGTCGCGGCGGCCGTCGCCGTCGAGATCGGCGATGGCCGTCGCGCAGATGGTCTCGAGGGGGGCAATCTTGGGGACTGGCACCGTCGACCACAGCGCGAAATGCCCGGCGCCGTCGTTGCGGTACAAGCGGACCTCCCCGGTGTCGGGGAGCACGAGATCCGGCGCGCCGTCGCCGTCGAGGTCAGCCAGCGAGACCGTGGCGCAGCGCGATTCGAGGCCCGCGAGGCCGAGCTTTGCGCTCAAGTCGTGCCACCCGATCGTGACCGCCGGAGCCACGGTGACCCCGCTGCCGCCGCCTCCGCCGGTGCCTCCGCTGCTGGCTTCGCCGCCCGTCGTCGCGGCGCCGGTGGTGCCCGACGACGACGACAGCGTGGTCCCCGACGAGCCGCACGCCGCGACCAGCGCGACCAGCGCCACGCCCCATCGCGCCCGCCCCGGCGCGGTCTTCAGGACTCCCTGACCCCGAAGGTGCTTTGACCGAGACCGCATCATGATCTCCAAAGATATCACGCGCGGATCCCGGGTTGAGAGCTATCTGCGCGTGGCTCGGCCACCCGCGCCGCCGCCGTCGGGGTATCGTCGCGCGCGGATGAACCCTCGTCTCCGAGCCTCCCTCTCCTGCTCTCTCGTGCTCTTCGCGACCCTCGGCGTGGGCTGCGGGGCCGCGCCGCCGGAGGGCGCCGCAACCGAGGGACACCCCGCGCCGCGCCCACCGACCTCGACGGCGCCCGCCGCCTCGGCCTCGGCGCCGACGCCCATCGCCGCGGCCGTCGCGCCGCCGATGAAGCGCGAGAGCCCGTTCTCGATCGCCCTCGTCGCCGACACCGGGAGCTTCGCGATCCACCAGATCCCGGGGCTGACGACGATCGAGATCGATCCGATGAGCTCCGCGCCTACGCGCTACGTGGTCGAGGGCGATCACCTGCGCGAGGCGCCCGAGCTCTCGCGCGGGCGATCGAGCAGCGTGACGTTCTTCAACACCAAGGTCGACGTCACCTGGTTCTTCACCACGTCGCTCGAGGGCACCTGGCCGGGCGCCGCGGTGCTCCACGCGTCGGCGATGTCGCGCGACGTTTCGAGCCGCGATTTCCAGTGGAAGGGCGATCGCTGGGCGTCGATCCCGCCCGCGAAGGGCCCGAAGCTCTCGCCCGAGTACCAGCTCGCGCTGGAGCGCGACGGCGAGCTCTGGGAGACCGCCTGGCAAGGCGGCACGCTCTGGGTTCAGGACTGGGCGAAGCCTCCCGTGCTCCGCGTGGAGCGCGCGGCGCGAGCGAAGCCGCCGCGCTGGCGCGACGTGCAGGAGCCGATCGCCCTCGCCGCGAGCGACGACGGCGCGGTGTTCCTGGTCGGCGCGAAACGCCATGTTTTCGAGGGCGAATCGCGACCCGACGACGCGCTCGTCGTCGAGGTGGTCGCCCCCGGCGCGAGCGAGGGCACCACGGTCCCGCTGCCCGCGTCGGCGCGCACCTGGCGCGGCTTCAGCAAGGATCCCAGCATGGTGGAGCCGACGACGTACGCCTTCGGCGAGGCCGCGATCGTCGCGGTCTCGGCCCGCGAAGCCTACGTCGCGGTGAACCTGCCGAGCAGCACCGGCGATCGGAAGGCCAGGAGCGAGGGCTATCTCGCCCGCTGGGACGGCGCGACGTTCACGCCGATGGGCGGCCCGGGCGACGAGCTCAACTCGTTCAGCGTCGAGGAGTCGGGCGCGCCGTCACCGCGGGCGTCGATGGGGCTGCTCCTGCGACGCGGCAGCTCCGTGTACTGGAAGACGCAGACCGGCCTGTTCCGCGCCGCGATCGGCGGCAGCGGCGCGATCGAGCGGCTCACGCCGATCGGCAAGAAGGTCGATTTCGTCTCGTTCGATCCCGAGGGCCGGATCTTCGCGGCGCTCGACGGCGCGATCTGCCGCCGCGAAGACGACGGGAGCTTCACCGAGCTCGCGCTGCCCGAGATCGCGCGCGCCCCGAACGCCGAGGGCCCGCCGCAGCCGGTGCAGCTCGCGTGGCGCACCAGGGACGATCTGTTGGCCTTCGTGACCACGTACGGACCGGGAGGCGCGAACGGCAAGCTCACCGTGCTGCGCACGTC
Source organism: Byssovorax sp. (assembly GCA_040006075.1). Lineage (GTDB taxonomy): Bacteria > Myxococcota_A > Polyangia > Polyangiales > Polyangiaceae > JANYGI01. The sequence continues at coordinate 2,034 of JBDTXR010000381.1, read as the reverse complement.
GCCGAGCCGCGGAGCGCCGATCGCGGCCGCGGGGTCGACCGCGCCGAAGTCGTCGCTGATCACCCCGGCGACGCCGTCGTGCGCCCAGACCTTCGTGGTGCTCTATCGGCTCAGCCGCGTCGCGCCGCCCGACTACGACTTCCCGGCCACGCGCGACGCGCTGAAGGGCCGCACCGATCTCGCGGGGATCCGCTTCGCCGAGACGCTCGATCTCGGGCGGCGCTACCTGGTCGGGTTCGCGCCGACGTTCGCCGCGGGCCAGCGGCTCGTCGAGGCGATCAGCGCGAAGATCCCCTCGGCGCGCGCGCAGATCCTCTGCGGCAAGCCGGCGCAGGAGGTCCGCCAGGTGCGCTGGGATCTGGCGACCGGAACGCCGAAGAAATGAGGCGCGCCGCGCTCGGGGCCCCGCTCGTCGCCGCCCTCGTCGCCGCGAGCGGGGCGGGGCGGCCCGAGCCGCTCGCGGCGCCGATCGTCCCCGGCGGGATCGTCGTCGAGGACGCGGCGTGCGCGCGCTGCCACGCCGCCGAAGCGCGCGAGTGGCGCGGCTCGCAGCACCGCGGCGCGTTCGTCGATCCGATGTTCCAGCGGGCGCTCGCGGCCGAGCCACAGGCCTTCTGCGTCGACTGCCACGGGCCGGTCCGCGCGGCGCGCGAGCACGGGATCGGGTGCGTCGCCTGCCACGGCGAGCGCGCCCATGCGGCCCCCGCCGTGGCCTGCGCGAGCTGCCACGAGTTCGCGTTCCCGAGCGGCGCGCGGTCGGGTCGACGCGAGCTGATGCAGTCGACCGCGAGCGAGCACGCGCGCTTCTCGGCGGCGCGCGCGAAGGGGTCGGCGGCGTCGTGCGCCGGGTGCCACATGCCCACCGCCGCGGCCGACGGCCACCGCAGCCACGCGTTCGTCGGCGGCGGCGACCAGGCGCTGGTGCGCTCGTCGCTCGTCGTCAACGCGACGCGCACCTCGTCAACGAGGGTGCACATCGTCCTCTCCCCGGCGACCGTGGGCCACTGCGTCCCCACCGGCGATCTCTTCCGCCGGCTCGAGGTGAGCGCCGAGGCCCTCGGCGGCGATCTCGAGGTGGTGGCCGACGCGCGCGCCCACCTCGCGCGGCGGTTCCGGATCGTGCGCGACGGCGCGGCGGTGCGCAAAGAGCTCGCGGCCGACGACCGCGTCGGCGACGCGCCGCGCGCCGTCGATCTCGATCTCGGCCCGCTCGCGCGCGGCCGCGCCATCGCCTGGCGCGTCGCCTACCAGCGCGTCGAGAGCCCCGGCGGCGACACCGACGCCGCGGTGGTCGCCGGCGAGATCGAGATCAGCGCCGGCGTCGCCCCGCCGCCGCTACTTCAGCCGCCCGTCGAGTGACACCGCCGAGCACGCCAGCATCGACGCCTCGCGCAGGAGCTGGAGCACGGCCACGCGGTCGTCGCAGTCCGGCACGCGATCGAGGATCACCTGCGCAAACTGCTTGGCGCCGGCGTGAATCGCCTCGTACGTCGCGAGCTTCTCGGGCGTCGCCGAGTGATGCGAGAACACGTAGTCCGGATCGAAATCGCCGTGATTCATGGTGGGCTCCGCGGATCGGATCGAGTCGAGTCGAGTCGAGTGGGAGAATAGCGACGGCGCGCAGGCAGAGTGCCGGCGCGCCGTCTCGGGCGATAGGCCCGGATGCGAAGCGTGAGAGTGCGGCTTACGCGGCCTTGACGGCGGCGGGCTTGAGGGCGCCCTTCTCGTCTTGCTTGATCCGCATCGAGTAGAACGAGCGCCAGACGAAGACCACGGAGAGGACGAAGAAGATCGCCGTCAGCGCGATGCGCGTGGAGGCCTCGAGCTCGATCGCCAGCTCGACGGCGAGGAGGCCGAAGAGCGTGGTGAACTTGATGATCGGGTTCATGGCGACCGACGACGTGTCCTTGAAGGGATCGCCGACGGTGTCACCGACGACGCACGCGTTGTGCAGCTCGGTGCCCTTCTCCTTGAGCTCGACCTCGACCAGCTTCTTCGCGTTGTCCCAGGCGCCGCCGGCGTTGGCCATGAAGA
>JBDTXR010000380.1:0-9133 GCA_040006075.1 Byssovorax sp. | reverse complement strand
GGTGGCTGGTGTCGAACGACACCAGCCACGGAGCCGTCGGTGATTTTCGTCGAGCTGGGTGCGTGGGCTAGGCGGAGGAGGAGCCGTACGCAAGTACGGTGACGACGACAACGACGCCCACGCGCCCAGATCGGCGAAAAGCACCAGGCTCCTAAGGCTCGCGGTAGAAGCGGGGGACGCGTCGCGAGATGCTGGTCAGCACCTCCCAGGGGATCGAGCCCATGTGGGCGGCGATCTCCGCAGCTCCAATGACCTCCTTCCCCAGCGGGCCCTCCTGCGCTCCGAGGACGACAACCTCGTCACCGAGCCTGGCACCGGGGATGTCGGTGACGTCGATCATGGTCATATCCATCGACACCGTGCCAGCGATCGGAGCCCGCCGGCCGCGCGCGAGCATGTGGCCTCGATTGGAGAGCAGCCGACTGAGCCCGTCGGCATAGCCAATCGGGACCGTGGCAATCACGCTGGGCCGCTCGGCTTGCCAGGTGTGGCCATAGCCAATGCGGTGTCCGGTGGGGATCGATCGGAGAGCGACAATCTCGGTGCGGACGCGCATCACCGGCTTGAGCTCGGGGTAGCCTCCGACCTCGGAGGCCGCCGCGTCGAGCGGGGAGACGCCGAAGAGGGCGATCCCGGGGCGAACCACGTCGAATCGCGCCTCGGGCAGGCGGATCATCGCGGCGCTGTTCGCGGCGTGGCGGACCCGCGGGACGAGGCCGTGCGCCACGGCGCGCTTCTCGATGGCGCGAAAGGCGCGGAGCTGCGCGTGGGTGACGCCGAGCTCCTCGGCGTCGGCGCAGGCGAAGTGGGTCATCAGGCCGTCGAGGTGGACCTCGCGGTGGAGCGTGAGCGCCTCGAACACGGCCTCGAGATCGGCGGGCGAGGCGCCGAGGCGGCCCATGCCGGTGTCGACCTTGAGGTGCACCGAAACGCGAGAATGCCCCTGCGCCCGCGCGAACGCGGCGATGCGCTCGATCTGCCCGGCGTCGTAGACCACCGGGAGCAGATCGTTCTCGAGGATCTCTTCGAGGCCGTCGAGGCGGCTCCCGTAGTAGCCGCCCATGACCAGGATCGGCACGTGAATGCCCGCGTCGCGCAGCTCGATCGCCTCTTCGAGCAGAGCGACGCAGAGGCCGGTGATCCCCGCGCGCTCCAGCGTCCGCGCCGCCGCGGGCGCGCCGTGGCCGTAGCCATCGGCCTTGAGCACGCCCCAGATCCGCGTGGGGCTCGCCGCGCCGGGCGCGACGCCGCCGCCCATCGATCGCTCGAGGACCCGGAGGTTGTGCCGCAGGTGCGCGAGGTTGACCTCGGCCCGCGTGGGCCGCACCGCGCCTTCGGGCGCAGCGCGACGCGGCTTCTGGATGCGCGGCGCTCCGCCGTCGGACGAAGGCGCAGGCGCCGCGGCCGACGCCGGCGCGGAGTCCGCAGCACGACGGCCCGGGGGTGCGCTCGGAGACATGGCCCGGCTGTGCCTCGCGCCGCGATCACCGTCAAGGCCCGCGCCGCCCCGAGCCGCGCTAAAAGCAGCGCTTCATGCAGCGCTTGTACTTCGCGGAGCAGGCCTTCTCGCAGGGGGCGGTCTTGCACTCGGTCTTGCAGAAGGTCCACGCTTGCTCGCACGGCGAAGCGCAGGCGGCGGCGGGCGGGGCCGCGTCGACCTCGGCGTCCACGGGCGCGTCGGGGAGCGCGTCGGCCGCGCCGGCGTCGACGGCGGCGATGAGGCGCGGCGGCGGCGCGAGGGCGCTGGTGGGCTCGACCACCGAGGGGCCCGAGGCCTTCGCGAGCTGGGCGTCGCCCTCGTCGAAATCGCTCGCGACGCTGAGCTGGCGCACGCGGAGCGCGGCGTACTCGGTGCGATCGCGGGTCTGGCCGAAGGTGTAGAACTTCCGCCACTCGTCCCAGCAGGTACGGCGGATCGTGGGCTTCACGTCGGGGCGCGCGTCGAGCGCCATGCAGTGCTCGAAGCGCACGTCGCCCTCGTACACGGCCTGGAGGCTCGCCCCGCAGGACACGGCGCCGAGCCCGAGGACCGCCGCGGCGAGGAGGCGAGGAAGGAGAGTGGAGGCTCGGCGCACGCGAGCGCAAGCCTAGCGCGGATCGCCCTACTTGCAGCGCTGCGTCTTCATGCTGGCCGGGACGAGAGCCTGGAAGGTGCACGTTGGCGTGATGCCGCCGCACTTTCCCAGCGTCGCCGAAGCGCCGCACGCCACGAGGTTCTGGAAGCCCTGGCTCATACAGTCGGCGCCGCACGTGATCTTGGGCGTCTCGGCCTCCTCGACCCCGTCGCAGTTGAAGTCGAACGGGAGCGTGCCCGCGGGCACATTCTTGATCGGGGACGATTGAAAATTGCCCTGCGGATGGGCGAGCGCGTCCTCGTCGGCGCAGTCGTTCCCGCCCGGGCAATTCGCCGAGATGAACGTGTCGCCGTCCGCGTCCGCGGTGCACCCGCCGGAGCTGCTGCTGCTCGCGGCGGCGCTGCTGCTCGACGCGTCGCTGCTGCTCGACGCCGCGCTGCTGCTCGCCGCGTCGGCGCTGCTCGCGCTCGACGCACTGCTCGCGCTCGATCCGCCCCCGTGACCCCCCGTCGCTCCGGCGCTGCTGCTCGCGCTCGACGACGCTCCGCCGGACCCGCCCGCGCCGTCGAGGATCCCCGGCGTGGTCCCGAGGATGGCGTTGCAGCCGATCGCGACGCCGGCGATCACGAGCGCGCACAGGCCGAGGAATGAAGGCGATCTCATCGTTTCAAAAGCTCCCCGTGAGGGCGACGGTCCCCGGTCCGATCGCCGCCTTCACGTCCGGCGCTCGCGGCGCGCTCGGCGCGAGCACGACGAGGGTCACGCCCGCCGCGAGGGCAACGCCGCCGGCCACGAACATCGCCGTCGACCAGGTGCCCGCGGTCAGGCTCTGGGCGCGGAGATCGATCCCCGTCGCGTCGCAGCGATCGCCCGCGTGGCAGTGCGCGCCGCTGGCGCTCTTGGCGGCGATCGCGCGGAGGCCGGCGCCGCTGCCGACGCCCACGCCGACGAGCCCGATCGCCCCGATCACGAGGCCCGCGGTGCGCATCGCGGTCGAGGGCGGCGCAGGCGACGGCGGGGGCGGCGCCACGGGATCGGGCGCGCGCGCCGCGGTGGCGATCGGCTGAAAAGCGGAGGGTGGATCCTCGAGGAACGCGGTGATCTCCACGCCGTCTTGCGGGACCGAGACGCCCTTCTCCCAGGCCTTTTCTCCGCGCGCGATCGCCGAGAAGACGTGGACGCCTTTGTCGACCGGCAGCGCGACCTCCCACTGCGCCGGGCCCATCACGACGCCGTCGCCGCGGACCTGGAGATCGTGGAGCGCGCGCACCGTGGCCGGCACCACGAGCGTGAGGTGCGCGAGCCGCGGCTGGAGCGCGGCCGCGCGCTCGTGGGCCTTCTTTTGCCGATCGATCTGGTGCGCCTGCGCCGCGGCGTTCTCGACGACGAGGTAGGTGGTCCACGCGCTCGCGAGGCGATCGGCGCCCTCGTAGCACTCGGCGAGCGAGAGCCGCGCGCCGAGCCCCTCGGGGATGAGGCGGACCACCTCTTCGAGCTTGGGGCAGGCGACCGCGAAGTCCTTCGCGTCGAGGGCCTTCACGGCCTGCTCGTGCAGCGTGTGCGCCGCGGCGAGCGCCCGCGCGTCGCTCGGCTGCGCGAGGCTCGGCGGCGCGTACAGCGTCGACGCGAGGAGCAGCGCCGCGGTCGAGAGGAAGGGAAATGATCGCTTCATGCGCGCCTTCTCAGAAGATGGTCCGAGCCTCGGGCGGCCTCGCCGAGGCCGTCGCTGCCGGGGGTGGATGGCGAGCCTTGCTCGTGAGCGACGGCGTGATCGCGGGCGCGGAGCTCGTCGCGGAGGGAGCGGGCGGCGCCGTGGGCGACGAGGTGATCGGCGCCGCGGGCGCGCTCGCCGCGACGGTCGGAGCCTCGCCGGCGGGGCTCGGCGTCGCCCGCCCATGCACCAGCGACGCGGCGACCACCGCGCCCGCGAGGACGATCACGAGCGCGCCGAGCGCTCGCGGCCAGACGCTGCGGATCGCCGCGGGACGCAGCGAATCGTGGGTGACGGCGCGGGTGGTGCTCTCCGGCGGCGACGTCCCCGCGACGATCGCCGCGAGCGCGGTGATCGCCGTCGACGCGCGATCGAAGCGAGCCTCCGGCGCGATCGCCACCGCGACGCGGAACCACGCGTCGAACCCCGCGGGCAGCGTGATCGCGCGGCGGCGCAAGGCCCGCGCGCTCGCGGGCTCCAGAGCGCCGACGGCGATCTTGGTGAGCAGCGGGAAGAGCGACTCGCTCGCGAGCCGCTCCTCGTTCCAGTACGGCTCGCCCACGAGCAGCGTGTAGGCGATGAGCCCGAGCGCGTAGATGTCGGCCGGTGGGCCGATGGTACCGTCGCCGCGGACCTGCTCGGGCGCCATGTAGAGCGGCGTGCCGAGCGGCATCGTCTGGCCGGCGTCGCGGCTCTGCGCGACGAGCTTGGCCACGCCGAAGTCGAGGATCTTGACGCACGCCGACCCGTCGTCGCGGCGGGTGAGCAGGAGGTTCGCCGGCTTGAGATCGCGATGAACGACGCCGGCCGCGTGGGTCTTGTCGAGCCCGGCCGCCGTCTGCTGGAGGTAGGTCACGACCTCGCCCGGCGGGAGCCCGCCGCGTCGCTTGAGCACGACGTGGAGATCCTCGCCGCGGAGCAGATCCATCACCAGGAACGGCATCGCGGTGGCCGCATCGACCCCGGCGTCGAGGACCCGCACCAGGTGATCGCTCTCGACGCCGCCGGTCACCGTGGCCTCGCGGGCGAAGCGATCGCGCAGGCCGGCGTCCTCGACGATCGACGGGAGCATCACCTTGAGCGCGCGCGCCGCGGCGGTGGTCTCGTCGGCGACCTCGTACACCGCGCCCATGCCGCCCTTGTTGATGCAGCTGACGACACGATAACGACCGTGAAACAGCGTTCCGGGCTGAAGGGCGGCCAGCATGGGCGATCTTGTGCTTCGAGGCGACGAGGCAGAGCGCTCGGCGCACGAGCCGCCGAGTCTAACGCGAATCGACCTACTTGCAGCGCTGCGTCTTCGACACCGCCGGGGAGATCTCCATGAAGCCACAGAGCGGGGCTATCCCGGCGCACTTGCCGAGCGGCGCCGACGCTCCGCAGGCCACGACGCTGTTGAAACCCACGCTCGAGCAGTCACCGCCACAGGTCAGCTTCGGCGTCTCAGCCTCTTCGGATCCGCTGCAATTGAAGTCGAACGGGAGCGTTCCCGGAGGCGGGTTGGTGATCGGGAACGTGTGAAAGTCGCCCTTCGGGTTGGCGAGCGCGTCGCCGTCAGCGCAGTCGTTTCCACCCGGGCATTTCGCCGAGATGTACGTGTCGCCGTCGGCGTCGGTGCTGCACGGCCCCGAGCCGGTGGTGGCGCTGGTGCTCGCGCTGCTGCTGGTCGTGCTCGCGCTCGTGCTCGTGCTCGTGCTGCTTGTGCTCGCCGACGTGCCGCTCGACGCGCTCGCGCCGCCCGATCCGCTCGACGCCGTCGCGCTCGCGCCCCCGGATCCGCCGGCCGATCCGCTCGATCCCGTCGCCGCGGTGGTCGCGTCGGCGCTGCCTCCCGTCACCGTGATGTCGTAGGTGGGGAAGCTGCACGAGGCGATCGTCGCGACGATCGCGACGACGCCTCCACCGATCATCACTCTCCGATTTCGCTTCATCATCAGAACCTCACCTTGGCCCAGAGCTGACTCCCGCCGGGCAGTGGAGAGATTCCGGCGTCGACCTTCGCCGGCGCGTCGGGTACCCGCGGCGTGCTCGACGGGCGGCTCACGAGGATCATCGCCACGCCCGCGCCGATCCCGGCGATCCCCACGCCGCCGAAGATGTTGGCCAGGAGCGAGAACGTCTTGCCGCGGCTGTTGGCGTCGGCGACGTCTTGCGTGGCGTTGCAGTGTGGGCCCGCCTTGCAGCTCGCCTCGACGGTGGAGAGCGCCGATCCGCGGACCACGATGGCCACCACCGTGCCCGCCACGCCGAGGCCGCCGACGCCGAGCGCGACGATGCCGGCGCGGCGCAGGTTGACGTTGTCGGCAGCCGGCGGCGTCACCACCAGCGGCGTGACCACCGGCGGGAGCCCGCCCGGCGGCGCGTCGGTGGGCTTGGGCGCGGGGATCACCAGCGTCACTTTCTCGGTCGCGCCCGTCTTGAGCGCGCGCTTCTCGACCACCGGCGCGGCCCCGCCATAGGCCCCCTCGATGGTGTGCAGCCCGAGATCGCGCTCGAGCTCCACGTCGAAGAGGCGGGGATCGAGCGGCTTGCCGTCCATGGTCACCCGCACGCGCTCGAGCGACTCGCCGCTGATGTGCACCGTGATCCGCGCGACCTTGTCCGCGAGCCGCGCATACGCGCTCTCCGCGTCCTTGTCCCAGGTCTGGTACTTCGGATCGTTGCTCTGGAGCACGGCCCGGCGCAGGTTCCACCAGTCGTTGCGCGCCGAGGCGAACTGGCCGAGCTGCTCCTCGCACTCGGCCACGTTGCGGAGCGCGCCGAGCCCGTCGGGCTTGACCTCGAGCGCTCGACGAAACGCGGTGATCGCCCCCACGCAATCCCCTGCTGCGCGGCGCTGACGGCCCTGCGCGAAGAACGTCGCCGAGTCCTCGTTATCGGCCTGCGCGGGGGCGGAGGCGAGCAGGACTGCGGCGAACAACAGCGCGGCGCGGTTACTGGATCTCACTGGGATCGATCTTCTTCTTGGGCCGCGGCGGGTCCACCGTCGGCGGTGGGACCGCCACAGGCGCGGTGGTGATGGCCGGCGCGGCCGTCGGCAACAGTGGAGCCGCGCTCGCGGTGGCTTTCACGCGCGGCGAGGTCGAGGTCACGCGCGACGGGGTCGAGGCGCTCGACGTGGGCGCGTCGGCCAGCGTCGACGTCGGCGCGATCAGCGGGGGAACGTCGGCGGACGGCGCGGTGATCGCCCCGCTGGCGAGCGCGGCGATCGGCGCGGGCTTCACGCTCTCGAGCGACCGCAGCAGGGCGAAGAGCCCCAGGCACGCGATCGCGGTGATCACCGCGATCGCGCCGATGACGACGCCGCGGCTCGATCGCGTCGACGGCGCCGTGAGCGCGCGGAACGCCGCGGCCAGCTCCGACGCCGAGGCGAAGCGATCGCGCGCCTTGGGCGCGAGCGCGCGCGCGAAGAAGGCGTCGATCCCGCGCGGCAGATCGGCGCGCACCTCGGACGCGGGCCGGTAAATCCCCTTGCCGATCGACATCATCAGCTGCGGGACGTTGGCCCCTTCGAAGCACGCGGCGCCGGTCACCGCCTCGTAGGTGACGACCCCGAGCGACCACACGTCGCTGCGCGCGTCGACGGTCGCGTCGCCGACGATCTGCTCGGGGCTCATGAACGCCGGCGATCCGACGAGCTCGCCCACCGCCGTCTCGCGCGGCCGATCGAGCGCCAGATCCGATCGCAGCGATTTCGCCACGCCGAAGTCGGCCACCTTCACGAGCAGCGTCCCGTCCGGCTCGTCGACGAGCATGATGTTGGAGGGCTTGATGTCGCGGTGAACGATGCCGAGCGCGTGCGCCGCCTCGAGCGCGTCGGCCGCCTGATCGAGGATCGCCGAGCACCGGGCGATGGCGATCGCTCCGCCGCGCTCGACCTCGTCCTCGAGCGTGTGCCCGTTGACGAGCTCCATCACCAGGTAGGGCACGCCGTGGTTCTCGCCCGCGTCGTGGACCGCGACGACGTGGCGGGTCTTCGCCGAGATCTTCGCGGAGATCTGCGCCTCGAAGCGGAAGCGCTCGAGCGCGTACGGCGCCGTCGTCGCGTCGGCGGCGAGGTTTTCGTCGACGAACTTGATCGCCACCTCGGATCGCAGGCCCTCGTGCTGCGCGGCCCAGACCTCGGCCATCCCGCCGCGCGCGAGGTAGCGCTCGAGCCGGTAGCGACCGGCGATGGTCATGCCCGCGCTGAAGCGGCCACCTTCAGGCGGAGGCCGGTTGATGATGAAGGGTTCGGAGGCGGACATCGTGTCGATGGGGAAGCTCTTCATGGACGCCCGCTCGATTAGTTACGTAGCGGCAGCTTACGAAGCGCGTCGAAGTAAGGGTACAGCCGAAGTCTCTCGAGGACATCCACGAGTTCGAGAGCCCGAAACGACAGGTGCGCCTGGGCTTTCGCGCCGGTTGATCTTCCCGGAGGGATCTCGTAGGCTCCGCGCCCCTTTCCACCGGAGCCCGGTTTATGTTCCTGATGCTGTCGAAGAACCCGCGAAAGACGAACCGCACGAAGACCAAGCGTCTCCGCGCCAAGATGAAGGCGAAGAACCGCAACCGCCGGAACCGGATCTACGTGCGTAGCTGAGGCTCCACGGGGCGCGACCAAGCGCCCGCCCTCACGCCAAGCCGCTCCACGACGATGGGCCCTCGCGCCCCGTCCTCGAGCGGTTTTCGCGTTTCGAAACGACGACGGCGAGAGCCCTTTTGGACCCTCGCCGCGAGGTGCGCTTTCGCTCGACCGAGCAGGATCGCTCCTGCTCGTCGCTGGCCTACGGGCCGCCTTTTTTCAGCTCGGTTAGCACGAGCTTGGCGACGGCCTTCAGCGTGTCGAAGACGCCGACGCCGGTGCGGGCGACGCCTTCGAAGTCGGGGACGTTGGTCGGGTTGAGCAGCTCGCGCAGCTCTTCGACCGTGGCGATCTCCGGCAAGTCGCGCTTGTTGTACTGGACAACGTACGGGACCTTGTCGAGCGAGTAGCCTTGCTCGGCCAGGTTGGTGCGGAGGTTCTCGACCGACTCCTGGTTGGCCTCGATCCGGCCCACCTGCGAGTCGGCGACGAAGACCACGCCGTCGACGCCCTTCAAGATCAGCTTGCGGCTGGCGTCGTAGAAGACCTGACCGGGCACCGTGTAGAGGTGAAAGCGCGTCTTGAAGCCGCGGATCTCACCGAGCGCGAGCGGGAGGAAATCGAAGAAGAGCGTGCGGTCCGTCTCGGTCGCGAGGGAGATCATCTTCCCCTTCGCGTCCGGGTTGGTGCGCTCGTAGATGTACTGAAGATTCGTCGTCTTCCCGCAGAGGCCGGGCCCGTAGTAGACGATCTTGCAGTTGATCTCGCGCGCCATGTAATTGA
>JBDTXR010000379.1:0-9184 GCA_040006075.1 Byssovorax sp. | reverse complement strand
GCGCCCGAGGCCGAGGCGCCGATCTTGGTCACGACGCTGTCTTCCTCGTGCAACGCGAAGGTGGAGGCCTTGGCGTCGGGATAGACCAGCACGGTGAGATCCTGCTTCGAGGCCGCGCTGCCGAGGCCGAGCGCGTCGTCGTCGGCGTTCAGAGGCACGATGGCCCCGCCGGCGATGAAGAGCGGGAGCCGCGCGAGATCGGTGGAGTCGTAGGCGGAGAGCGTCTGTCCGCCCATCAGCGCGTCGGCCGTGGGAGCCCACCAGTCGTACCAGCGCTGTCCCGCGGGGAGGGGGATGGACCGCTTGCCGGTGGCGTCGAGGAGCGGGGCGACCAGGAAGGCGTCGCCGAGGGTGAAGCGGTAGTCGCCGGCCCAGGCCTTCTCGGCGCCGATCGGGCGCATCAGGCCAGGGCCCTTGGCATAGGCCTCTTCCGCGAGGCTGAAGAGGAAGGGGACGAGCTCGTGATGGAGCTTGGCCCAGTACCGATAGATGGTGACCAGCTCGTCGGTCTTCTGCGGGAAGTCCCACGGCGTGGAGTTGGCGCGTCCGTGGAGCTGCATGAAGGGCGAGAGCGCGCCGAGCGCCGTCCAGCGCGCGAACACCACCTCGTCGAGGGGGAGCTTGGGCGCGGTGAGATCGGTGTCGTCGCGATCGAGGTAGCCGCCGATGTCCGAGCCGACGACGACGTAGCCCGCCGCGGCGGAGCGGAACATCTCGTCGAGGGCGTCGACGATACCCACCCAGTCGCGGCGGTTGTCGCCCATCCAGGCCACCGGCGCGTGCTCTTTGCGGGCAAAGAAGCGACCCTCGAAGTCGTACGATTTGTCCCAAGCGCGGACCATGGTGACGAAATCGGGGCCCCGCCGGTGAACGCCGTAGGCGTAGTAGTCGCGATAATAGGCCTCGGAGTAGGCCTGATGAGCCACCGGGCCGGCGAAGGTCCCCACCGGATCGACGCGAACGTAGCTGTCGCCGAAATCGAGCTTCCAGCCGTCGATGCCCATGTCGAGCACCGCGTTCTGCTGGGAGTGGAGCCAGGTGACGGCGCTGGGGTTGAAGAAGTCGATGGCCGAGCCCTGGCCCTTCCACCACGGGTAAGTCGACCCTTCTTCCACGAAGTAGCCGCAGGTCTGGCCCTCTTCGAACTTCGGCGCGGGCATGGTGTAGCCGTCGCCGCCCATCTCCAGATCGTAGGAGACGTTGTTGATGAGCTGGGTGATCCAGAGGACGACCTTGATGTTGTCGGTGTGTAAATCGGACACCATCTTCTCGAACGCCGGGTAGCGCGTGGGGTTCGGGATGAAGGTGTTGTAGTTGGTCTCCCAGGGGCTATCGAGCACCACCGCGCCGATCGGGATGTCGCGATCGCGGAAGCCCTTGACGAAGGCGTAGGTGTCCGGCCCGGTGGAGATGTCCTTGGAGATCCACGGCTCGAACGCCCAGCGCGGGGTGTGGATCACCGGATCGGCGATGACCTCCGGCGCGCCCGCGTCGAACGGGCACGGCGGCCCGGCGTCGGGCGGCCCGGCGTCGGGCACCGGCGTCGGCACGGTGGGATCGGAGCTGCAGGAGGCGAAGGCGAGGGCCAGGCCGGCGAGGGGGGCGAGGCCGAGGAGGCGGGCGGAGCGCATCCGGTCAGGATAAACCGAGCGCGCCCCCGGAGGTGCAGAGATTTGACGTCGCGGGATCAGGCCCTCTTCAACAGGCGCTCTTCCCGCGTGTGTCCGCCGTCGTGGAGTCTTGATTGCCTGTTGTGGGTGGGCGAGCAATCGGCGGACAATTACGTGTCAATGGCAATCGAGCTGCGGTTGGGGGGCGCGTTGACCCGGGCGTCGGCGCATTTCCGCTGACGAGAGTGCCAATCCGACAGCGGTGGCTCGCTCTCGGCGGACTCGGCGCGCGATCGGCGCGCCGATTTTTCTGCACGGGCGAGCGGGCCGCCGGGCCGAGCTCGCGTATGCTCGGCGGCCCGGATGTCCGACGATTTTCCCATCGAGTCCCGGTTCGTGATCGAAGCGCGGGTCGGGCGCGGCGCCTCGGGGGAGGTCTTCAAGGCCACCGATCGCGAGACCGGGCGCCCCGTCGCGGTGAAGCGGCTGCTCTCGATCCACGACGACGCGGCGGCCCTCGATCGCTTCCGCCGCGAGGCGCGGCTGCTCTCGATCGTCGACGATTCCAGGCTGGTTCGCTACGTTGCCCACGGCGTCGACGCCACGCTCCAGCCCTGCCTGGTGGTCGAGTGGCTCGAAGGGGAGGACCTGGCGCGTCGGCAGCGTCGGCAGCGGCTCACCGTGGCCGAGGCGCTCGACGTGGCCTGGCAGACGGCGCTGGGGCTGCACGCGCTCCACGAGGCCGGCGTCGTCCATCGCGACGTGAAGCCGGCCAACGTGTACCTCGTCGGCGACGACGACGGCGCGCTCCGGGTGAAGCTCATCGATCTCGGCATCGCGCGGGCGGCGGGCGAGGCCACGCTGACGCAGCACGGAGTGGCGCTGGGGACGCCGTTCTACATGGCGCCGGAGCAGGCTCGCGGGGAGGAGCGGGTCACCGCGAAGGCCGATCAGTTCTCGCTCGGGGTGATGCTGTTCGAGCTGATCGCCGGCAAGCGGCCGTTCACCGGCGACGACTTCTTCACCGTGCTCGCGAAGATCGTTTTGCAGGATCCGCCGCGGCTGCGCGACGCCTGCGCCGGGGTGCCGCCCGAGCTCGACGCGCTGGTGCGCCGGGCGATGAGCAAGGCCGCGGCGGATCGGTTCCCCAGCGCGCGCGAGCTCGCCGACGCCATCGCCGCGGTGCCCGCGTGGGAAGGGCCGAGGCCGCAAATCGAGGGCGGCGGCGACGCGCTCACGAGCCGCGTCGCGCTGGCGATGTCGGTGTCGATCGAGCAGCGCGTGGTCACGGTGCTCTTCGCGAGCGCGCCGGGCGACGCGGCGCGGATGGCGCTCGCGGCGATCGCCGAGCAGCACGGCGCCTCGTGTCACCCCACGCTCGGGCGGCGGATGATCGCGGTGTTCGGCGTCGATCGCACCCACGGCGACGAGGCGGTGCGCGCCGGCCGCGCCGCGCTCCTGGCCTCGGCGCGCGTGCCGGGCGCGAGCCTCTTCATCGCCACCGGGCGCGCGCTCTCGGGCACCACCGGCCTCACCGGCGATCTGCTCGAGCGCGGCGCGGGCGAGCTCGACGGCGACGGCGATCCGGCCGTCGAGGCGCGGCCGATCCACGTCGACGAGGCCACCGCGGCGCTGCTCGACGAGCATTTCCTGATCGAGGGCAGCGCGGGCGCGCGCTCGCTCCTGGGCCTCCGCCCCGCGGCGCCGGCCCCGCGGACGCTGGTCGGAAAGCCGACGCCGTGCGTGGGCCGCGATCGCGAGCTCGCCAACCTGGAGGCGCTCTTCGCCGAGTGCGTCGGCGAGCCGGTGGCGCGGGCCGTGGTGATCCTCGGCGCGCCCGGCGTCGGGAAATCGCGCCTGCGCTACGAGCTCCTCGCGCGGCTGGTGCGCGCCGAGCCGCGGCCCGAGGTGCTGCTCGGGCGCGGGAGCCCGCTGGCCGAGGGATCGGCGTTCGGCCTCCTGGCGCCGGCGATCCGTCGCTTCGTGGGGATCCTCGACGGCGAGCCGGCCGCGATCCAGCGCGACAAGCTCGCCGCGCGGATCGGCCCGCGCGTGTCGCCCGCCGCCCTCGCGCTGATCGGCGAGCTCGCGGGCGTGCCCGGCGTCTCGGCCAAGCTGGGCGCGCCTGTACCACGACGTGACGCGATGTTGACGGGCGATCTCATGCGCGCCGCGTGGCTCGAGTGGCTCGACGCCGAGTGCGCCGCGGCGCCGGTGATCCTGGTCGTCGAGGATCTCCACTGGGGCGACGTGGCCTCGGTGGGCTTCCTCGACGCGGCGCTGCGCGCGCTGGCGGAGCGCCCTTTTTTCGTGGTCGCCCTCGCGCGCCCCGAGGTCCACGAGCGCTTCCCGACGCTGTGGGCCGGGCGCGACGCGCAGGAGATCCGCCTCGGCCCGCTGCTGCCCAAGGCCAGCGAGCGGCTGGTGCGCGCGGCGCTCGGCGACAGCGTCGATCCCGCCGCGGTGCAGCGCATCGTCGCCCGCGCCGAGGGCAACGCGTTCTTCATGGAAGAGCTGATCCGCGCGGTCGCCTGCGGCTCGGGCGACTCGCTCCCCGACACCGTGCTCGGCATGGTCCAGGCTCGCCTCGACGCGCTCGGCCCCGAGGCCAAGCGGATCCTCCGCGCGGCGAGCCTCTTCGGGCCGATCTTCTGGAGCGGTGGAGTAGCGGCTCTGCTCGGCGAACCGGCCGAAGCGCTGCGCGAGCCGCTCGAACGGCTGTGCACCGGCGAGATGATCGCCCGCCGCAAGGACGCGAGCTTCCCCGGCGAGGACGAGCTCGTCTTCCGTCACGCGCTGGTCCGCGAGGCGGCGTACGCGATGGTGCCGGACGCCGATCAGCGCGTCGGCCACCGCCTCGCGGGCGCGTGGCTCGAGCACATGGGCGCCGTCGATCCGGCGATCCTCGCGCTCCATTTCGAGCGCGGCGACGAGCTGGCGCAGGCCGCGCGCTACCACGGCCGCGCCGCGGAAAAGGCCCTGGCAGGCAACGATTTCGCGGGCGCGGTGAGCCACGCGGAGCGGGCCATCGACTGCGGCGCGCGCGACGAGGAGCGCGGCGCGGCGGCGCTGATCCGCGCCGAGGCCCACCGCTGGCGAGGCGAGCTCGGGTCGGCGACGGCGGCCGCGGCCGAGGCCGCCGAGCACCTCGCGAGCGGCGGATCAGCCTGGTTTCACGCGGTGCGCGAGGCCATCGCCGCCAACGGTCGGCGCGGTAGCTTCGATCTGGTGAGCCTCTGGGCCGCCGAGGCGCTGGCCGCCGTCGGCGCGCCCGAGACCGTCGGCCCACGCATCGCGTGCCTGGTCCCCGCCGCGGTGCAGCTCACCTACGCGGGCCACACCGACGAGGCCACGGCGCTCGTCGCCGAGATCGATCGCCTCGCCGCGACGGCCGGCGAGCCCGGGCTCGATCCCACGGTGACGGCGCGCATCCACCAGCTCCGCGCCGTTCACGCGGATCAGGACGGCGATCTCGAGGCCGCGCTGGCCCACCACGAGGCTTCGCTGGCGAGCTTCGAGCGCATCGGCGATCTCCGCAACGCCTGCCTCACGCTCTCGAACCTCGGCTTCGTGCGCGCGTCGCTCGGGCGCCTCCCGGAGGCCGAGGAGGCGCTCCTGCGCGCCGGCGCGGGCGCCGAGCGCATGGGCCTGACCACGGTTGCGGCGCTCGCGCTCCACAACCTGGGCGGCGTGCGCGCGTCGCTCGGGCGCCTCGACGAAGCGCGCGTCGACGAAGAGCGCGCGGTCGCCGCGTTCCGCGCGGGGGGCGATCCGCGGCTCGAAGGCGCGTCGCGCGTGTACCTGGCGCGGATCCTCCTGGCGATGGGCGACGCCGCCGGCTCCGAGGCCGAAGCGCGCACGGTGGCCGAGAACGCCGCGTCCCCCGCGCCGCTGCGGGCCGGCGCGCTGGCCGCGCTCGCGGAGGCCGTGAGAGCGCAGGGGAGAGCCGGAGAAGCGCTGATCGCCGCGAAAGAGGCCGCGGGGCTGCTGGCGGCGATCAAGAGCATTGAAGACTTCGAGGTGCTGATCGGGATCGCCTGCTCCGAAGCGCTGGAGGCCTGCGGCGAGCACGACGCCGCGAAAGAGGCCATCGCCGAGGCGTGGAGGCGGCTCTCGGCCCGCGCAGAGCGGCTGAAAGGCGCGACGAGAGCGCGATTCTTCGGCGCGGTGACCGACAACGCGCGGTGCCGAGAGCTGGCGCGGAGGTGGGGAGTCGCGGGGGCGGAGGAGGGGTGATTGTGGTGGTGTTAGGTGGTGAGTGTGTGAAAAGGAGCCTGCCATGACGGAGCGATTTCGATTCGAAGGTCTCACGCTGACGGTGGAGAGCGTCGCCAGCTCGATCGCGTTCTACGGAGGGAAGCTCGGCTTGAAGATCGAGGTCAACGCGGCTCCGGCGTTCGCGATGATCCGGATCGGCGGCGGCACGATTGGCCTGCTCTCGGTGGCCGAGGCGCGAAAAGCGGGCGTCCAGGACTCGACTGCGGCGCAGAAGGGCGCGATCCACGTCGAATTCAGCACCGACGATCTCGACGGGCTCTACGAGGAGCTGAAGGCCAGCGGGGTGGTCTTCCACGAGCCGCCACACGACGAGCCGTGGGAGCGGTCGATGACGGCCTTCGATCCCGATGGCTACGCGGTGGAGTTTGCCCAGGGCCGCCGGGGGCAGAACCAGACCAAGGCCTGAGTTGGCCCCGTCAGGGCTTGCGGTCGAGATCCGCGAGCACCCTGGCCGTGACGATTTTATATCCCTCCTCGTTGAGGTGGGACTCGGCGTGCCACATGACGTCCTTGATTGACGGGAGCGCGGCGAAGACCGGGTGCAAATCGAGCAAGGGGAGGTGAGCGGCGGAGACGGCGTCGAGCACGCCCTTCCGCAGGGGATGCTCCTTCAGGCCAGGGCGACCGAGGAGATAGGGTAAATCAGGCAGGTAGATGAAGCGGAGCTCGCCGCCCCACGCGGCCACCCGGTCGCGCGCCTTTTCCAGGATGGTCTGGAAGAGCGGGAGATCCGGGACGGCGGGCGCAGGCGTGGACTGCGCCTCGAGGGCCGCGCCGATGCGGTCGAGCCGGAGCACGGCGGCCGCCGACGAGTGGTGCTCGTTCATCACCAGATCTTGCAGCCAGTGGGGGCTCCCGGCCCGCGAGAGGCCCATCTTGTCGAGGGACGCCGGCCAGCCGCGCGAGTGGAGCAGCATGGGGCGGACCGTCTTCTTGATCGCCGCGTCGATCGGACCCTGCTTGGCGAGGAGCCCCTGGGTGAAGCCCTCTTCGAGATACCGCATCAGGAGCGGGCTGGTCTTCTCGACCGAGAGATCGGGTAGATCGTTGTCGAAGTAGAACCAGAGCACGATCTTCGGGCGGAAGGGGGGGAGGTACTCGGTGAGGGTCGCGAGCTCGGCCAGCGGGCCGTCGCCCGAGATCCCGAGGTTGAGCGTGGCCGGGTACCGCTCGCGGAGGAGGGCTGGAATCGAGCGCTCGGCGGGGACGCACGCGCCCTGGGTGAACGAGTCCCCCAGCGCGGCGAGATCGAGAGTGGGGCTCTGCCAGGTGCCTCTGGGGTTGGAGAAGCCGTGCTCGTCGCTCTCGTAGATGGCGTAGGTGCCGCTCTCGTTGCAGAGCACGGTGGTGACGTTGGCGATGCCTCCGAGGGGCGCCGTGAGGACCCCTTCGATATGGGGCATGAGCGCCTCGGGGCCGGAGACGCGCCGGCCAATCTCGGCGCCGCGCATCAGCGCTTTGAGGCCGACCGAGGGATAGGCCTCGGCGCCCTGGCTGTGGAATCCGTCGATGACCTCGGAGCGGGTGCGGGTGTCGAACTCGCGCCCGTGCGAGGCCGCCACGGTGCCGTCGCGCGGCTGCCCGGCCTCGAGGACCGCCGACACCGCGAAGATGCCGACGACCACCGGGAGCAGGGTGATGACCGCGCTGACCCGGGCGGAGCGGGGGAGTCGGAGCCCGGCGAGCAGGACGACCCCGACGACGAAATACGACCCCTTCACGAGGCGCGGGAGGAGCTGGTAGCGCGCCAGAGCCGCCTCGAAGAGGAAGACGCCGGCCATGGCCACGAGGGCGATGCTGGCGACGCGAACGAGCTTTGCGCTTGGCTGCCCGGGCGCGGCGGGAGCCGGAGCCGCGGGCGCAGCGGGGGTATCCATAGGACTTACCGGAGGTGGATCAGGATCACGGAGGGGCACGCGCGCGGGCCGGAGCATAGGGGCGGGCTCCGCCGATTGGCCAGCGATTTGTGGGCGCTCCACGGGCGGATCGCGTCGCCCGGCGTCGCTCGCAGCGCGCCGACGCGGTCGACTGGCACCCTCGATCAGGCCCTCACGGCGCGAGCGAGCGCAGCTTGCGGCGGTCGCGTCGCGAGAGCCTCAGGTACTCTTCGCCGAGCCATGCCAGCAGCGTGATGTCCCACGGCAGGCCCCCGGGAAAGCGTGCCTGGACGCGCTCGGCGATCTCCAGATCCCAGCGCCCGTGCGTGTCCATGAGCAGATCGACCGCCTCGCGGCCCGCCGTGGCGTCGCCCGCGCTTTTGTCCTCGCGCGCGAAGGCGTCGTCGCACACGTAGAAATTGCACGTCGCCGCGCGCCGATCCGCGGGGATCGTGCAGCCCTGTCCCTGGTGAAACACGCAGCGCCGCGGGCCCAGCGCGTCGGCCTCGCGTCGTCGCAGGTTGAGCGCCCGCGCGCCGTGCACGAGGTTCCCGGCGGTGATTTGCTCGAGGATCCACGCGGCTCCGCCGAGGGTGACGATCCGGCCGAGGTCCGACCACTCCACGCCCGGCGGGCTCGCGCAGCACCCCGCCGGGCCTTGCGGGCAAGCGAAGCAGAGCGTCGCGTGGACGCGGGTGTGGGCGCCGAGGAGCTCGAGCCGGATCATGCCGCCGCGAGCGTAGTCGAGGAATGGAGCCGGCAAACGGGGTTCTTCGGCGCCTCGAGAGCAAGGCCGCCGTCCCCGAGATCCCGCAGCGTGTCCGCGCCGAGCCGCATTTGCACCCGGGGCTCTGAAGTCGTCCGAGGTCGGACAATCGCCGACCGACCTCCGCGCCGATTTCGCGCGCCGCCGATCACCCGCGGGGCGATAACCATGGCCATGCGCTACCCGTCGATCGACGTGAACGAGCGGGCCACCGAGAAGCCCGTCCACATTCCCACCGTGCTCGCCGTCGGCTGCTCCGACGCGCTCCTCGCGCGCTGCTGGACAGCGCTCGCGCACCTGGGCGTCATGGTCCGCGACTGCGAGCTCCCGCTCTTGCCCACGCTGGTGTCGTCGCGGATGCCGCTGGCGATCGTGATGCCGGAGCACGTCCATGCGCGCGATCCGCTGGAGATCGACGCCCTCGCCCGCGACGTGCGCGCCATGGTCGTGAAGGTGCATCCCGACGCGACGGTGGGGGAAATCGAGGCCGTGGTCGGCGTGGCGATCCGCTCGACCACGCGTCGACGCGAGTCGCAGACCCGGATGCCGCGCGCCTCGATGCTCCCGGGAGAGTGCTTTGCCACGTCGTTCGGAGTCTCGTTTGCGCCGCCGCCCGGCGCGAGCGAGCCGCCGGTGTCGGGCGTGCGCGGCGG
>JBDTXR010000378.1:0-9204 GCA_040006075.1 Byssovorax sp. | reverse complement strand
GCGCCGCCCTTCTCGATGTACGGGCGCTCCTTGACCATCACCGAGTAGCCCTTGTAGCGCCATTTGCCGGCGAAGATCAGGTAGGAGGCCGGGAGCACCGACTCCTGATGGGGATTGCCCAGCGGCGACGCGCCCTCGTCGGTGCTGGCGACCTCGTAGCCGGCAAAGTCCTCTCGATAGCGGCCGCCGATCACCTTGGTCACCCGGTAGAGCGACTCGCCGGCCTTCGCCGTGATCACCCGCATGTAGCGGCGCCCGCCGTGCTCTTCCATCGTGACGCTGTCGCCCTTGAAGTGGAAGGTGGTGCCGTCGAAGGGCGCGCGCGGCACGGTGTCCGAGGTCCGGCGCGTCATCCGGCGCATCGGCGAGGCCTTCCAGCTCGCGTAGATCGCCGCGTGGCACGGGGCGCACGCGTCGGATCCGGCGTAGTCGCCGCGGACGATGTTGCTCCCGACGAGGTGCTCTCCCGCGGCGCGAGGCGGGCCTTCCGGCAGCGACGACGGCGGAGCCACGGCAGGTCCGCAGGCGGCAGCGAGGATCGCGGCGGCGACGAGGGCTCCGGGGAGGCGCACGCGCGGATGCTAGCCGAAGCGCGGGCGAGATCGGCTACCGCCGGAGCCCGCGCGAGAGTAAAAGGCCGCGATGACCCGCTCCCCCGGCCTCTCGGCCGACGATCTCGCCGCGTTCGCGCGGGACGGCTTCCTGGTCGTCCCCGGCTTCCTCGACGCGCCCACCTGCGAGCAGCTCGCCGATCGCGCCCGCGCGCTGGTCGACGCCTTCGATCCGACCACGGTGTCGATCTTCTCGACGAAGGATCAGACCAGCACGTCCGACGCTTATTTTCTCGGCTCGGGCGACGATGTCCGGTTCTTCTTCGAAGAGGAAGCGTTCCTCCCGGGCGGCGCGCTCCGCCAGGAAAAGGCGCTCTCGATCAACAAGATCGGCCACGCGCTCCACGATCGCGATCCGGTGTTCGCCGCGTTCTCGCGCTCCCCGGCGATCCAGGCGGTGATCGCCGATCTCGGCCTCGCGCGGCCCCGGCAGCTCCAGTCGATGTACATCTTCAAGAACCCGCGCATCGGCGGCGACGTGGCCTGTCACCAGGACGCGACCTTCCTCTACACCGAGCCGCTGAGCGTGACCGGGCTGTGGTTCGCGCTGGAGGAGGCGACCCTGGACAACGGCTGTCTGTGGGCGCTGCCCGGCGGGCACACTGGCCCTCTCCGCAAGCGGTTTGCGCGCGTCGGGGGCGACACGACCACGATGATCGACGTCGACCAGGCGCCGCTCCCGGCGGTGGCTCCCGCGCTCCCCTGGACCCCGATCGAGGTCCCGCGAGGCACGATGGTGCTGCTCCACGGGCTCTTGCCGCACTGGAGCGGAGCCAACCGCTCGCCGCGATCCCGGCACGCCTACTCGATTCACGTGATCGACGAGGCGTGTCGGTATCCGGACGACAACTGGCTCCGACCGGGTCAGTTACCGAACGAGGCCTGAACGGCGGTGACGTCGTCGGCCGAGAGCTCGATGTCGGCCGCGGCGGCGCTGTCCATCGCGGTCTCGGCGCGGCGAACGCCGGGGATCGGGATCACCACCGGGCTCTTCGCCAGCATCCACGCGAGGACCAGGCGGTGCGACGAGACCCCGCGCTTCTCGGCCTCGGCGGCGAGGCCCTTCATCGATCCCAGGGATTTCGCGCCGCTCGCGCCGCCGAAGGGCGAATAGGGCAAGAAGGCGATCCCCGCGGCCTCGCACGCGGCGAGTACCCCGTCTTGCTCGGGGTGGCGATGCCCCGGGTTCCAGCGGTTCTGCACGCTGGTGATCGGCACGATCCGCGCGGCCTCGGCGATCTCCTGGGCGTCGACGTTGGAGAGGCCGACCCGGCGCACCTTGCCGGCCTCGCGGAGGCGGGCAATCGCGCCGACGCTGTCGATGAAAGGCACCTTGGAGTCGGGCGCGTGGAGCTGGTAGAGATCCAGGGCCTCCACGCCGAGCGCCTTCAGGCTCGCCTCGCAGGCCCGCGCGAGGTGCTCGGGGCTCCCGTTGCGCGTCCACGAGCCCTTGGGCCGCTCCAGGCCACCCTTGGTGGCGACGACGACGGTCTCGCTGCGGCCGCGGAGGGCCTTGCCGATCAAGCGCTCGTTGTGGCCAATCTCGGAGTCGTCGAGGCAGTACACGTCGGCCGTGTCGAGGAAGGTGACGCCGGCGTCGAGCGCGGCGTGGATCGCGCGGATCGACTGGGCCTCGTCGGGGCGCCCGGTGATCGACATGTACATGCCACCGAGGCCGATCGCGCTCACCTGGGGCCCGCCGGGGCCGAGCTGTCGTTGCTTCATGGGAGTCTCCTTGCGCGGCACCGTAGCGCGGCTCCCCCGCGGAGTGCAGCGGAAGCAGCGAACGGCCACGCGAAAGCGGCCGCGGCCGCGGCTATTTTTGGCTCCCCTCCGCCTTCGCCTGCCCGTCCCGGTCCGGCTGCGCTAGCGTCGCGTCCCCTCTCCCCGGAGCCCTGCCATGATCCGTGTCCATCACCTCAACGACTCTCGCTCGCAGCGCATCCTCTGGCTCCTCGAAGAGCTGGAGCTGCCGTACGAGCTCACCCACTATCAGCGCAACGAGAAGACCCGGCTCGCCCCGCCGGAGCTCAAGGCGGTTCACCCGCTCGGCAAATCGCCGGTGATGGAGGACGGATCGGTGAAGATCGCCGAGTCGGGCGCGATCGTCGAGTACCTGATCGCCCGCCACGGCAAGGGCCGACTCGGCCCCTCCGCAGACCAGGACGGCTGGCCCGCGTACATCGAGCTGCTCCACTACGCCGAGGGCTCGGGGATGCTGCCGTTGATGATGCACCTCTACGTGATGCGCCTGGGCGAGGCCGGCGCCCCGCTCCACAAGCGCATCCACGCCGAGATTGACAATCAGCTCGCTTACCTGGCCGGCGTGCTGGGCGAGCGGCCTTTCCTGCTCGGCGACGCCTTCACCGGGGCCGACGTCCAGATGATCTTCGTCTTCGAGGTGGCGCGCGCCTTTGGCAAGCTCGAAGCGCACCCGAACCTCTCGGCGTACCTCGATCGGATGCACGGGCGCGAGGCCTGGAAGCGAGCGCTGGAGAAGGGCGGAGCCTACAACCTCGGCGGCTGACCGCGCGCGAAGACTGGCACTCTCAAGGCGTGGTGGCGGCGCGGATCAGGATCAGATCGTCCTCGCCCTCGAGCACGGCCGAGCGAACCGAGACATGGAGTCCGGCGCACGCGAGATCGAGGAACACCGGCGCCGCCGGCGGGCGCTTGCACTGCGAGCCTGCCGGCACCGCCTTCACGAACGCGCCGCGCACCAGCTCGGCCGCGCGGGCCATCGCGGCGATCCGCGGCTCGGGCTCGCCCCGCGGGAGGGCGCGGATGGTGAACGTCTCTTCCACCCGCAGGAACAGATCCGGACCGCCGATCCGCGCCTCGACGGGGCGGCCGTCGGCGTCCTGAAATACCGTGATTTCCAGGGTCGCCTCGCGCGCCTCGGCCGCGCCGTCGACCACGACCGAGTACGGGAGGGAGAGCAGCTTCGCGCAGCGACGCGCGGCGCGCGGCGGCGGCGCGAGGCCCTCGCCCGGCGCTCTGGCTCCAACCGGCTCGAGCAGCGCGCAGGTCGGGCTCGGCAGCGAGAGGCTCCACGGGACGATGAGCGCGGTCTTCGCGTGGCTGAGCGGAGCGTCCCACAGCGACGCGTCGAGGAAGCGCTCGATCCACGCGGTGAGCTCGGCGCGGACCGCGGCGCGATCGGCCGTGGCGCGGTCGACGTCGGCGGTCACGTCGTCGGCGCTGGCGAGGTCGTGGCGATCGCGGGCGGCCTCGAGCCGGCCCACCTCCTTGGTGGCGAGCACGTGGTGGGGGCCGCTCGGAAGGGCCTTCGCGTACTCGTGGAGGCCGCTGATCGTCCCCTCTTTGCCGGCGAAGTACACCGGCTCGGCGCGGTCGAACCAGGCGCGCACCTCGGGCTCGAACGCGCCGTCGGGAAAGCCCTGAAGGTAGCGGCCGGCCGCGGCGATGCGCCCGTCGAGCGTGGGGGCGATGCGGGTCTCGCGGTACGCCGTGTAGTCGTCGGGCGCCGCGAGGACGCCGCTTTTCGCGCAGCCCGTCGTCGCGACGAGAATGGTTGCGGCCGCAACTATCGACCTCACTCGGCCTCCGCGTCGGACACGCCGGCGTCGGCCTGCGGCGGGCAGAAGTTGCACTCGGTCGGGATGGTCGAGCCCTGGTCGGCCATGTAATGCGCGTAGTCGCCGCACCCGGCCGCGGCGAGCGCGTCGACGCAGACCTCGCCGTCGTGCTCGAGCGGCACGCACCCCGGCGGAAAGTCCTTGATCAGCAGGCCCGGCGCGCAGGCCACGCCGCACGCTGCCGTGGTGAGGCCGCAGGCCGTGCACTGATCGCAGTCCACGGTGTGCTTGGTGGCGAAGAACTTCGCGGGATCGAGATCGTTCTCGGCCTGCCCGCAGCCCCCGATATCGCCCGCCGTGGGCGCCGCGGTGAAAAAAAGAACGGCGATCCCGAGACGGATCACGTCTGCGCGGGAGGGACGATGGCGCGGCGCATCATGGCTCACGGGAGGATCTCGTAGTCGACGAGCAGGCCGAGCTGCCCGGAGAAGATCGGGTAGGTGGTGATCCCGTTGGTCGGGGTCCCCGCGCCGTAGAACAGGTCGCCGACGAGCTCGCCTGCCACGGCGAGGCGGGCCGTGAAGAACCACCCGAAGCCGGCGGCGAGCTCGCCTCCGATTGTGGGATCGGGCGTGAGGACGATGGCCGGGCCGAGCCGCCCGTAGGCGAGGAAGCGATGCGGGCCGCGGTACGCCGCGAAATACGTGGGCGTCAGCACCGCCTGCGCGACGCCGCCGAGCGCGAACGAGAGGTGAAGCGCGACGCCGTGCTCGAGGCCATTCGGCGGCCCGAACGCGATGGCGCCGCCCAGATCGAGGTACGTCGACGTGAGCGAGACCGACTCGGCGGTGGCCCCGAGCTGGGTCGCGAGGCGATAGGGGTTGTTGAACCGCAGCCCCTTGCCGAGCTGGAGCGTGCCCACGAGGTGGGCGTATGCGGACGGCGCGGCCGAGAGATCGCGCAGGGTGGGGGCGCTCTCCGCAGGAGCGGGCGCCTCGGCGATTGCCGGCGCCGGCGCAGCGGGAGCGTCGTCGGCGCGGGCCGGGAGCGCCCGCCCGAAGAGCACGAGGCCGAGCGCGATCGCGATCGCCGCGTGGCTTCGCCGCGCGCGCCCGTCGCTGCGCGAGGATCTCACCGCTCTGTCCTGCCGGTCGCTCGATCCGTGCACGTCGGGACCACGCTTGTACCGCGAGGTGGGCGTCGGCCGCACGCGCAAACGCCGCGATCGGACCGCGAGCCCAGGTGCAGCCGGGGATGACATATTTCTTCATCGACTCGCGACGTCGGCGATCTCACGTCTGTGCCAGCGCGTCGCGAGTTGCGCCGAGCCTTGCCGACTCTTGCCACCTGGCGGGGGCGCGACTGGACGGAGTGGGCTCCGCCCGACGATTGCCGCGTGACGAAGGAATTGGCGAGGGCGGCCCGTCCCGATAGTCTCGAGGCTCCATTGGCGTAGGAGGACGGAATGGTACTCAGTCTTAATCGAATTCTATCACCCCGCACTGTGCTGGCATCGGCGCTGGTGCTCGGGGCGCTCGTCGTCGGTTGCGGGGGCGGCGGCTCCACCACGACGCAGGGCGCAGGCGGCTCGGGTGGTGCCGGCGCAGGCGGGACCCCCATCAACACCACGGCTTCGGGCTCGACCATGAGCGCCGGCGGAGCGGGAGGCGCGGGCGGGTCCGTCGGCTGCAAGGACGCGGCGTCGTGCGATGACCACGATCCCTGCACCGACGACACGTGCACGGCAGGGACCTGCTCGCACGCGCCGAAGGAGGTTGACGACAAGAACAAGTGCACGATGGACATGTGCGACCCGACGACGGGCACCGTCGTCCACATGCCGGTCGCCGTCGACGACAAGGACAAGTGCACCACCGACGCCTGCGATCCGATGACGGGCGTGACCCACGCTCCGATCGTCGTCGACGACGCCAACGCCTGCACCACCGACGCGTGCGATCCGGTCAACGGCGTCAGCCACCTGCCGACGATCATCGACGACAACGACAAGTGCACCACCGACTCGTGCGACAAGGTCACGGGCGTAAAGCACGTGCCGGTCGCCGTCGACGACAACAACCTTTGCACCACCGACGCCTGCGATCCGATGAGCGGCATCACCCACACGGCGGTGAGCGTGGACGACAGCGACGCGTGCACCCTCGACGCGTGCAGCCCGGTGAACGGCGTCGTCCACATGCCGGTCCCCGTCGACGACAACAACGCTTGCACGATCGATAGCTGCGATAAGGTCAGCGGCGTCAGCCACCTGCCCGTGGTCCTCGACGACGCCAACGCGTGCACCACGGACGCCTGCGACCCGATGTTCGGCGTGACCCACACCCCGGTTGTCTGCGACGACAGCACGGTGTGCACCACCGACTCGTGCAACACGGCGGTCGGCTGCATCTTCACCCCGGTCGTCATCGACGACAGCAACGTCTGCACGACCGACGCCTGCGACGCCGTCACCGGCGTCAGCCACACCCCGGTGCCGGTCAACGACAGCAACGCCTGCACCACCGACGCGTGCGATCCGGTCAACGGCGTCAGCCACACCCCGGTGGTCATCAACGACAACAACGTCTGCACCACCGACGCCTGCGATCCCGTCGCCGGCGTGACCCACACCCCGGTGCCGACCAACGACAACAACGCCTGCACCACCGACGCGTGCAACCCCCAGACGGGCGTGAGCCACACCCCGATCGTCACGACCGACTCCAACGGCTGCACCACGGACTCGTGCAACCCGGCGACGGGCGCGATCACCCACACCGCGGTCGCCAACTGCTGCGCGCACTCGGAGTGCCTCGCCGACGTCGCGCTCAACGCGGCCGCCTGCTCGTGGGGCGTCGGCGACGACTGCGCGACCAAGGTCTGCGCGGCCGACTCGTTCTGCTGCAGCAACACGTGGGACAGCATCTGCGTCAGCGAGGCCAAGAACCCGGGGATCTGCCCGACGGCGCTCGCGCCGACCAACTTCACCTGCAACGCGCCGCACAGCTACTGCGTGGCCGGCGTGGCCCTGGTGAAGACCCAGGACCCGTGCGTGAAGAAGATCTGCGAGGTCGACTCGTTCTGCTGTAGCAATTCGTGGGACGCCACGTGCGTCGGCGAGACGAACTCGGTCTGTCACATCCCGACCGGCGTGGACTGCAAGTAACGCCTTCCCACCGCATCGCGGCCGCCGGGCTCCCGAGCTCGGCGGCTGCTTTTCTCCCCTTCACACGTTCATCGGTCCCGCCAGGCTCACCGGCCTGATCGCGGCGGCGCGCGCCGGCGGCGATTTCGTGCTGCCGTATCTCGCGTTCCGCACGGAGCAAGGCGACAACCCCCGTCAAACGATGCTTTGACGTGACGAAGGCATTGTCGCGCGCGGTCCGCGCCGATACTCTGATGCTCTGAGTCGCGCAGGAGGACGGAATGGCGATTACGTTTGATCGAGCTCATCGAGCCACGCTTGCAACCGCGCTGGTGATCGGCGCAGCGGCGGCGGGCTGCGGGAGCACCGGCAGCACGCAGGGCGTGGGCGGCTCGGGCGCCGGGGGCGCGGCCACGACGAGCACCGGCGGAGCGCCGGGCGTCACCTCCGCCGCGACGACGGGCTCCACCGCGAGCGCCGGCGGGACCGGCGGCGCGGCGGGCTGCGCCGACGCGAAGTCGTGCGACGACCAGGACGCGTGCACCGACGACACCTGCACCGCCGGCGCCTGCGCCCACGCCGCCGTGAAGGTCGACGACGGCAATGCGTGCACGGCCGACATGTGCGATCCAGCCCTGGGCGTCGTGCACCTGCCCGTCGACGTCGACGACAAGAACAAGTGCACCACCGACGCCTGCGACAAGGCCGCCGGGGTGACCCACACGCCCGTGGCCGTCGACGACGGCAACGCCTGCACCGTCGACGCCTGCGATCCGGTCAACGGCGTCACCCACGTTTCGGTGGCGATCGACGACGGCAACAAATGCACGATCGACTCCTGCGATCAAATCGCGGGGGTGAAGCACGCTCCGGTGACGCTCGACGACGGCAACGCGTGCACCGCCGACGCCTGCGATCCGGCCACGGGGACCAGCCATATCCTGATCAGCGTCGATGACGGCGACGCCTGCACCGCCGACTCCTGCAACCAGGCGACTGGCATCGTCCACGCGCCGGTCAACCTCGACGACAACGACGCTTGCACGGTCGATAGCTGCGACAAGAACGCCGGCGTCAGCCACGTCGCCGTCGCCCTCGACGACAATAACGCCTGCACCGTCGACGCGTGCGACAAGGTGCTCGGCGTCTCGCACAAGCCGCTCGACTGCAACGACAGCAACGCCTGCACCGCCGACTCGTGCAACCCGGCGAGCGGGTGCGCTCACACCACGATCGATCCCACCGACAACAACGCTTGCACCACCGACGTCTGCGACGTGATCCTCGGCGCGCAGCACACGCCGATCAGCTGCGACGATAGCAGCGTCTGCACCACCGACTCGTGCAGCCCGCAGCTCGGCTGTCAGCACGCGTCCGTGGTCTATTACACCGAGCCGTTCGCCGGCAACGCCGCCGGCTGGACGCTCGGGGCCAACTGGGCAATCGGGTCTGCCACGGCCTCTTCCGGGCAGTTCTACGGCAACCCGGATCCCGCGGCCGACCACACCCCGACGCTCGACAACGGCGTGGCCGGCGTGGTCATCGGCGGCAACCTCCCGACCACGGCCACCGCAGCTCCGGTGTACATGACCAGCGCGCCCATCGACCTCACCGGGATCACCACGCCGACGACGCTGGAGTTCTATCGCTGGCTCAACAGCGATCAGACCCCGTTCATGACCAACTACGTCGACGTCTTCGACGGCGCGACGTGGATCAACGTCTTCACCTCCGGCCCGGCCCCCGGGATCACCGACGCGAGCTGGACCAAGATCCAGTACACGATGCCGGCGAGCGCGCTCAACAAGGCCGGGGTGCGGATCCGCTTCGGCTACGCCGTGGCCAGCGGCTCCTTCGTCGTCAGCTCGTGGAACATCGACGACATCCGGCTCCTCCCCGGCGCCGCGCC
>JBDTXR010000377.1:0-9212 GCA_040006075.1 Byssovorax sp. | reverse complement strand
GCGGCCCCCGATCCCGCGACGACGCCGCCCGCGACCGAGGCGCCGAAGTACACGTTCTCTCGGGTGATCGGCAAGATTGGCAAGAACCACGGCCATGTGCTGGTGGTGCCCTTTGCCGACGTGAAGGCCGGAGTCGAGAAGACCTACGATATCGCCGGGAGCTCCGGACACCCCCACGCCGTCACCCTCAAACCGGAAGACCTGACTGCCCTCCTCGCGGGGAAGAGCCTGCGGACCAAGAGCTCGATCGATCACCAGCACGCGCACCGGATCCTGGTCAAATGCGCTCCGGCCGTCGATCCTCCGGAGTGGGTGAGCGTGGTCACCACCGAGTTCAGCGGCAAAGACGAGCACGAGCTGGTGGTCACCGCCGCGGACCTCGCCGCAAAGGCCGAGAAGAAATACGACGTGCAAGGGATAGCCGGGCA
This sequence comes from Byssovorax sp., assembly GCA_040006075.1. Classification (GTDB taxonomy): domain Bacteria; phylum Myxococcota_A; class Polyangia; order Polyangiales; family Polyangiaceae; genus JANYGI01. The sequence continues at coordinate 8,784 of JBDTXR010000377.1, read as the reverse complement.
CGCTCACGAGGTGACGATCTCCGCCGCCGACTTCGAGAAGCTGGCGAAATCGGGCAACACCAAGATGTTCACCTCGCGGGCCGAGGACGGGCACGATCACCTCGCCGTCATCTACAACCGCCCTCCCAAGGCCTGACGCTTCACTCGCTCCGGCGCCGACTCCCGCTCGGCGCCTCGATCGAGATCGCTTGAAGTCTGCACGAGATCGAGACAGGTGGGTGTCTCGATTCCAGACAGGTGTCTTCCCCCGCGACAGAGCCCCGAAGAGCACGGATCGCGCAGTTGGCGCTCCGACTCGATTCGATGATATCGGGATATGACCGGGGACGAGGAGACGCTCGAATGGCAGTTCGAAGGTTGGTTTGCGCACTCTCGTTCGGCCTCCTGCTCTGGCCTCGGGCCGCGCGCGCCGACGACGCGCTCGGCCTCGACGACGCCGTGAGCCTCGCGCTGGCGAACAACGAGCGCGCCCTCAAGGCGCCGCTCCGCGTCGAGGCCGCGCAAGGGCAGCTCGAGCGAGCGCGCGCGGCCTTCCTGCCCACCCTGGTCGCCGGCAGCACGGGCACCATGAAGTCGATCCCCGATCGCAACGGCCGGATCCTCGCGGGCAGCGGCAACCTCACCCTGAGCCAGCCTCTGCTCAACCTCCCGGCGTTCCCGCTCTACGCGCAAGCGCGCCACCAGCTCGAGTCCGAGCGCTGGGGCGCGGTGCAAGATCGCCGCGGCGTGGCCTTCGATACGGCGCACGCGTTCCTGCTCGCGCTCACCAGCGAGCGGCTGCTCGAGGCCGCGAAGGGGCGGCTCGATCGCGCCCGGGAGAGCCAGGCCACCGCCGACGCGCGCGCGCAGGCCGGGCTCGCGAGCACCAACGACGTCACGCGGGCGATCATCGAGACCACCAGCGCGACGCGGGAGGTCGCGCAGGCGCAAGGCAGCCTGGCGAAGGCCTATTTGCAGCTCGGGTTCCTGGTCGGCAAGCCGATAACCGGCGGGCTGACGGTGCCCGATCGGGTGAACAAGACGGCCGAGCACAGCCCGCTCCACGCCGAGGACGTGGTGCAGAGCGCCGAGGATCGCCGCGCCGACGTCCGCTCCGCGCACGAGAAGACCGAGGCGCTGCGCGAGTCCGCGAAGGAGCCGCTCTACCGCCTGGCGCCGACCCTCGGAGCGAGCGCGCAGATCCACACCACGCTCGCGCCGATCGCCCCGGATCCGGCCTTCGACGAGACGCTCCAGCTCACGCTGAGCTGGAGCATCTACGACGCCGGCGTGCGCTACGCCGATCGCAAGACGCGCGTCGCGCAGGCCGAGAGCCAGGCGCTCGACGAGAAGCAGCTCCGCCGATCGATCGCCACCGACGTGGGCATCGCGCTGGCCGCGCTCAAGGCCGCGCGCGAGTCGTACCGGATCTCCGACGAGGCCGTGACCGCGGCGCAGCGCAACACCCGCGAGACCGAGATCCTCTACCAGCAAGGCCTGGCGCGGGCGATCGAGGTCTCCGACGCCAACGGCAAGCGCTTCGACGCCGAGGTCAACCGCGCCACCGCCAAGCTCGCGATGCAGCAGGCCTACCTCGATCTGCGCGAGGCGCTGGGCCTCGGCCCCGTGGGCGACGAGCTCGATCCCTCGGCGGCCGCCGCCAAGGCCGCCCCGGGGCCGCCGCCGCCCGCGCCGATCGACACCGGCAAGAACGGAGGCACACCTTGAACCGCGCGCTCTGGATCCTGGCGCTGTGCTTGCCGCTCGGAGCGGCGTGCAAAGGGAAATCGACGAGCGACGCCGCGCCGGCCGCGAGCGGCAAGAGCGGCAAAGGCAAGGGTTCGGGCCTCGCGTACGCCGTCGAGGTGATGCCGGTCGAGGCCAAGCGCGTCGACTACGTCGTGAGCTCGCCGGGCAACATCGACGCCTTCGAGCGGGTGCAGGTCACCGCGCGCGTGGCCGGCGTCGTCGACCGCGTGGCCTTCTCCGAGGGCCAGCAGGTGAAGAAGGGCGACACCCTGGTGATCATCGACTCGGAGCGCTTCCGCCTGCTCGTGAGCAGCGCGCAGGCCGCCGTCGACAAGGCCGACGCCGCGCTCAAGGACAACGAGGCGATGGTGGCCCGCCGCGAGGGCGCGAGCGACAAGAACCCCGGCCTGATCCCCGGCGAAGAGCTCGCCACGTACCGCACGAAGACCCTGACCGCCAAGGCCGATCGCGAGGTCGCCGTGGCGGCGATGCGGACCGCGCAGCTCAACCTCCGCGACTCGGGGATCCGCGCGCCGATGGAGGGCGTGATCCAGACGCGCACGGTCGAGACCGGGCAGTACGTGCAGGCCGGCTACGTGATGGCCACGCTCCTCCGCAGCGATCCGATGCTGCTCCGCTTCGTGGTCGAGCCCTCCGAAGCGCCGCGGATCAAGCCCGGCGCGATGGCCTCGTTCACCATGCGCGAGACCCAGCGCACCTACACCGCCAAGGTCACCCTCGTCGGCGGATCGGCCGACGCGGCGACCCACATGATCGGGATCACCGCCGAGGTCACCGACGACGATCACAAGTACTGGCTCCGCCCCGGCTCGTTCTGCGACGTGACCATGAACCTCGGCGCGACGCGCGACGCGCCGATGATCCCCCGCACCGCGGCGCGCGCCACCGATCACGGCTACGTCGCCTACGTGATCGACGGCGACGTGGCCCACGAGCACCTGCTCACCCTGGGAATGAGCACGAAAGACGGCTGGATCGAGGTGCGATCGGGCCTCGCCGCCGGCGACAAGCTGGTGGTGCTCGGCGCCGAGGCGCTGAGCGAAGGCGCGAAGGTGAAGGCCTCGCCCGCGAAGCCGAGCTCGATCGTCGCCGCCACCGACGGAGGCGCGCCGCCGCCGATCCCCACGGCCGATCCCGGCGACGCGGCGCCCGACGGATCCGCGCCCCACCGCAAGAAAAAGGCCGAAGACGGCGCGCCGGCGCCCGGCGCGGGAGCGTCGCCGTGAACATCACCGACGTCTCGATCAAGAACCCCGTCTTCGCCTGGATGATGATGGCCTCGACGATCCTCTTCGGGATCCTGGCCGTCTCGCGCATCGGCATCAGCCAGTACCCCGACGTCGACTACCCCACCGTGTCGGTGAGCCTCAACTGGCCCGGCGCCGCGCCCTCCGCCGTCGAGCGCGAGCTGCTCGAGCCGCTCGAGCAGGCGCTCGCGCAGGTGGAAGGCGTGCAGCAGGTCGCCTCGAACGCGCGCACCGGATCGGCCCGCGTCACGGTCACGTTCGACATCTCGCGCAACGTCGATCTCGCGCTCCAGGACGTGCAGGCGCGCGTCGCGCAGGCGCAGCGGCAGCTCGCGCGCGACGTGCCGGCGGCCACCGTGTCGAAGTCGAACCCCGACGATACGCCGATCCTCACCGTCGGCGTCTCGGGCCCGTTCTCGCGCCAGCTCCTCTCCGACGTCGCGCGCTACCAGGTGCAGGACAAGCTGCAAACGGTGGCCGGCGTCGGGCAGATCACCCTCAACGGCTACCTCGATCGCAACATCCGGATCTGGCTCGATTCCAGCCGTCTCTCCGAGAAGGGCGTCGTCGCCAGCGACATCATCAGCGCCATCAACAAGGAGCACGTCGAGGTCCCCGGCGGCCAGCTCGAGTCGGGCGGACGCCAGCTCAACGTCCGCCTCCTCGGCGAGGCCATCGATCTCGCGGCGCTGCGCAAGCTCGTCGTCCGACGCGTCAACGGCACGCCGGTGTACCTCGAAGACGTCGCGCTCGTGGAGGACGGCTTCGAGGACGTGACCTCGCTCGCGCGCCTCGACGGGATCCCGCTGCAAGCCCTGGGCGTGCTCAAGCAGCGCGGCACCAACGCCGTCGCCGTCGCGACCGCGGTGCGCGCCAAGGTCGCCGAGATCCAGGCCACGCTGCCCGAGGGCATGAAGGCCGAGGTCCTCTTCGACACCACCACCTTCATCGAGGAGTCGGTCCACGAGATCGAGCTCGAGCTCGGCCTCGCTCTCGTGCTCACCGCGGCGGTGTGCTGGCTCTTCCTCGGCTCGCTCTCGAGCACGCTCAACGTCGTCCTGGCGATCCCGATGTCGCTGCTCGGCACCGTCGCGGTGGTCTACTTCCTCGGCTTCACCCTCAACACGTTCACGCTGCTCGGCCTCTCGCTCGCGGTCGGCCTCGTCGTCGACGACGCGGTCATGGTCATGGAGAACATCTACCGGCACGCGGAGATGGGAAAATCGCGGGTGGCGGCCGCGTCCGACGGCACCAAGGAGATCACCTTCGCCGCGCTCGCGGCCACGCTCGCCGTGGTGGCGATCTTCCTCCCGGTGATCTTCATGGGCGGGGTCATCGGCCGCTTCTTCTTCCAGTTCGGGATCACCCTCTCGGTCGCGGTGATGCTCTCCTACTTCGAGGCCATCACCCTCGCGCCCGCGCGCTGCGCGCAGATCCTCGACACCTCGCGCGAGGGCCGCAGCGCCGTCGGCAAGGCCGTCGATCGGGCCTTCGTCAAGCTCGAGGCCGCCTACGCGCGCCTCCTCTCGCTCGCGCTCACCCACCCGCTCAAGGTGCTGCTCGCGGCGGGCGTGCTGCTCGGCGCCTCCGCGGCCATCGTCCCCGGGCTCCCGACCGAGTTCGTCCCGCCGCAGGATCAGAGCCGCCTCAACGTCCGGATCCAGACCGAGACCGGCACCAGCGTCAGCGCCGCGGCCCCGCTGATCCAGAAGGCGGAGAACCTGCTCAAGGCCCACCCCGAGGTCGCCCGCGTGCTCACCACGCTCCAGGGCTCGTCGGGATCGATCACGCTCACGTTCGTCGATCCCAAGGAGCGCAAGCTCACGGCGCAGGCGCTGATCCCCCTGCTTCGCAAGGAGCTCCAGACCATCGCCGGGATCCGCGCCTCGATCCAGGATCCGTCGACCCAGGGCTTCGGCGTGCAGAAGGGCTCGCCGATCGACTTCACGGTGCGCGGCTCCGACTGGGACACGCTGGTGAAGGCCTCGGCCTCGCTCCGGGCCTCGCTTGAGGCGAGCGGCGTCGCGACCGACGTGAGCACCGACTACCAGATCGGCGCGCCCGAGGTGCAGATCGTCCCCGATCGTCGCCGCGCGACCGAGCTCGGCGTCTCGGTCAGCGATCTGGCGAACACCGTCAGCGCGCTCGTCGGCGGCAACACCGTCGGCAAGTTCGCCACCGACGGGCGCCGGATCGACATGCGGATGCGGCTCCTCGCCAAGCAGCGCGCGCGCCCCGAGGATCTCGGCGCGATCCACATCCGCACCCAGACCGGCGAGAGCATCCCGCTCTCGCTCGTGGTGACCCAGAGCGAGACGGCGGTGCTCCAGTCGATAAGCCGCCTCGATCGCGAGCGGGCCATTGGCATCTCCGCCAACGTCGCTCCGGGCCACTCGCAGGCCGAGGCCATGGCCAAGGTGACCGAGCTCTCGGCCGAGCTGCCCTTTGGCTACCGCACCGTCGCCAGCGGCCAGGCCTCGCAGCTCGCCGAGACCACAGGCGGCCTCTTCTTCGCGCTCGCGATTGGCATCCTCGTGGCGTACATGGTGCTCGCGAGCCAGTTCAACTCGTTCCTGAGCCCGATCACCGTGCTCACCATCCTCCCGCTGGCCCTCTCGGGCGCGGCGATAGGCCTGCTCATCTCCGGGAAGACCCTCAATGTCTTCAGCATGATCGGCGTTCTCCTCCTGATGGGCATCGTCAAGAAGAACTCGATCCTGCTGGTCGAGTACGCCGATCAGGTCAAAGAGCACGAGGGGCTGGGAGCCCTGGAGGCCATGAGAAAGGCCGGTCCGCTGCGGCTAAGGCCCATCCTCATGACCACGATCGCCACGATGATGGCGGCTGTCCCGCCGGTCCTCGGCATCGGCCCCGGGACCGAGACCCGGAGCCCGATGGCCGCCGTCGTGCTCGGCGGGCTCACCGTCTCCACCGTGCTGAGCTTGCTCGTCGTCCCCGCGTTCTACGTGGTCTCGGCGCGGATCAAGGACCGGATCTGGAAGCCCAAGCACGAGCCGGCGCACGAGCCCGTCCCCACGCCCGAGCCGCACGGCTGATCCCCCACAAACTCGGCCCGCCCCCGGTGCGCGTGCTCTCATCGTTCGCGTCCTGTGCCGACGCTCGCGCGCGCGATCGTCCGCCCGGGTTTCCTTGGCTCTTTGCCGGAGGTAGCGATGTCCCGCGCACTCATCTCTCTGTTCACCACCGTCGCCGTCAGTGGCGCGCTCTCGTTCGTGGCCATGGCCTGCGGTGGAGGGGGCGATACGGCCTCGACGGGCACGGGAGGGCACGGCGGCGGCTCGCTCACCACAACCACCACGGGCAGCCCGACCACCACGACCAGCGGTGAGCCGACGACGACCACCGGCGATCCCGCCACGACCAGCAGCGGCAGCGGCACGATGTGCACCGAGGCCTGGCTGTGCTCGCCCTGGGACACCGGCGGCAACGGCGACATGGCCGACCGCACCTGCACCGACGTCAACAGCTGCGGTACGACGACGATGAAGCCGGTGCTGACGGCGACCCTGCCCGCGCTCGATCTCAACTACTTCAAGTGCAACGTCGAGCCGATCTTCGATCGCAAATGCTCGATGCTCGGCTGCCACGGCAAGGAGAAGGGCCGTCAGCTCCGGATCTACTCCCGCGCTCGCTTCCGGATCGCCGGCGGGACCATCGTCTCCGTCGATCCGGCCTGCCCCGGGAACGCCTCTGCCGATCAGTGCGTGGGCTCCACCACCTGCTCGTGCAAGGCCCCTCACTCCCCCAAGGAGTGGCAGCGTAACTACGACTCTGCCCGCGGCTTCAAGCTCGATCCGCAGGGGAAGCCGATCCCCACCGGCATGGCCGACGCCTCGGACCTCCTCGCGCAACCGATCGTCGGCGGCAAGGCCCACACCGGAGTTCACCTGTTCCGCCCCGGCGATCCCGAGGAGAAGACGCTGAAGGCCTGGCTCGACGGCGCGACGCTCGCGAGCTGCAACCCGGGGTCGAACTGAGGAGATGACCATGAAGAGCTGGAAGCTTGCCTGTGTCACCGGCGCGGTCGTCGCCTTCACCTCCATCTCTGCCGGCGTTCACGCCTTCTCCAACGCGGGAGAGTGGCACGAGCCGGCCGACGGCCCGTTCGCGGCCGGCGGAGACATCCACGGCACCGGATCGAACCACGACTGGGGCATCACCTGCGCTCACTGCCACACCAACGACAAGCAGCAGCAGGGCAAGATCGACTTCACGATCGTGGCGAGCCCGGCCTTCGGAAAGAAGAACGGCCTCGACTCGTACGTGCCCGGGACGACCTACCAGATCACGACGGCCATGGTCGGCGAGCACCTCGGCATGGGCCTGAGCACCAACTTCAACGGCTTCGGGCTCACGATCGAGGATCAATCGGGCACGACCCAGGGCATCTTCATGTCGGACGAGACGCCGCCGAAGAGCTCGGTCAACTGCGTCGCGGTGCCGACGCTGGTCCCCGACGCCATCGTCAAGGGCTCGACCACGGTCCGCGGCGATTGCCACACGCTCGTGAGCCTCGCCAAGACCGACGTCACCACCTGGCATTTCTCGTGGCAGGCGCCCCCCGCCGGCGCGGGTCAGCTCACGATCTACTACGGCGTGGTCGACGCCGACTACACGACCAACGGCAGCACGCGGAGCTCGCTCGGCGACGATGTGAAGATCGGCACCAAGAAGCTCGTCGAGGGCCCCTGACCTTCGCTGCGTCGGCGCTGCGCGGAGAATTAGCGCGCCGCCCGTGCCCTCCTCCGGGGTAACCTCCGCGCGAAGACCCCAACCGTCCGCTCCAGATGAGCCTCGACCTCCCGATCATCGGCCGCACCCTGGCCTCCCGCTTTCACATTACCGCGCTCCTCGGCGAGGGCGGGATGGCCACGGTGTACCGCGGGACGCAGGAGGCCGAGCCGACCGAGCTGGCGATCAAGATCATGAACGCGGATCTCGCCCGCGACGAAAAGTTCGTGAAGCGCTTCCGCCGCGAGGCCAAGTCGGCGGCGCGCCTCAACCACCCGTGCTCGGTGCAGATCATCGACTACGGCGTGGAAGACGGGATGCCGTACATCGCGATGGAGCTGCTCAGCGGCGCCGAGCTCGCGCTGATCCTCCACCACGAGAAGCGCCTGCCCGAGGTGCGCGCCGCGCGGATCATGGCCGACGTGCTCAGCGTGCTCTCTGCGGCCCACCAGCAGGGGATCGTGCACCGCGATCTCAAGCCGGAGAACATCATGATCGCCCGGAGCACCGACGACTCCGGGCTCGATCGCGTCAAGGTCCTGGACTTCGGCATCGCCAAGATCCTGGAGCCCGATCCGAAGCGCCTCAGCACCGATCCACCCGATCCCGACGCCGCGCCGCCGAGCAGCCTCGGCCGCTCCGCGCTGACGATGATGGGCACCATCGTCGGCACGCCCGAGTACATGTCGCCCGAGCAGAGCCGCGGCGGGACCATCGACGCGCGCAGCGATCTCTACGCGTGCGGCGTTCTCCTCTACCACCTGGTCACCGGCAAGGTCCCCTTCCTGGCCGAGCTCCCCTTCGAGACGGCGATGCTCCACATCACCGCCACGCCCGAGCGGCCGAGCGCGATCACCCCGGGCATCCACCCGGGCCTGGAAGCGCTTATTTTGAAGGCGATCGAGAAATCTCCCGACGCGCGCCCGACCGACGCGAAGGAGATGGAAGACGCGCTGCGCGCGCTGATCCCCGAGCTCTCGGCGATCCGTCACGTCACGAGCGCGCCGCCGGCGCTCCAGGTCTCCAAGCTCGACGC
>JBDTXR010000376.1:0-9242 GCA_040006075.1 Byssovorax sp. | reverse complement strand
CGGTGCTCCTCCAGCACGACGCCGTCACCCGCGGCGGCAACAGCGGGAGCCCGGTGTTCAACCAGTACGGCCACGTGATCGCGGTCCACGCGGCCCACCTCGACGACGAGGCCGACGCCCAGGTCAACGGCCAGAAGACCAAGATCGTCGACAGCTCCGCCTTCCGGATCGCCATGCGGATCGATCTGCTCCAGGGGGTCCCGGCGCCGTGAGCTTGAAGATCGTTCACACCTTCGGTCACAGCGCCGGCGTCGCGCAGACCATCCCGAAAGACGTGATCCGCTTTGGCCGCGCGCCGGACTGCGACGTGACCTTCAACCCCGACTACGATCGCGACGCCAGCGCCCACCACGCCGAGGCCCGCTTCGAGGGCGGCCGCTGGATGCTCGTCGACCTGCAGAGCCGCAACGGCACCTACCTCCGCGGCCAGCGCCTCACCGCGCCGGTCCCGTTCGCCTCGGGCGACGAGGCCACCTTCGGCACCAAGGGACCGCGAGTACGTTTCGAATACACGGCCGACGCGCCCGCCCCGCGCCCCGCGCCCGCCCCGCAAATCGTCGCCGCGCCACCGCCTGCGCCGGCTCCTCCGCCCGCGCCCCGCCCCCCGGCGTACTCGGCTCCGTCGCAGCCCGTTCACGCGGCTCCAGCCCCCGTGCCCGCGCGCGCGCCCGTCCCCGCGGAGCCCGCGGGCAAGCGCGTCGGCCAGCGGACCATGGCCGTGATGATCTCCTCCGCCGTCGACGCCGTCCGCGGTCGCGGCCCGCAGCACAGCGCCCAGGAGCTCACCGCCCACATCGATCGTCAGGTCGACGCCGCGACGGCCGGGCAAAAGCGCACCACCATCTTCCTCGCCGTGCTCCTCGTCGGCGCGCTCCTCGGCCTCGGCGGGCTCATCGTCTGGAGCAGCCAGTCGAGCGACGACATCGACAAGCTCCGCTCCGATCTCGCCAAGCTCCCTCCCGAGGATCCGCGCCGCAAGGACATTGAAGGTCGCCTCGGCTCACTCCACCCCTCCAACGCCAGCTTCGGTCGCAACCTCTACGATCGCAGCAAGAAGGGCGTGTTCATGCTCGCGGCTGGCGGCGAGGGCTTTTGCACCGCGTTCGCCGTCCGCCCGAACATCCTCGCCACCAACGCGCACTGCATCTTCGCCGCGCGCCGCCACCCGGGCAGCATCGTCGCCCTCGAGAACGAGGGCCGGGCCCAGGTCAGCTACAGCGTCTCCGCCATGACGCCTCACCCGGGCTACCGCGACAGCGACGCCAACGCGCTCACGCCCGACGTTGGCATCGTGACCATCTCCGGCAAGTCTTCCATCGTCCTCGACCTCGCCGCGCGCGACGAGATCACCGCCTCCGGCGCGGGCGACGACGTCTACCTGATCGGCTTCCCCGGCCGCCTCATGGACGCCAGCAACCCGGCCGCCACCTTCCTCGCGGCGCACATCGGCCGGATCACCACCGCCGCGGGCCGCCCCGGCGCCTTCGCCGACAACTGGCTGATCCAGCACGACGCCCCGACCACCGCGGGCACCAGCGGCAGCCCGATCTTCAACGGCCGAGGCAAGGTGATTGGCATCAACGCCGGCGGCTACCTCGAAGGCGACGACGAGACCATCGCCGGAAAAAAGACCGAGGTCGTCAAGGCCTCTCCGTACAAGTTCGGAATGCGGATCGATCTCCTCGACGCCATCTTGAAGTGACAGGGACTCTCACTCTCCCGGAGTGAAGAGAAGAGGAGGAGAGGAGATCAAGAGTACGGCGCGCGTCACGGCGTGAGAGGTCGCTCGTGGATCTCGATCTCCACCTGGATTGGGCCGGAGATCCGGCGCGGAAACGGGCCAGGATCGCGCGGGCGCTGTGCTAACCTCGCCCGATGGCCAGCCCGATCCGCCCGACGTCGCCGTCGACCGAATCGCTCCCGACCGTTCCCACCGCCGAGTCGTGGCGAGCGATGACGCCGACCGAGCGCTTGCGCCTCCAGGTCGAGATCAACGCGACCCTCTCCGGCCCGGCCGACGCCATGGGCGAGGGTCAGCCGCACCGAAGGGCCAAGTCGCGCGCGCTCGACGCGCTCGGCCTGCATTTCAAGACAATCGGGCGCGCCATCTACCTCGCGGAAGAGCTCGCCGTGCTCTACCCCGGAGAAAAGCCCTTCTCCCCCGACATCCTCGCCGTGCTCGACGTCGAGCCGAGCGAGGACGACGAGCGGATGTCGTGGGTGGTCGTCGACGAGGGCAAAGGGCCTGATCTCGTCATCGAGGTGCTCCACCGCGGTGATCGGGACAAGGATCTCGTCGAGAACGTCGAGCGGTATGCGCGACTCGGTATTTCGGAGTATTTTGTCTACGATCGGGCCCGACAGCAGATCCACGGCTATCGTCTCCCGGAGCCGGGCGCCTCGCGCTATCAGCGCATTTTGCCCCAGCTCGGACACTGCCGCTCCGCCGTGCTCGGCCTCGATCTGGCGATCATCGGCAACACGCTCCGGTTCCTCTCGGGGGAGGCCACGCTCCCTCTCTCGGCCGACCTGATCAGCCGTCTCCAGGGCATGGTCGAGAGCCTGGAGACCAAGGCCGACCAGGCGCAGGCGCAGATCGATCAGGCGCAGGCCAGAGCCGACCAGGCGCAGGCGCGCGTGGATCAGGCCATCGAGGGGCTGAGAGAGGCGCTCCTGGCCATCCTCGATTTGCGGGCAATTCCCTGCTCCGAAGCGGCGCGCGCCCGGATCGCCGCTTCGGTCGATCCCTCCGTGCTCCGGCAATGGCTGCTCCGAGCAACGATGGCCGTCACCGCCGAAGACATCTTCCTGGCGAGCCCGAAGGCCTTGTAAGAAAGATGGAGCCGCGCGCGGGGATCCCGACGGCGCGGCCCCGGCGGTGGGTCACAAGGGGAAGTAGCGAGTGCCCCGCTTCTTGCCCTTCATGAGGATCGTCTTCTCGCCCACGAGCTTCCGGAGCACCAGGCTCAGGTCGCGGGTCGAGGTGCCGAGCGACACGGCGATCGAGCCGACCGCCTGGCCCGGGTGACCCTTGATGTAGGCGCGGACCCGCGTCATGAGCGGCCCGAGCAGCTCGGGCGCGCGCCGATACCCCGTCCTGGAGGCCGCGCTCGGAGCCTTGGCCCCACGAGCGGGCGTGCCCGCGGCGACCCGGCGCTTCTCGCCGGCCTTCGCGATTGCGGCCGGAGCGCTGGCCCGGCTCGCAGGCCGGTCGGCGTTCTGGATCGCTGCGACGATCTCTCCCATGGTCGCCTGGCGAACGAGATCGCTCAGCTCGGAGACGAAAGAATCCACACGGGCCCTGAGTCGATCTTTGGCGTTGCTCATCTGCTTTCGCGTCTCATGATTGACGAGTCCATGTCAACACCTAATCTGGATGACGTGGGCATTTCTGGAGCCGTTCCAGGCCTCGAATCCGACGCGCTTTCCGTCAGCCCAGAGCCATCGCCCCGAGGGAGCACCGAGACCTCCAGAGAGCGAGAGCGCGCCTTGCAAACGAGAGAGGGTATCGCGCGGGGGCGCGCTACGGGAGCATCACCCTGGCCACGCTCACGAGACCGACCGCGACGATGACCGCCGCGGCCCCGAAGGCGCGCAGCCGCGGGCCCGGCTTCGGGATCTCGAAATTGAAGACCAGCGCGGCGAGCATGGGTGTGGTGGCGAGGATGTGGACTCCGCTGATCACCGCGACGATGGTGCAGAGCTCGGAGTCGCTGTGGACCGCGCCGCCCGCGATACAAAGGAGCAAGCCGACGCTGACGGCGAGGTTGAGCAGCGCGCCCCAGAGGGCGAGCCGATAGAGCCCCACGAACCCGACGACGTAGATCACGCTCGCGGCGAGCATCAGCACGCCAGCCGGCGTGTTCCGGGAGCCGCTCCCGTCGAGCATCAGCGCGCCGAGGAGCAGAAACGTCTGGGTGTCGGCGAGGGCAAACACCATGAGCAGCAGCAGAGTGCTCCGGAAGGCCGCCGGCGCGTAGCCGCCCTCTTCGCCCGCAGCGCCGAGCTCCTTCCGGCCAGCGAGGAGGAGCGCGCCGCCACACGCCAGCACCAGGCCCACGCCCGCGGCCCTCACCTGACGTCCGCCGAGGAAACAGAGCATGACGCCGAGCGCGAAGCTCGACCACCAGGCCGCGCGCGCCAGGAGCTGCGGCCCGAGCCGCGGAGCGTGGATGGCGACCGCGGCAATCAGGAGCCCGACCAGCGGGATCAGCCCCGGCCTGGCCTCGCGGTCCGACATTCGCACGAGGAAGAAGATGCCTGCGGAGACGCCCGCGAGGCCCGCCACGAGGCGGCGCACGAAGAGGGCCGCGCCGCTCATCGAAAGGGCCCCGAGCCGCCGTCGCTGGTGTCGATGAGGCGGATCCCGTGCGCCGGGCTCTCCACCAGGCCCTCGAAGCCGGCGGCCCAGAGCTCGGAATAGCCGCAGCCCTTGCACAGGAAGAGGTCGAAGTGGCCCTGGGGATTCTGGCGAATCGTCTGGAAGAGCCCGCCCTTGCCCGACTCCTGGTGGGGGACGACCGGCAGCACGCGGCCCGCCGCGCTCTCGCCGGGGACGCGGTACTCCTCGATCACCCAGATCTTCTTCCCCGCGCATTTGGGGCACTTCAGCGAGCTCTTCATCGTGTCCCCGATCGCGATAGGAGCCCTGGTACGCCGCCGCTGTCAAGGTGATGTCGGAACGCGCCCGGTGAGACGACCATTTCGCCACGGTCGGGCGATCGCGCCACGGGGTGTGCTGTCGCACGAACCGACCAGCCGCGAGCATCGCGGCCTCGCTGGACGCGATCCACACGGCGAATCTTCGCGCGCCCCGCGCTGGCGCGGGCCTTGCTCTGGCGACCGCGCATTCGAGACACAGTGTCTCGCCGGAAAACCACCTTCGAAAGAGGCTCTCCCCGTGAAACAACTCATTCTTCTGCTCGGGCCCGTCGTCGTCTCCACCTGCTTCCTCCTCGGCTGCCCCAGCCACGCGGAGACTCCCGACGCCGTGAAGCACGACGCCGAGGCGGTGGGTCACAAGGTCGGTGAAGGCATCGAGAAGGCGGGGGAGAAGACCAAGGAAGCTGGCGAGAAGATCGAGGACAAGACCGAGAAGAAGCCCTGAGCCCGGAGACGCTGGGGGGCTGCGGGTCTTCAAGCCTCCAGATACTGCCCGCGGGCTCGACGAGAGAACGGAAGCGCAGACGCGTCTTCCGTTTTCTCGTCTTTCGTCCTTGTCCCCGTCTTTCGTCCACGTGCACGAAGACGGCGGACGGCGACGAAGGAGGGGGGACGAAGGAGGGGATAGGGAGCGCGCCAGTCTGCAACCGCGCTACGGGAACTCCATCAGGGTCCAGTATTTATTGAGCATCGTCATGCTCTCCACGAAGCTCACGAAGGTGACTGGCTTGAGGATGTAGCCTGCCACGTTGAGCTCGTAGGCGTGGATCCGGTCGCGATCCTCGTTTGACGTGGTGAGCACCACGACGGTGGTCGAGCGCAGCGCGGGATCGGCGCGCAGCTCGCGCAGGAACTCGATTCCATCCATCCGAGGCATGTTGATGTCGAGGAGGATGATCCGGTTTGCCGCCGGGATCTCCCCGCTCCGCAGCATCTCCAGGGCCTCGATGCCGTCGCCGGCGACCTTGAGCGGGTTCGTGATGTTGTTCTTGCGGAAGGCGCGACGGACGGTCATCACGTCGATCTCGTCGTCTTCAACGAGGAGGATATTGAGCTGCTTTTCGTTCATCGGAGTGCTTTCGCTCGGGCTGGCCACGAGAAGTGGAACTCTGCGCCGGCGCCGGGGACCGAGACGATCCACACGCGCCCGCCGCGGCTCTCCACGATTTTCTTGACGATGGACAGACCGATGCCCGTGGCCTCGACCTTGTCGCGCGGCTCCAAGGTCTGAAAGATTATCCAGATCCGCTGGTGAAACGCCGGGGATATCCCCGGTCCGTTGTCCTTGACCATGAACGAATAGCCATCTCGTGACTCCGAGCAAGTGATTGACACTTTCGGATTTGCTTTTTTCGCGTGCTTGATGGCGTTGCTGACCAGGTTCATCAGCACCTGTTGCAGCGGCACGCGCTCGGTCTCGATCGTGGGCAGATCGGCGGGGAGGGTGATCTCCACGGCGGGCGCGGGCGCGAGCAGCTCGACCACCTCGCGCGCGAGCTTGCCGAGGTCGACCAGCTCCAGCCGCTCGCGGGTCCGCCCGGCGCGGGAGTAGCTGAGAATGCCATTGATCAAGGCCTCGAGTCGATGGACTCGCCCGCGGAGCAGGCGCATCTGCTCGCGGCCCTCGTCGCTGATCTTCTCGGCGAGATCCTCCTCGACCCACAGAGAGAGGTTGGCGATCCCGCGGAGAGGGGCCTTGAGATCGTGGGAGGTCACGTAGGCGAACTGGTCGAGATCTTCGTTGCTGCGCTTGAGCTCGGCGATCAGCCGCTCGCGCTCCACCTCGACCAGCTTCTTCTCGGTGACGTCGGCGTGGACGCCGAACCACTCGCGGATCGCACCGTCCGGCTCGCGGACCGGGGCGCTGCTCGACCGGAAATAGCGCCACGCGCCGTCGAGCATCCGGAGGCGGTGCTCGCATACGAAGAGCTCGCCCGCGCGGATCGCCCCTTCCCAGAGCGCCACGGTCTCGACTCGATCGTCCGGATGGACCGTGTCGAGCCAGCCGTCGCCCTGATACTGCTCCTGACTCTGGCCCGTGAGCGCCGTCCAGCCGGGCTGCTCGCCCAGCATCTCGCCTTCGGGGCTGGTGATCCACACCGTCTGGCTCGTCGCCTCGATCAGCGAGCGATACCGCTCCTCGCCCCTGCGGAGCTGCTCGGCGAGCCGCTCGGCCTGATGGCGCACCCGCACCTGATCGGTGACGTCGAAGGCGATCTGGAGGATGCCGTCGATCTGATTCCGGTGGTCGAACATCGGCTGGAAGACGAGGTTGAAAAAGGCCTCTTCCCGGGTCCCGTCGGCCGCCGTGGGCCCGAAGACCGATCGCACCTCGGTGCCGGCGAAGGCCTCCCCCGTGGCGTGGACCCGATCGAGGGCGGCGAATATCGGCCCGCTCGCGAGCTCGGGCATCGCCTCGCGGATCGCCTTGCCGACGAGCTCGCGCGCGTCGCCCACGGCGCCCCGATAATGCCCGTTGGCGAGCTCGAAGACGTGCTCGGGGCCGCGGAAGAGGGCGACGACCGCCGGCGCATGCATGAAGAGGGCGTGGAGCCTGGAGCGGTGCGCCTCGGCCTGGGCCAGCGCCGCGTACTCGCGGGCGAGGAGGGCGGTGCGCTGCTCTTCGGAGCTCCGGCGCTCGATGCCCATGGCGATGGCGTCGGCGACGTAGGCGAGGGCGTGCAGCGTCTCGGGTCCGAGCGCGGTGCGCGAGAACATGGCCATCACGCCGACCACGCGGTCGTCGACGATGAGGGGATATCCGGCGAAGGCCACCATCCGCTCGCGCGCGGCCCAGGCCTTGTCGCCCACGCGTGGATCGGTGAGCACGTCGTTGGTGAGGTGCGCGGCTCGCTCCTGGGCGATGAGGCCGATCTTGAGCGCGCCCACCGGGACGCGGCCGTGCGGCCCGTCGACGTGGGTATAAAGCCCGCTGCTCGCGCGGAGCACCAGAGTCTGCGCGGCCTCGTCGAGCGTCCAGATCCGCGCCAGCGCCGCGTCGAGATTGACGACGAGCGCCTCGGCGCAGCGGCGGAGCTGGTCGTCGAGCGAGCCGCTCCCGGCCATCGCCACGCCGACGTCGGCGCCGAGGGCCGCGCGCCTCGCTCCTTCGCGCAAAGCGCGCTCGGCGCTCTTCTCGGCGGTGACGTCGATCCCCACGGCCATGAGGCCGGCGACGGCACCTCGCTCGCGCACCGGAACGAGATTGAAGCGGAAGACGCTCGTCTCCTGGGTTCCCGCGTCGTCGCGGTCGAGCGCGATCGTCATCTCGCCCGTGAAGGGCTCTCCGGTGCGATAGACGCGATCGAAGGTCTGGAGCAGGCTCTGCGAGGCGAGGTGGGGCAGGGCGCCGCGGAGCGGCTGGCCCAGGAGATCGGCGCGCCCGACCAGGCGCTGATACCGGGGGTTGGCAAAGTCGAACACGTGCTCCGGCCCGCGCCAGGTGGCGATCGCCGCTGGAGCCGCGTTGAAGAGCCCGACGACGCGGGCCCGCTCGGACTCGGCCTCTGCCCGCGCGCCGCGCTCGGCCGCGATCGCGCTCTCGTGCTCGCTCTTCGCGGCGCACGCCGCCCGGTAGAGGCGCGCGTTCTCCATGGCGATGGCCGCGTGCGCGGCGACGCCGACGAGCGTCATCTCGTGCACCATGGTGAAGAAGCCCGGCTCGGGGTGCCCGAAGAACAGGCGCCCGAGCACCTCGCCCGAGCGGGAGCTGACCGGGAGCGCAAGATAGCTCCGGACCGAGAGGCTCTTCACCGGGATCCCGAGGTGGAGGGCGTTGTGCGCGTGACGCGGATCGAGGGTGACGTCGGCGAGCCGCTCCAGCGAGCGGCCGTGAAAGGTGGTGGTGAGGTGGTCAGTCCGGCGCGGGAGGCCGAGATCGGCGAACGCCTCGCGCGGCGCGCCCGAGAGCGCGAAGAAGAGGTCGCTCTCGCCGTCGGGCCCGGGCACGGAGTAGAACATGGCGCCCAGGCTGGCCCCGCACGCCGCGGTGGCCTCGTCGGCCAGACGCTGGAGGACGTGATCGAAGTCCAGCTCCGTGACGAGGAGCGCGCCAATCCGCGAGGTCTCCTGGGCGATCCGCAAGCGGGTCTCGGACGCGGGCATCTCCGATTCGGGTGTTTCCGACGGAGGGCCGTCAGCGTGCGGGCGCGAGAGTCTCGACGACATAGAAGGTCATCAGGCAGAGCAAGACCCGCGCCGTTGATCACGGGCGGCGGATCGCGCGGTGTGGATGGCAACCGCGCCACGTCGACGCAAGATCGCCACAGGCAGGTTGTCGACGCCCGCGCGCCGGCATCATCCCTTCTGGGTGACCTCGAAGCGGATCCCCGCCTTCTGCAGGCGATCGATCAGGATCTCGCCCATCGCCTCGGCGGGCGTGAGGACGCCGCCGGGGGACGAGAGCTCGTCGCCGTCGAAGGCCAGGCAGAGCGCCGATTCGGCGAGCATCTTCGCCGTCTCGGTGTAGCCGGGATCTCCCCCGCTCACCTGGGTGACGACGCGCTGTCCGCCGGACTCGCCAAAGAAGGTGACCTTGAAAAAGCTCCGGGCGCGCTCTTCGGCGGTCGGACCCTCGCCCG
>JBDTXR010000375.1:0-9252 GCA_040006075.1 Byssovorax sp. | reverse complement strand
ACGCTCGACGCGCAGGGAGTGGATCACCGCACCCAGAGTTTTGAGACAGCCTCGCACGGTAGCGGATCCGGCGCGTATGGGGAGATCGTCGCGGCGATTGCGGGTGTCGGACGCTCGCGCCGGAGCGCCCGCTCGCGCCTCCGCTCGCCGAAACGCGCTTCCACCCTTGCGCGCCCGCGGGTTTCGGGTCTCCTTGTCCAGACCGGATGCCTGGACGACTCCCGCTCGCCCGCGCCAAAGCGCTGCTCACGCGCCTCGGGCCCGTTCTCCGGCGCGCGATCGACGCCTTCCCGCTCACGCCCGCGGGCCTGATCGTGCTCGGCGGCGCGGGCGTTTCGCTCGGCTACTACGGCCTCGGGCGCATCGATCTGCTGCTCCTGGTGGTCGGCGTCGTCGGCCTCGGGCTCGGTGCGGTGTCGCTCCTGCTGGTGCTCTTCGCGACGCTGATCGTGCGGATCCGCCTGCGAAAAGCGGTCAGCGGCGATCCGCTCCAGCTCGAGAGCGGGGTGCCGGCGCGCACCGGGTTCACGATCGGTCGCCTCCGCGGCGTGCCGCTGGTGAAGCTGGAGTGGTCGTGGGTCGAGCCGCTCGCCACGGTGCGCCCGAAGACCCAGGGCGGCCTGTTTCACGAGCAGATCGTGCCGATCCGCCGCGGATTCGGCGAGCGCATCGTCCGGCGCGTGGTGGTGAGCGACGCGTTCGGGCTCTGCCGCGTGGCGTTTCGCAGCACGCAGACGCGAACGGTGCGCGTGGTCCCCGGCACCGGCGCGCTCCGGCACGTGCACGTGGTGCGGAGCATCGCCTCGGGCGAGGACACCTACGATCCCGCGGGCAGCCCCGAGGGCGAGCGCGTCGACACCCGCGCCTACGCGCCCGGCGATCCGATGCGCTTCGTGCTGTGGAAGGTCTACGCGCGCTCGCGGCAGCTCGTGGTCCGCACGCCGGAGCGGGCCTTCAGCGTCGCGCGCGAGACCCTCGCCTACCTCGTGACGGGCGAGGGCGACGAGGCCGCGGCGGGGGCGGCGCGGGTCGCGGTCGAGGCCGGCGCGCTCGGCC
Source organism: Byssovorax sp. (assembly GCA_040006075.1). Classification (GTDB taxonomy): domain Bacteria; phylum Myxococcota_A; class Polyangia; order Polyangiales; family Polyangiaceae; genus JANYGI01. The sequence goes on along the minus strand of JBDTXR010000375.1, from coordinate 8,196 downwards.
CCACCTGGGTGCTGGGTGCGGACGGCGACGCGCGCGACGCGACCACGGTGCCGCAAGCGCTGGAGCTGCTGGCGCGATCGGCGGCGGCGACGGCGGACGAGCACGGCGCAGGGCTGGGGCCGTTCCTGAAGCGCAACGTGCGCGGGGCGGCCGGGCGCGCGGTGGTGTTCGTTCCCTCGCGGCCGGGGCCGTGGATCGGGCGCCTCGTCGCGGCGGTGCGCGCGCGCCCGCAGATCAGCGCGGCCAGCGCGGCGCACCGCGCGCCGGTCGACATCGTGGTGTGCAGCGACGGGATCGACTGGGGTGCGGCGCCGACGATCCTCGCGCGCTTCGCGTTTCGACGGCCCAAGGCCCCGCCGAGCAGCGCGCGCGCCACCGCCGCCGATCTCACCGCGGTGCTCGCGGGCCTCGCGCCGGCGCACGCGCGGGTGCTGATCCTCGATCGCGTCACCGGCCGCACCCACACCGAGTCGCAGCGCAAAGCGAGGACCGCCGCGCCCGCCGCCGCTCGCAAGGAGCTGCCGCGAGCGACCGCGGACGCCCGGAGCTCGTGGGGCGGGATCGCCGCGCTGGGCGCCGTCGCGACCGTCGCGTCCGTCGCGTCGGAGGCTCCCGGGGCCGTGAATGAAAGGCCCGATCGATGAGCGATCCCACGCCGCCGGATCGTCCGGGCTTCTTTCGCCAGCTCCTCCGCGCCGCGGCGATGGCGCTCGCGGCGCTCTCGCTCACCTGGGGCACGGCGCTCCCGAGCGGCCTCGCCGCTGCGCTGATCGGCGCCGCGCTCGGCGTCCCGGTCGGCCAGGCGCTGGGCCGATCGCGGGTGCGCCTGCCGGTGGTGCTCCTCGGCCTCGCGGCCTTCGCGGCGGTCGGCTACGGCCTCGCGGCGTTCGCGGTCGGCGCCGTCTTCTTCCCGACCCTCGTCGGCACGGGCACGGCGCTGCGCACCGCCGCCGCGCTCCGCTTCGGCGTCGCCGCGCTGGCGATCACCGCGTCGCTGCGATCGATCGCCGCGCGCAAGCCCGCCGCCGCGTCGATCGAGGTCGTCGCCCTCGCCGCGGCGATCCCCTCGGTCTTCGCCTCGCACCGCGACGGGATCATCGCGCGCCCGCTCTGGATCAGCGATTTCGCCTGGCAGCGCGGCATCGATCCCACCCACATCTTCCTCGGCCTCGGCGGCGCGGCGATCGCCGTGCTCGCGGTGCTCTTGCTGCTCGAGACGCGCTCCGGCCGCGCGCCGTCGTCGCTCCTCGCGCTGGCGGCGCTGATCGCCCTCGCGCTCGGCGTGCTCCCGCTCCTCGGTCTGCCCACGCCGAAGCCGCCCAACGATCTCGGCCTCACCGACCGCGCCGACGGCGGCAACGAGCCCGCGGACGCCGGCGGGAAGCCCGCCGACGGCGGCAGCAGCCGCGGCGCGCGCCCCGAGCAAGGCGACGGCGGCGATCCGCTCGACGGCGGCGCGATCGGCCAGGAGAGCGATCAGCTCGACGGCGGAGGCTCGGCGCCCCAGGACGGCGGGCCCAAGGTCGCGCAGAGCGAGCACCTCGAGGACCAGGGCAGCGGCAAGGGCGGCGAGGCGCCGATGGCGGTGGTGATCCTCGACGACGACTACGCGCCGCCCTCGGGAGGCTTCTATTTCCGACAGGAAGCGTGGAGCAGCTACAACGGCGCGCGCCTCGTCCGCGCCAACCGCGGCGACGTCGACGGCGATCAGCTCTTCGATTTTCCGGTCCGCCCGAGCGACGTCCCTGATCCTCCGCTCGAGCCGGGCCGCTCACGCGTGCACGCTACGGTCGCGCTCCTGGTCGAGCACACCCACCCGTTCGCGCTCGAGTCGCCGCTGCGCTTCACGCCGGCGCAGAACCCCAACCCCACGCGTTTTCTCCGCGCCTACAAGTTCGAATCGCTGGCGCAGGTCACGCCGTTCAAGGAGCTCCTCGGCCGTAAATCCGGCGACGCGCGCTGGCCCAAGCCGGTGCTCGACTACTACCTCGAAGGACCCACCGATCCGCGCTACGCCGCGCTGGCGAAGCAGATTGCGGGCAAGGTGCCCGCAATGTGGACCGGCGATCCGTTCGCCACCGCGCTCACCGTGAAGCTCTGGCTCGACGATCAGCTCACGTACTCGAGCAAGGCCCGCCACGCCGGGGTCCCCGATCCCACGGCCGATTTCCTCTTCGGCGACCGCACCGGCTACTGCGTCCATTTCGCGCACGCGGCGGTGCTGCTCTGGCGCTCGCTCGGCATCCCCGCGCGCGTCGGCACGGGCTACCGCACCGAGGAAGACGATCGCCACGGGAGCTCGACGATCCTGATCCGCGCCTCGGACGCGCACGCGTGGCCCGAGCTCTACCTCGACGGCCTCGGCTGGGTGGTGCTCGACATCGCGGCCAAGAAGAACATCGACGAGCCACCGCCCCCGGTCGACTCGGACTTGCAGCGTCTGCTCGGCGAAATGGCGCGGCAAATGCCGCACGATCCGGTGCACACCACCCTGACCGAGACCTCGTCGCTGGCCTTCGGCAAGGATCTTTTGCGCGCGCTCTTGATTGCGGCCGCGGTGACGGTGGTAGCGCTCTACCTGATCAAGATCTGGCGCCGCCTCGCGCCGTTCGTCGTCCGCCCGAAGCGCCTCCCGGTCGCCGGCTACCGCCTCGCGCTCGATCACCTCGCCGAGATTGGCTTCACCCGTCGCCTCGGCGAGACCCGCGAGGCCTTCGCGCGCCGCGCCGCCGCGGTGGCGCCCTCGTTCGCGGCGCTCACCGATCTCCACCTCGCCGGCGCCCTCGGCGATCCGGCCCGCGACGCGGCCTCGCGCGAGGAGCTCTCGCGCCCGCGCTGGCGCGAAGGAAACGCCCTGGTATCCCGGGAGATCCGCGCTGCCTCCCGCTTCTGGCGCCGCCTCGTCGGCGCGCTCGATCCCGCCTCGTTCCTCCGAGCCCGCTGAGACTGATCAAGATGGAAACCGAGATCGAGATCGAGCAAAGCGTCCACGTCACCCACACGCCGGCCCCGCGGATCGTCGATCCCGCGGGCGCCTTCGGGGTGATGAACCGCCTGCGCATGCGCCTCCAGGCCGCCGTCCGCGGCCGCGATCACGCCGTCGAGCTCATCGTCGTGGCCCTCCTCGCCGACGGCCACGTGCTCCTCGAAGACTACCCGGGCTCGGGCAAGACCACGCTGGCCAAGGCCCTCGGCGGCTCGATCATCGACGACGTGCCCGACGATCCGATCGTCACCTTTCGCCGCATCCAGTTCACGCCGGATCTCCTCCCGTCCGACGTCACCGGCACCACGATCTTCGACCCCAACACCAACCGCTTCTTCTTCCGGATCGGCCCTGTTTTTGCGCACATTCTCCTCGCCGACGAGATCAACCGCACCTCGCCCAAGGTCCAGTCGGCGCTCCTCGAGGCGATGGCCGAGAAGCAGGTCACGGTCGACAACAAGACCCGCGCCCTCGACGATCTCTTCTTCGTGATCGCCACCCAGAACCCGCTCGATCTGGTGGGCACGTTCCCGCTCCCGGCCGCGCAGCTCGATCGCTTCCTCTTCAAGATCCGGATGACCCACATCGATCGGAAGAGCGAGCTCGAGGTCCTCGCCGGCTACAAGACCCACCGCGACAGGGTCCGCCCCGGCGACGATCTCCCCCGCGTCACCCGCACCGAGATCCTCGACGCGCGCGCCGTCATCGCCTCGGTCCACGTCGCGCCCGAGGTGCAGGAGTGCCTGGTCGACATCGCGGGCGAGACCCGCACCAACGTGCAGATCCTCCAGGGCGCCTCGACCCGATCGCTGGTGCTGATGATCCCCGCGCTCCAGGCGCGCGCCCTCTCGCGCATGCGGAGCTTTGTCTCCGCCGACGACGTCGAGGCGCTCGCGCCGTACATCTTTGCCCATCGTCTCGAGCTGGCTCCCGGTGTTGACGACGTGGACGCCTTGATCCGCGCCGCGATGGTGAAGCCCCTGGAGCGCCTCGCCCGCGCCACGATGGCCCGATGAGGCGCGCGTATTTGCCCGCGCTGGCCGGCGTCCTGCTCGGCCTCGTCGTCTTCGGAGCCCTCGGCGACACGCCCGCCCGCGGCGACGCGGACGCGCTCCCGGGCGGCGCGGCCGAGGTCGAGGCCTACTCGCTCTTCGGCCAGGAGAAGTACCTCACGGCCCGCACCCGCGCGGAAGAAGCGCTGCGCGACAACCCCGACTCCATCGTCGGTCACTACGTCCTCGGCTCGGTGCTGCGCGAGGCCGAGGGCTCGCTCCCGCGCGCGATGGCCCACCTGCGCGAGTCGCGCCGCCTCTTCCTCGCGCGCTACGGCGAGAGCGGCGGCGGCGAGGCGGCGACGCACCTCTACGGCGACCTCCTGCTCAGCCTGCAAGAGACCGCGGGGCTGATGGAGCTCTACGACGAGCAGCTCACGCTCCTCGACGCCCACGATCGGCGCTTCGATCCCGATCTCACCGGGCAGCACGCGTGGCCGCTGATGAAGCTCCACCGCTACGACGAGGCCCGCGCCGCGGCCGAGCGCGCGCTCGCCACCGATTTCGCCTGGCAGAAGAGCGTCGGGTACAACGCCCTCTGCGCGATCGAGGCCGAGGCCCACGAGCGCAAGGCCTCGTACGAGCAGTGCCTCGCCGCGCTCCGCCACGCGCAGAAGCGCGCCGCCGCGGCCACCGCGCGCGGCGCCGGGTTCATCCCCAACCTCGCCACGCACGCCTACAACGCGGGCCTGGGCGCGCTCGCCAACCTGCGCCACGACGAGGCCGAGAAGCTGGCGCTCGAGGGCACGCTGCGGATGGAGCGCACGGCCTCGAACCCCTGGCGCTTCCTGGTCGGGCTCTACCTCGACGAGGGGCGCTCGGGCGACGCCGTCAACGCCATCCGCAAGATGCTGGCGTGGTGCGCGCACCAGCCGCCGGGCTCGCGCGATCAGAAGGCCGCCGAGACCGACGCCATCACCGCGACGCTGCTCCTCGTGACCGGCGATGGAAAGGCGGGGCTCCGCTTCATTTCCCGCGCGATGGAGCGCCCGGATCGCCACGGCATCAGCTCGGCCGAGCCCGAGCAGGCGCTCGGCGGCCACGCCGTCGTCCGGCGCGCGCTCTACCGCCTCGACGCCGAGGTCCGCGCCGAGAGGGCCAGCACCGAGGATCTCGTGGGCCTCCAGGGCCGCGTCGTGCGCAGCCTCGCGGCGTACGGTGTGCGCGCCGAGGCGCTCCCCGACGACGAGCGCGTCGTCAACGTCCTCTCCGACGACGCGCGCCTGACCTCGACGCTGAGGCCCTACGTCGACGGCGGCCTCGACGATCTCCCCTCGTGGCTCACCGGCGATCTCGTCACCATCCTCGGCCCCGGCGTCGTCGCCGTGGCCCTGGCGCAGGCGCGCGAGGAAGAGAAATTCGAGGGTACAGCCCCGTATTTCGATGGAATCGGCGCCGAGGTCGCGCTCGCGCAGGGGCACCCCGGGCTGGCCCGCGAGCTCGCCCGATCCGCCATAGAGCACCTCCCGCCGGCCGAGGCGCTGCTCCGCGCCCGCGTCGCCGCCGTCGGCGCCGAGGGCGCCCGTCGCGCCGGCGATCTCCCCACCGCGGTGGCCTTCTTCCAGCGGGCGATGGAGCTCGATCCGGGCGCGATCCGCCGCCTCGGCCTCGCGCTCCCCGCGGTGGTGATCCAGGAGGCCCCGGGCCCGATCGCCGAGCGCGCCGCCACGCTGCTCGGCCGATCGCCGCGCCTCCTCCACGCCGCGAACGCCTTCGAGGTCCGGATCCAGCCCGCGGGCGCCGGCCTCCGCATCTGCGTCTTCTCCCCGCTCGGCACCTCGCTCGGCTGCGGTGAGGCCACCGCCGTCGACGGCGAGAGCGCCGGTCGCGCCGCGACGCGCCTCGTCGACGAGTTTCATCGCCTGACCTTCGCGCTGCAAATGCCGATCACCGACTCCGACGTGCGCGGGCTCGACGGCACCACCACCATCGCGCGCGACGCCGGCCGCGAGCGCCTCCGCGGCCTCCTCGAAGGCACCGGCGAAGAAGATCCGGAGTGACCCGTTCGCGGGTGACCGCGGCCACGTGCTGCGATAAAGCGGCGGGCGCGAGCTGCATCCACCACGTCTGCGCCGAGGCGCCTCCTCCCCAGTGACATCGACTCATGAAGATTGACGCCGATCTCTTCGGGGGCGCGATCCGCGTCCTCGACTCCTCCGATCCCACCGCCATCGCCCTCCAGCTCCGCGCCGACAGCGCCTCGGAGTTCATGCAGTGGTTCCATTTTCGCGTCACCGAGGCCGACGGTGCGGATCTCACGTTCAACATCGTCAACGCCGGGGAGTCCACGTACCCGGGCGGCTGGGAAGAGTACCGCGCCGCGGCCTCGTACGACGGCGCGCGCTGGTTTCGCGTCGACACCGAGCTCGACGACGAAGGAACCCTCTCGATCCGCCACGCGCCCGAGCAGCCCACGTGCCTCTACGCGTACTTCGCGGCCTACTCGTGGGACCGGCACCTCGAGCTCATCGAGGGCGCGCTGGGCCGCCCGGGCGTGCACGTGGAGATCCTCGGCCAGAGCATCGAGCACCGCCCCATCCACCGGATCCGGGTAGGCGAGCCCGCGCCGGGCAAGCGCCATGTGTGGATCATCGCCCGACAGCACCCGGGCGAGACCATGGGCCAGTGGTTCATGGAAGGGGTCCTGTCGCGCCTCCTCGACAAAAGCGACGCGACGGCGCGCGCGGTCCTCGAAGGCGCGGTGATCCACCTCGTCCCGCTGATGAACCCCGACGGCGCCGCCCACGGGAACCAGCGCACCAACGCCGCCGGGCGCAACCTCAACCGCGAGTGGCTCTCTCCGACGCACAAGGCCAGCCCCGAGGTCCTCGCGGTGCGCAAGGCGATGATCGCCTCGGGCGTCGACCTCTTCCTCGACGTCCACGGCGACGAGGACACCCCGTATGTCTTCGCCGCCGGCTGCGAGGGAAACCCCGGCTATTCGCCCCGGATCGACGCCCTCGAAGACCTCTTCATGCGCTCGCTCATGGACCTCGACGACGACTTCCAGCGCCGTTATGGCTACGATCTCGACGAGCCGGGCGAGGCCGATCTCAGCGTCGCCGCCAACTACGCCGGCGAGCGCTTCGACTGCCTGGCGCTCACCCTGGAGATGCCCTTCAAGGACGCGGCCAATCACCCCGATCCCGAGAAGGGCTGGTCCCCCGACCGCGCAGCAGGCCTGGGCGGCCACGTGGTCGGAAGCATCCTGGCCTGCCTCCCGGAGCTCCGCTGATCGCGCCGCCGCCGTTCACTGGGGTCTGCGGGCTTCGGCGAAGAAGGAGCAGAGCTCGGCGTGGCGGGCGCGGGCGTCGGCGCGGCCGACCTCGATGAGCTGGCCGGCGAAGGTGCCGTCGAAGAGCACGTAGGAGAGCAGGTCGGACTCGTTGCGGGACTCGGGCTCGGCGAGGCGGCGCATCAAGCGGCCGCTGATGCCGCCGATGCGGGCGAACGCCGGGGAGCGGACGTACTCGGCGGCCATGCGGCCGATGTCTTCCGAGGCGCGGATCAGGAGCGCGCGCATCGGGTGGAGGCCGTGGCCCTCGGGATAGCCCATCTCCCGATTCAGGGCCTCGACGAAGCCCGGGCCGTGGAGGCGCGAGCCGGCGAGGAGGATCTTGTTGATGGTCTCGAGCCGCGCCAGATCGGTGTCGATCCGGTCGAGCAACAGCGCGTTCAGGGTCTTGCCGAGGACGAAGAGCGGGCCCGGGAACAGGTCTTCGGCGCCCTGATCGTCGAGCGGCTGGGTGCTGATGTGGCGCGGGTTCACCACCAGCACGCGTGACGCGCCGAGGCGACGCGCGGGGGACAGCGGCACGTTCTGGCGGAGGCCGCCGTCGCAGTGGTAGTCGCCGTCGAGCTTCACCGCGCGGAAGAGGATCGGTATCGCCGCCGAGGCCAGCGCATGGCGGGCGTTGATGCTCGCGCCACGAGCGAGGGTGGTGGGATCGCTGCTCCACAGCGGCGCGCCCGGGGTCGACTGCTGCACGTAGACCACGGTGCGCCCGCTCGAGATGTGGGTGGTCGAGACGGTGAGCGCGTGGAGGTAGCCGGCCTTGATGTTCCCGTCGATGCGGTGGAACGGCACCTTGCGGGCGATGAGGCGCTCCAGGCCCTCGGGCGCGATCAGGCCGCCTTCGCGCGCGGGGACGCCGTCGT
>JBDTXR010000374.1:0-9260 GCA_040006075.1 Byssovorax sp. | reverse complement strand
GGGCAGCGCGCCAACATCGCCGAGGCCGTGGCGCGCAACGCCTGCGACATCGCCCGCGACATCGGCGCGCGGATGATCGTGGCCTTCACCGAGAGCGGCGTCTCGGCGCGCTACGCCTCCAAGGCGCGGCCCGTGGTGCCGATCATGGCCTTCTCCCCCAACGCGGTCACGAGGCGCCGCCTGGCCTTGATCTGGGGCATTGTTCCGCTGCCGATCGACGCGCTCCGCAGCGCCGACGAGATGGTCGATCACGCCAGCGCCTACCTCGTGGCGCACGGCTTCTGCTCGCCCGGCGACAAGTTCGTCGCCATCTACGGCGCGCCTGTCGGCGTCATCGGCACGACCAACGCCATCCGGGTGCGGGTCGTCGAGTGAGCCTTGCCGCCGTGGCGTCCGGGCTCCCGCAGCTCGCGAAGTACGAGCTCCTGGAGGAGATCGGCCACGGCGGGATGGCGACGGTGTACCGAGCGCGCGACGTGCGCCTCGGGCGCGAGGTCGCCATCAAGATCATCCACAAGCATTTGCGCGAGAACGCCGAGGTCGGCACGCGCTTCATCGCCGAGGCGCGCGCCGCCGCGAAGCTCCATCACCCGGGGATCGTCGAGGTCTTCGACGTCTCCGGCGAGGACGACTCCGAGCGCTACCTGGTGGTCGAGCTGCTCCGCGGGGCGACGCTGCGCAAGGTGCTCGTCGACCACCGCGACATGCCGCCCGAGGTCGGCGCCGCCATCGTCCTCGAGCTCTGCGAGGCGGTCGAGCACGCCCACGAGGCGGCGATCATTCACCGCGATATCAAGCCCGAGAACGTCCTCGTCGAGCTCCCGGAAGACCGCGCGCTGGCCAACGCCCGCTGCGCGGCGGAGGCCGCCGAGCACGACAGCGCGCGCCCGGTGCTCCAGGCCGTCGCCACGCCGAGCTCGTCGCGGCGCGACGGCCGCGCCGCCGGCGCCGCGCCCGTGGCCGACGCCTCCGACACGCAGCAGAGCCACCGCGACGCGGCGATCGAGGACGAGACCGGCCCGAGGCGACGGGCCGACGCCGTCGACAGCTCCGAGAAGGCCGAGAAGTCCGAGCGCAAGCACGCGCGCGAGCGCGAGCGCGAGGTGGCCAAGAAGGCCCGCGCCGAGGGCCTCGGCGTGATCATCAAGCTCACCGATTTCGGCATCGCCAAGATCCTCGACGCGCAGGGCGTGACCTCGACCGGGCAGGTGCTGGGCTCGCCCGCGCACATGGCGCCCGAGCAGATCGAGGGCGGCGACGTCGACGTGCGCACCGACGTCTTCGGCCTCGGCGTGCTGATGTACGAGTGCCTGGTCGGCCACCTGCCCTTCGAGGGGAAGAACCCGGCGCAGGTGCTGCGCAAGGTGCTGGAAGGCCTGTATTCCGCGGTCGATCGTGAGCGGCCGACCACCGGCGGGCGCTGGGGCCGCGTCGTGGCGCACGCCCTCGCGCGCGACGCCGAGGCCCGCACCGCGTCGCCCGGCGCGCTGGCGAAGGAGATCCGCGGCGAGCTCACCGCGCTGGGGATCAGCGATCCGAAGGCGGAGATCCTGGCCTATTTCGCCGATCCTCGCGGCTACTCGGACGCGCTCTCGGCCCGCCTCGTCCCGCGCCTCGTCGCCCGCGGAGAGGCCGCGCGCAAGGACGGCGACATGCCCGGCGCGGCCGCCGACTTCAACCGCGCCCTGGCCCTCGCGCCGAGCGATCTGGCGATCCTCAAGCGCATCGGTCGGCTGACGTCGAGCGCCGGTCGCCGCCTCCTGCTCAAGCGCGGGGCGATGATCCTCGGCGGCTCGGCGGTGCTGGGGATCCTGGCCTTCGGCGTGGCCCGCGGCCTGCGCGCCCACCGCGTTCGCGTCGAGGCCGAGGCCGCCGCGAGCGCCGCCGCGATCGCCGCGGGAGCCGCCTCGGCGACGGCGCCGATCTCGGCCGAGCCGCGCGTGGCGAGCAACGTCGCGCCGGCGACGAGCGCCACCGCCGCCGCCACCGTGCGGCCGACCTTGCGGCTGCTCCCGCCGATGCCGCCGACCGCGGCGCCCGTGCCCGCCGGCGATCGCAGCGTCCGCTTCGTCCTCACCCCGCAAGGCGCCAAGCTCACCGTCGACGGTCGCGAGGTGAACTGGTTCTCGACGACGGTCGCCCTCTCTCCGGGGCCGCACGCCGTGGCCGCGTTCATGGCCAACTCCAAGTGCTGCAAGGCCATCAACGGAGCCTCGGTGAGCGTGTCGCCCGCGCCGTCGGAAAACCCCGGCGCGCCGCAGACCATCGCTCTCTCGCTCGAGGTCTTGCCCGCGACTGTCACGCTCGGCGGCGCCCCCGCCAACGGGCAATACCTCTGCCCCGGAATCAACGCCAGCGGCTTCGCGGGGAGCGCTCCGCAGAAGGTGAAGCTGCCCGAGCCCATGTGGTCGGGAAAGTGCCAGTTCACGGCGTCGGCAGACAAGGCACCTCGGCCGGCGAACGTCACGTTGAAGGCCGGGGAGCTGAACGTGATCCCCTGGCCGGCGGAGTAGCTACCCCGCAGCGCGGGTGAGCCTCGGTCAATGCGGCGCGTCGGGGGCGCCGCCGGCGCGGCCCGCCAGGCTGCGGATCGCGGCCACCAGCTCTCGTGGCTCGAGCGGTTTGGCGAGGTGGAGCTGATACCCTGCCAGCATGGCCTTGGTCCGATCCTCCGAGCGAGCAAAGGCGGTGAGGGCGATGGCCGGAGTCTTCCCGCCCCGGGACTCGGGGAGGCTGCGGACCTCGCGCATCAGCTGATATCCGTCCTTGATCGGCATCCCGATGTCGCTGAGCAGCACGTCGGGTCGCTCGCTCTGCAGCAGCGCGAAGCCTTCGTCGGCGGTGGACGCGCTGACGACCTGGGCCTTGCTCCGGGTGAGCACGTGCTTCACCAGCTCCCGGGCGTCCTTCTCGTCGTCGACGACCAGGACCTTGATCCCCGAGAGATCGATCTCGATCGGCGCGGCGGGGCGGGCCTTCACGCCGGTGGGGTGCTGGCGTGAAGGCGCCTCGCGGAGGGCCTGGAGCGGTAGACTCACCACGAACGTGGCGCCCTGGCCCTCGCCGGGGCTCTCCACGCGGATGCTCCCGCCGTGGAGCTCGACGAGCTGCTTGGCGATCGAGAGCCCGAGGCCGAGGCCGCCCGCGCTTCGGGTGATGCTGGCGTCGGCCTGCCGGAAGCGCTCGAAGACGTGGGGGAGAAAGCTCGGATCGATGCCCGTGCCCGAGTCGTGCACGGCGATCTCCACGTGCGAGTTGACCCGCTCGAGCAGGACGTCGACCTTGCCGCCTTTGGGCGTGAATTTCACCGCGTTCGACAGGAGATTCCACACCACCTGCTGCAAGCGGTTGGGATCGCCGGACACCGGTCCGGCCATGGGATCGATGATCTTGCGGAGCCGGATGCCCTTGGCCTCCGCGGAGGGGCGCACGGCCTCCACCGCCGCGTCGATGACGGTGCTGAGATCGGTGCGCTGCACGTCGAGGCGGATCTTGCCGGAGATGATCCGGTTCATGTCGAGCAGGTCCTCGATGAGCTGGGCCTGCGCCCGCGCGTTGCGGGCGATGGTCTCGAGCCCTTGCGTCAGCTCCGCGTCGCCGGTGCTCTGCTCGAGCAAGAGCTCGGACCAGCCGAGCACGGCGTTGAGCGGGGTCCGGAGCTCGTGCGACAGCGTCGCCAGGAACTCGTCCTTCATCAGGCCGACGCGCTCCAGCTCGATGCGGATCCCGCGCTCGGTGTCGAGCATCTGCGCGCGCTCGTCGGCCGCGCGCTTCACGTCGTCGTAGAGCCGCGCGTTGTCGATGGCGACGGAGGCCTGGGCGGCGACGCCGACCACCAGGCGCTCGGCGCGGTCGGTGAAGATCCCGGTCCGGGCGTGGCCGAAGAACAGCCCGCCGATCACCGCGCCGGAGCGAGACGTCACCGGGACGGCGAGGTAGCTCCGGACCGGCAGGTGCCCGGGCGGCTTGCCGTGGTGCGGCGCCCGCTGCCCGTAGCGTGGATCGAGCGTGATGTCGTCGCTGCGGATCGGCCCCTCGCCCCGGAACGTGGGAGCGAACACCGGGGTGGCGCGCGGGTGACCGAAGCGCTCGAAGGCCTCGCGCGGGGCGCCCGACAGCGTGAAGAGCTGGAAGACATCGCCCGTCGAGTCGGTCGCCGTGTAGAAGAACGCGCCGAACTCCGCGCCGCTGAGCTGCGTAGCCGCGTCGGTGATCGCCTGCAACAAGGCCTGGATGTCGAGCATCGAGGCGATGGTGGTCCCGGTCTGGTTGAGCAGCTCCAGGATCCGCGTCTCGTCCCGGAGCGCGTCCTCGGCGCGGCGTCGCTCGGTGATGTCGCGCAGGGTCCAGACGCGGCCGACGTCGCGCTCGTCGACCATCTGGCGCTTCGAGAACCGCTCGAAGGCCCGGCCGTCGGCGAGCACGAGGAGGTCGTACGTCTCCGGGGGTGAGGTGCGCGCGATCTCGTCGATGCGCGCGACGAAGCCCGCCGGATCGGCGAGCTGCCGCGAGACGAGGTCGGCGACGGTCCGGTGGCCGCCCTGCTCCAGCGCCTCGCGGGGCAGGCGCCAGAGCCGCAGGAACTGCTCGTTGAAGTGGGTCACCGCGTCGGTCCGGTCGACGACGAGGATCCCGTCGGTGGTCGACTCCAGCGTCGCTCGCATCCTGGCCAGCGATTGCGCGAGCTCCGCGGTCCTCGTTTCCAGTGCCTCCTTGGTGCGCAGCACGTCCTGCTCGGCGCGCTGGCGCGCGGCGAGGATGCTCTGCGCGTTCTGGAGCGCGACCGAGCGCAGGAGCCGCTCCTCCTCCTCGTCGGGGGCCATCAGCGTGCCGCCGTCAGGACCTTCGCGGCCATCTCCGTGCCGAGCACGCGCGCTCGGATCTTGGCGAACGCCGTGTCCCGGCTGGTCGACGTGTCGTCGCTGAACGGCGAGAAGCCGCAGTCGTCGGTGGTGCCGAGCTGGCTCACCGGAATGTACGCCGCGGCCTCGAGCACGCGATCGCGCACCTCTTCGGGCGTCTCGACGTGCGGATCGATCGGGGCGACGACGCCGACGAAGACCCGCTGATCCGGCTTCAGGTGCTGGCGGATGATCTTCAGGATCCGGATCCGATCCTTCTCGCCCGCCAGCGCGATGCAGAAGCTCCCGACCTTGAGCTGGAACAGGCTGGGCAGGAGCTCGGCGTAGTCGACGTCGGCGCTGTGCGTGGAGTCGCGATCGCCGCCGGGGCAGGTGTGGACCGCGAGGCGCGCGCGCTCGTCGGCGGAGAAGCGCGACAGCGCGAGGTTGTTGAGATCGATGAAGCTGGTGAGCAGCTCGCCGGTCGGATCGATCTTGATCGCCAGGCGCCCTTCGGTGAAATCGATCTGGACCTTGTGAGCGCCCTTCTCCAGGCACCGCCGGACCTCGGTCTCGTGCTCGGCGAGGAGGTCCTCGACGAACTGCTCCCGCGAGTAGCCCGGGATGGCCTCGGCCGGGTAAAGCAGGCTCAGCGCCGAGGGCGAGATCACGGCCTGCTTGATCGGGAGATGCGCGTAGCGCTGCGCGACGTCGAGGTAGCTGTCCGCGCGGACCCGATAGCGGAAGGGCCCTTGCGTGAGCCGCGGCATCCGCCGCACGTGGCCCGCGGTGAAGGGGATCTTGAAGCCGTCGGGCGCCATGTTCGGGAGGCCGTGAACACAGTACGTCCAGAAATTGTGGTACTTGCGCTGCTCGCCGTCGGTGATCACCGGCGAGCCGGTGGCCTCGAAGCGCTCGATGGTGTCCCGGATCGCCGCGTCGTAGAGCGCGTCGAGCGAAGGATCCATGTGGTCCCGGGTGGCGACCGCCGCGATCAGCGCCTCGGGCCGGGGGATGCTACCGATCGGTTCCGTGGGGATAGTCACCATGATCCAGCCTCGCGATCCCCGAGCGCCGCGCGCCAATGCGGCTGTGGGATCGCCTACCTCGGTAGCCGGTTCGTCGTCCGGACTCAACCCGGGAGCAAGATCGCGCAATCCTCCGGCCCGGCGGAAGGCGACGGAAGCCAGGGATCTTGCGCGGCCTCGGTCTTGCTAAGGGGTCACCATGGTGCCCGACAGAAGCAAGGTCCCATCATGACGTCCTCGAGCGCCGATATTCTCCTCGCCGAGGACGACGAGGATCTCCGCGAGGCCATGGTCGATACGCTCCACGACGCGGGGTACTCCGTCGAGGCGGTCGGCAACGGGCGCGACGCGCTGGAGTGGCTGGAAGACGCGGTGGCGCTTCCAAAGCTGATCCTGCTCGATCTGATGATGCCCGTGATGGATGGCTGGCAATTCATGGCTGCGCGGCGGAAGGCGCCCAAGGTCGCGGCCGTCCCCGTCGTCGTGCTCTCGGCCAATGGGACCTTCACCGATCGGGAAGAGACCGTGGCCTTCATTCAAAAGCCGGTGCGCCTGAAGTCGCTGCTGGCGCTGATCGCCGGCTATTGCACGTCGAGGCCGGCGTGAGGTCCGGCCGCGCCGCAACTCGACAAGTTGCGCACAGTCGGGCCGCGCGGTGGGGCGTTTTGGTAGGCAGCGACCACTCTGGACCTCGCCTGCTGCTTTGACGTCGTCGGCGACGATGGGACCGCGCGCTCCACTTCGATGCTTGATCGCCCGGCCCCTTATCCCAGGATTGTAAACAATCCCAGTTCTCTCGCTCTCCCTCCTTGCGACGCTCACCGCCCTTGCGGTTTTCCCATCCGCTTCTCTCCCCTCCGCGGCCCTCGTTCGAGATGGAGATCGAGAACGGAGGACGACCTCAAGGCCGTGGCGCGCGCCCGAAAATTCCCACTCCGGGCCCGGTCGACGGCCGTTCGACGGATCCGGCCGTCAGCCCCACGCGCGCGGCGGCAGCTTCACGCTTGCCAGCCAGAAGTCGGCGATGCCCTTCACGGCGCGCAGGAACTCTTCCAGATCGACGGCCTTGGTCACGAAGCAGCTCGCCTGGAGCTGGTAGGCGTGGAGCAGGTCCTGCTCGGCCTCGGACGAGGAGAAGATGATCACCGGGAGGTGCCGGAGCCGGGGATCGGCCTTCATCTCGGACAGCACCTCTCGACCGTCTTTCTTCGGGAGGTTCAGGTCGAGCAGCACGAAGTCGGGGCAAGGGTGCCTCTCGGTGCGCAGGTAGATCAGGGCCTCTTCGCCGTCGTCGACGACCGAGATGCGGTGGGGGATCTGCGACTCGGTGAAGCCCTCGATCACCAGCCCGACGTCGCCGGGGTTGTCCTCGACCAGGAGGATCTCGATTGGCTCGTGCGCGCTGCGCATTCTCATGAGGGGCTCCTGGGGGCGGGGAGGGTGAAATGAAAGGTCGCGCCGGCGCCGAGCGTGGATTCGACCCAGATCCGGCCGCCGTGGCGCTCCAGGACCTTCTTGCAAATCGAGAGGCCGATTCCCGTCCCGGGGTACTCGGCGCGGGTGTGGAGGCGCTGGAAGATGACGAAGATCCGCTCGGCGTACTCCGGGGCGATCCCGATCCCGTTGTCGCGCACCGAGAAGATATAGGGGCTCTTCTCGGTGTCCACCGCCACGTGGATCTTCGCCGGGACGTCGCGGCGGCGGAACTTGATCGCGTTGCCAATCAGGTTCTGGAACACCTGAGTGAGCTGCGCGGGATCGGCGATCACCTGGGGCATCGGATCGTGGGTCACCTCCACCGCGGCTTCTTCGAGGGTGGAGCGCAGGTTCGACAGGGCCTGCTCCAGCGGGACCTCGGCGCTCACCTCCGACGGCTCCACGTCCGGACGGCCCATCCGCGAGTATTCGAGCAAGCCGCCGATGAGGAGCTGCATCCGGCGCGCGCCCTCGACGGCATAATGGATGTACTTGTCGGCCTGCTCGTCGACCTGACCGCGATACCGCTTCTCGAAGAGCTGCACGTAGCTCGATACCATCCGCAAGGGCTCTTGCAAGTCGTGCGAGGCCACGTAGGCGAACTGCTCGAGCTCGGCGTTGGAGCGGGCGAGCTCCACCGTCTTTTGCATCAGCGCGAGCTCGGCCACGCGGCGCTCGGCGACCTCGCGCCGGAGCTCGACGTTGGCCTCCTCGACCTTGCTCTTCTCGGCGTCGAAGTCCTCCAGGATGTTGAGGATCGCCTTCTGCGTGGACTCCAGCCGGGTCTTCTCGGCGCTGAAGTCCTCCAGGATGTTGAGCACCGCCTTCTGCGTGTCGGCGAGCCGGGCCTTCTCGGCGCTGAAGTCCTCCAGGATGTTGAGGATCGCCCGCACGTAGTCGGAGTCCTCGGTCGTGGAGGACGCCGGCGGAGGCGGGGGCGACTCGAGTTCGTGGCTCATGAACCCGGCCGCTGCGGCAGCAAGCTCTTGAGATCTTCGACCTCTTTCTTGAGCTCGATCATCTTGAGCTCGCGACCGACGGTGAGCTTCTGGAACCGCTCCAGCTCGGCGAGCCGCTCCAGCTCCTTGGTCCGCTGCTCCGCCACCTGCGCTTCGGCCGTCTTCTGGGCGGTGACGTCGCGCGCGGCGGCGAAGACGCCGAGCACGTTCCCGTCGACATCCTTGTAGACAGAGGCATTGTAAAGGACGTTGGTCAGGCGCTCGTCGCGGTGGCGGATGGTGAGCGGGTAGTCGGTGACGAACCCCTTCGAGAAGACCTGGAGATACCCCTCTCGCGCCTTCTCCGGCTCGGTGAAGTAGTCGGAGAAGTCGGCCCCGATCAGGCGCTCGCGGATGATGCCGGTGATCTTGATCGTGGCCTCGTTGACGTCCGTAATCTTGCCCTCGGCGCTGATGGTGACGAGCGGATCGAGGGAGGCTTCGATCAGGCTTCGAGCGTACTGCGAGGCCTGCTTCTGCGCGGTGACGTCGCGGGCGGCGGCGAAGACGCCGAGCACGTTGCCGCGGGCGTCCTTGTAGACCGAGGCGTTGTAGAGAACGTCGGTGAGCTTGCCGTTCTTGTGGCGGATGGTGAGCGGATAGTCGGAGACGGCGCCCTTCTCGAAGACCTGCTTGTACCCTTCGCGCGCGCGCTCCGGCTCGGTGAAGTAGTCGGAGAAGTCGGTCCCGATCAGCTTCTCGCGGGGGACGCCGGTGACCTGCGCAGAGGCCTCGTTGACGTCTGTAATCTTCCCGTCGGGGCTGATGGTGACCAGCGGATCGAGGGAGGCCTCGATCAGGCTTCGAGCGTACTGCGAGGCCTGCTTCTGCGCGGTGACGTCGCGGGCGGCGGCGAAGACGCCGAGCACGTTGCCGCGGGCGTCCTTGTAGACCGAGGCGTTGTAGAGAACGTCGGT
>JBDTXR010000373.1:0-9268 GCA_040006075.1 Byssovorax sp. | reverse complement strand
CGATCCCAACTACAGCAACGCCGACAGCGACAGCTCGCTCTCGTTCTTCTCGGGCCACGCCGCCACGGTCGGCGCCGCGGCGGGCGTGGCGACGTACCTCGCGTTCACGCGATCGCCGAACGGGATTCGCCCCTGGCTCACGCTCGCGGCAGGCACCGCGCTCACCGCCTTCGTCAGCGTCGAGCGCGTGCGCGCCGCCGACCACTTTCCGACCGACGTCATCGCCGGGGCCCTGTCCGGCGCGGGCATCGGCGTCCTCGTCGCGCACCTGCACCGCGAGGACACCGCCAAGCAGCGCCGGGTGTGGATCGGCTACACGCCGGCCGCCGGCGAGGGCGGGACGGTGACGCTGGGCGGAGTGTTCTGATCGCTGCCAGCGCCGTTGTCGCCGAGATGGTCATCAGATAGACCATCATGACCATGAAGCAGAGCCTCCGCGCCACGCCGCCGCCCCCTGCTCGACCTCGCCGGCTCGGCGTCGCCGAGGCCAAGAGCCGGCTCTCCGAGGTTCTGCGCGACGCGGCGTCGGGCCCGATGATCATCCACAGCCGGGGCCACGACGTGGCGGTCGTCCTCGCGATCGACGACTATACGCAGCTCGTCGCCGACCACGAGCCCGCCTCGGCCGGCGGCGCGGCGTTCCTGGCGCGGGTCGAGGCGCTGCGGGCGCACCATGGCGGCGGCGTCGACAATTTCGAGCCGACGCGCCTGGAAATGAAGCCCGAACGCCCGTTCGCACGCCCGCGAAGACCGCGCGGGTGACATCGTACCTGATCGACACCAACGTGATCTCGGAGACCGCTCGCCGAAAGCCGAGCGCCGGTGTCGTCCGCTGGCTCAGCGGTCTATCGACGCTGCTGATCCCGTCCGTCGGCCTCTACGAGATCGCGAGCGGTATCCAGCGGCTACCGTCGAGCGACAAGCGCGTGTTCCTCGAGAGCTGGCTCGCCGAGCTCCTGGCCTCGAGCTGCGAGGTGGTGCCCTTCGACGGCGACGCGGCGCTCGCGTGCGCCGCCCTCGAAGCCGACGCGCGGCATCGCCGCCGCACCATCGAGCAACGTGATCTGATGATCCTCGCGACCGCCAAATCACGCGGGCTCGGCGTCGCGACCAGGAACGTGGCGCATTACCAGGGCTCCGGAGTCCCGCGCTACAATCCGTTCGACGACGTTCATCTGCTCTGACGCGACGCCGCTTCGAGCCCGTCCATTCTGTCGGGACACCGTTGCTCCGTCAGCCCGCGAGCTTCTCCTGACTGGCCTCCTCGCGGAGCAGGATCGGCCCGAAATTGGCGGGCACGAACGCAGTAGGATTCTTGTCTTCGTAGAAGGCGCGGAGCTTGTCCATGTCGGCGCGGACGTCGCCGGTCATGAGGATCGAGGGGCCGAGCCCGGCCCGCTTGCGCTTGAAATCCAGGTAGCCCGGCACGACTGGCACGTTCGCGCCGAGGGCGATTCGATAGAAGCCCGACTTCCAGTGCGGCGCGCGCGCGCGGGTGCCTTCCGGCGGGATGCCGAGCACGAAGCTCTCGCGCGTGCGGAACTGCTCGATCATCTGATCGACCATGTTCGTCGACTTGTCGCGGTTCACGGCCACCGCGCCCAGACCCTTCAACACGGGGCCGAGCGGCGACTTCACCCACGAGTCCTTGATCATCCACTGCATGTCCAGGCCGATGCCGCGCAGCAGAGTGACCAGGAGCAGACCATCCCAGTTGCTGGTGTGGGGCACCGCGAGGCAGACGTACTTCTTCTCCGGCGGCACGCCGGTTTCGAAGCGCCAGCCGGCCAGTTGCAGCGACGTCGAGGCGAGGAGGTTGGGCTTCACGGGTGGGGATCCTGGGGTTCAACGGGGGGCGAAGCGAGCCTTGCGGCTCACGGCGTCGATCGCGAGAGGGCCTCGGCCGCGAGGCGGGATTGAGCGGCGAAATCGCCGGGCTGCGAAGGGGTTTCGAGGATCAGCGGGACGTGCTCTGGCACCCACGGCGCGACCTTGCGGAAGGCGGCGACGGCCTCGGCGCCCAGCGGATCGTGCCGGCTCATGGCGTCGACGTCGCTCACGTGGAGCTGCGCCAGCCGCGGACCGAGCTCTTGCACGAGGAAACAAGCCTCTTCCATGCTGGCGTCGATCTGCCGTGCGTGGCCGATGTCGAAGCAGAAGCGGGCCTCGGGGAGCTGCTTGAAGATCCCGTCGAGCTCGCGCGCGGTGCGCCCGATCGGCTTGCGACGGTCCATGTTCTCGATCGCGACGAGGGCGCCGAGCGAGCGCCACGCGCCGAAGTCGTGGATGGTGTCGGGGTGGACGACGATCGGCCAGCCGAGCGGCACGATCGCCGCGAGCGCCGCGACGATCTGCTTCTCTTCGGCGGCGTCGTAGCTGCTCGGCGCGTGGAGCGAGATGTACTCGAAGGCCGAGAGATCGAGCCCCGGCACGATGGCGAGGAGCGGCGCGAGCTCGTGGAGGCGGAGCGCGGAGAGCTCGACGGCGGTGGTGCGCGCGCCCTCGAGCATGGAGAGCGCGCGCGCGGCGTCGCCGAACGCCAGCGCCCCGGTGGAGAAGCCGATCGGGCGCATCGTCAGAAGACTCCGTAGTCGCGGATCAGCTTCTTCAGCACGTCGTCTTCCTCGAAGAACATCTTGTCGAGGCCGTCCTGAAATTTCCCCGTCATGCGCTGAACGTCCTTGAAGAGCTGATCGCTGTTGAACTGCTCGAAGGTCAGCTTCTTCAGGTGCTCCCGCTTGCCCTCGTCCGCGAGGACGCCGATGAAGTCGTTGTACGCATCGAAGATTTCGCGCGCTGTTTCGAACGAAATCGCCGGGCGCAGCGCCATCTCGGCGAGCTGCTGGAGCGGGGGGATCCGCGTTCTTTCGAGGAGATATTGCACGATGCGCAAGGTGTCGGCGTAGCCGTCCGCCCCCGTCCACGTCTCACCGGCCTCCGCGAACATCTCGGGCGCGAAGCAGGTGAGCAACCCGCTCACGAAGATGAGCTTGCGCGACATGCGGAGCTTGGCGTTGCGGAGGGCCCACCCGTCGGCGCGCTCGCGCTGCTTGTAGACGAAGTCGACGGTGACCGTCCGCCAGTAGCGCACGATGTCGTTGAGCAAGAAGCGCGGAATACGCTTCGCTTTACGGCTAAAGCGCAGGCCGCGATCGTCCTCCACGTAGCGCGAGAGGACGAGCCGCAACACGCGCTCGTGAACATCTTCGCGGCCGAGCGCGACGGACTCGAGCAGCAGCAGGATGCGCTGCGTCGTGTTCTTGTTGGTGTCTTCCTGGCCTCCGATCTGGTGGACGATCGGGTGGCTGAAGGCGAAGTTGCCGAAGACGCCGGTCGGGCCGGGCTTCTTCACCTCTTCGTCGTCGAAGATGCGGGCGATCGCCTGCGCGCCTGTGTGGTGTGCCTCGTGCGCACGGCCGTCGACGAGCAGCGTCCAATCGAGGTCGCTGCCCTTCGTCAGCTCCCCGCGGGCGAGGGACCCGAAGACGACGAGGCTGGTGTCGTTCGGCACCTGATCGACGAGCCGCGCCGTCAAGCGCGCGCGCGTTTCATCGGACTCGTCGCGCGCGGCGTCGAGGTGCGGCCACGCGTGGCCGAGTCGTTGCGCAAGGCGTTGTAAAGGCGTCACGATGGGCCGGATATTCTACACGTTTCGCGCTACGCCGAGCGAGGCATCCGGCCGCCGATGGACTAGGGTCTCGACCCACCATGGTCGTCATCCCCGAGTTTTCAGCGCCCGAAGCGACCGACGCCGGCCTCTCTTCGCTGGCCCGCGGCGTCGTCGGATCCGAGATCTTGAAGATCGCCTCGGAGATCCGCGCGCTCAAGGCCAAGGGCGAGCAGATCTGCAACCTCACCGTGGGCGACTTCGATCCGGCGTACTTCCCGATCCCGAAGGAGCTGCTCGAAGGCACGCGGGTAGCGCTCGCCGAGGGGCACACCAACTACCCGCCTTCGGACGGCGTGCTCGTGCTGCGCGAGGCCCTGGTGCGCTTCTACGAGCGCGAGCTGGGCCTGAAATACCCGGTGGAATCGGTGCTCGTCGCCGGCGGCGCGCGGCCGCTGCTCTACGGCGCGTACCGCACGCTGATCGATCCGGGCGACGTCGCGGTGTACCCGGTGCCGTCGTGGAACAACAACCACTACGCGTACCTCTCGGGCGCGAAGCCGATCGAGATCCCCGTGTCCGCGGCGTCGAACTTCTTCCCGACGGCCGAGCAGATCGCGCCGCACCTCGGCGTGGCGCGCACCGTGTTCATCAACTCGCCGCTCAACCCCACCGGCACGGTGATCGATCGCGACGAGCTCCGGAAGATCGCCACGCTCATCGTCGAGGAGAACGCGCGCCGGAAGCGCTCGGGATCGCGGCCGGTCTACTTCATTTACGATCAGGTCTACTGGAAGCTCACCTTCGGCGGCGCGGTGCACCACACGCCGATCGAGCTGGTGCCCGAGGTCGCGCCGTACACGCTGCTCCTCGACGCGCTGTCGAAGTCGTTCTGCGCCACGGGCCTGCGCGTGGGCTGGGGCTTCATGCCGCCCGCGATCCGCAAGCGCATGGCCGACATCCTGGGCCACGTGGGCGCGTGGGCTCCCAAGGCCGAGCAGGTGGCCTCGGCCGCGCTCATCGACGCGACCGAGTCCGCGCATGCGTTCCAGTCGTCGATGAAGGCCAAGATCAAGGCCCGCCTCGACGCGGCGCACGCGGGCTTCATGGCCATGAAGAGCGACGGCTTGCCCGTCGACGCCATCGCCCCGCAGGGCGCGATTTACCTTTCGGCGCGCTTCGATCTCATTGGCAAGACGGTCGCAGGGCGCGCGCTCACCACCAACGAGCACATCCGTCGCCTGGTGCTCGAAGAGGCCGGCCTGGCCATCGTGCCGTTTCAGGCCTTCGGGTTGAAGGAAGAGAGTGGCTGGTTCCGCCTCTCGGTCGGCGCGGTCTCGATCGAGGACATCGTCGCGGTGTTCCCGCGGCTGCGCGCGCTGATGGCATCCTGATCGCGAGCGTCGATCACGCTCGCTTCTCGCACTCGCGCTTCGTTACGGCGTGGCGGTACGCGAACATTTTCGCGAGCTTTCGCCGCACGAACCAGCCTCCGCCGAGCTGGCCCAGCGCGCCGAGCGGGAGCTCGTACTCGATGTGATCGACGAGCCACGCGCCGCCGCTCGCCGCGTCGGGCTCGATCAGGTGGGTGTGGGTCCACTTCGCGAACGGGCCGCTTTCCATAGTGTCCTGGAACATCCGCCCGGCCTCGTACTTCGTGTGGACCGCGACGATCCGCTGCGTGAACGGGCCGACCTTGGTGTCCACGACGACGCGCGCACCCACGTCGATCCCGTCCGATTTCTCGACGACCTTGGTGCCGTCGCCGGGCGGCTGCAGGAGCTCGAAGGCGTCCGGTCGCTCGTGGAAGGCGAAGACCCGCGAGGCGGGCGCGGCGATGAGGGTGCGCTTCTCGAAGACCGGCATGGCCGCAGCTTCTACGAGCGAATCGGCGCGGCGGCGAGGGCGCACCGCCCGACCGCGACGTTTCCGGAGGCGGACTCCGGGTTGCGGCGCGAACAGCGCGGGCGCATAGGGAAATGACCATGAGCGACGAAAAAGACGACGAGAAAAAGAAGGAAGACGACGAGCCCGTCAAGCAGCTCGCCGAGGGCATCGGGATGCTGCTCAAGGCCGCCAAGGGCGCCGCGAAGGGGCTCAAAAAGGAGCTCGACAAGACCACCGTGAGCAAGGTCTTCGAGGACGCCGGCCGCGAATTTGCCCGCGCCGCGACCAACGTCGTCGATCAGGTCTCGGCCGAGATCAGCGGCAAGAAGAAGCACGATAGCCACGCGCCCCCGCCGCCGCACGAGCACCACGAGGAGCACGCCGCGCCGAAAGATCACGACGAGTCGGACGAGTTCGACGGCGTGAAGCCGAAGGGCCCCACGGCCGAGGACCCGGGCTTTCGCATCGCGGTCGACGACGCCGTCGACGACGCCGGCGACGACAAGAAATCCGGCTGAGCCGGCGGCGCGAGCCCGCGTCGCGCCCAGGACAACCGCTCTTCAAGCCACGCCGTTCGGCCTCGCGCCGAGCGGCGTTGCGCGTTTTAAGAGTCAGTACGGGTGAACCGCGCCGGTGGTGACTGCGTCGAAATCGGAGCCGTGCACCATGTCGAGCGCGTGGAGGTTGTCGTCGTTCCACTTGGCGTCGGGCGCGCCGCTGATGAACCAGTCCCCACCGGTGTCGGCGACCATCACTCCGTATTTCTTCATGGCCTTCAGGATGACCTGGACCTCGGGGGCGAAGGGGGTGATATCGAAGTTCGCGTGGAGGCGGAGGCGGAGGCCCATCGGAGGGGCGTTGGGGTCGTTGCCCGCCTTGCCATCGGAGTGCGAGGCCGGGTAAATGAAGGCCTTCTGGGCGCCGTTCACCGTCATCCGCAGAGCGTGCTTGATCTCGCCGAGCCCGACGGCCTCGTCGTAGCGGACGAGCCCAGGGAGGATGGCCAGGCCACCGGCGTCCGCGCTGGTCCAGCCGTCTTTGCGGATCTCGTTCTTGTCGAGGTGCCAGATCGCGCCGGAGCCCGCGTCCCACGTCGCTCCCTTGGGGAACGACTGCCACGTCTCGAACAGCGTGCAGGTGCCCTGTTGAACCACGAGGACGTGGCGATCGCCGTCGCCCTGCGGGCCTCCCTCGATCGGCGCGTCGGGGGGAAACGGGTATGGCCCAGGATCGCTCTCGTCGGGGTAATCGACGAAGT
The DNA here is from genome assembly GCA_040006075.1 of Byssovorax sp. Lineage (GTDB taxonomy): Bacteria > Myxococcota_A > Polyangia > Polyangiales > Polyangiaceae > JANYGI01. Next base: position 2,516 of record JBDTXR010000373.1, on the reverse strand, counting down.
TGATGCCCACGTTCGGTTGACTGGCCGGTACGACCACGTACGGGATGCCGTTGGGCGCGCCCATGTAGTCTGCCCCGAAGTCGGGGTGAAGGCCGGTCCCGGCGCCGATCGAGGTGATGTAAGCGCTCGACAGCGGGTCGATGGGGAAGGCCGAGATGTCGGTGTTCCAGGGGTTGTCGGGCGGGAACAAGGCACAACCGCCGAGCGACGGTCCAGAGCCGGTGGTCATCATCCCCGTACCGGTGGTCGCGCTGCCGGTCGTGGTCGTGGTGAGGCTCCCGCTGCTCGTGGCGGCCGCGCCTCCTGCCGCGCTCCCGGCGGTGGTGGTGGTGCCCGGGTCTCCGCCGGCGCCGCCGCTGCCGGGGGTGCCGGTACCCGGATTGCTGCCACAGCCCGTGAGCAGCGCAGCGAAGAGCGCGCCGAGAGAGAGCCCAACCACCCGATCCGCGCGATTCAAAGCCATGTTGACAGGACTAGAGTTCAGGGCTGGATCCCGTCAATCAAATAGAGCCGGGCGCCCAGCAATCCGGCCCGAGCCTGCACTTTTCCAGCCCAAGAGTGATTGTTGGCCGAAGAACGGGATCGGGCTCAGCGCCCGGCGGAGGCCGCTTTATCGGGCTCGCTCTTCTTCTTCCACGGCGAGGGATCGGGCTTGCCGGCGAGGATCGCGGCGAGGCGCGGGCGGAGAGCGATGTTGGTGAAGGGATCGGTGGCCGCGCCGGCGACCACGTCGCGCGCGCCGATCTTGATCAGCGCGGCCGCCGACGAGACGACGGCGGCCTGGATCGCGCTGTCGACCTCGGGCTCGCCGAGGCCGCGATAGTGGGAAAAGAAGCGGCGAATCGGCTCGATTTCGCTCTTGCCGCCGAGGTCGATCAGCGCGGCGGCGGCGCGGCGCACGTCGTCGGGCGGCGTGGCCGGATCGCCGAGGTGGGCCGCGAGGAGCGGGGCGGCGCGCCGGTCTTTCATCGCGGCGAGGGCCTCGGCGAGCGGGCCGACCGGGGGCGGACGCAGCGTGCCCGCGAGGTAATCGTAGTGGTGATCGAGGGCCGCGAGCATCTCGTCGGCCCCGGTGCGGCGAGCCGAGAGCGCGGCGCGCGCGGCCTCGATCAGCGCGGGCGCGGTGCGCGCGTCGGCGGCGAGATCGATCAGCGTGCGCGTGGCGAGCGGACTGTCGATCTTCGCGAGCTCTTGCAAGAGCACCTGCTGCATCGGCACGAGATCGGCGTCGGGGAGGCGGGCAACCTCGGCGATTTGCTCGGTGAGCGAAGGCGATTTGCTCGAGCCCGAGCCCGAAGGCGAGAAGGCGTCGGCCTGGACCAGGCACGCGGTGAGCGGCTTCTCGAGCGCGACGTGGCCGTTCACGCGGCCCGAGCGCGCGTCGAGGAAGGCCACGTCGCCCTTCGCGTCGCAGAGCGCGAAGCCGCCCTCGTAGGCCGCGCCGCCGAGGATCTCCGCCTCGTGCGCGTGCGCCCAGGCGATGGCGCCCGAGGTCGCGTCGAGACCGACGGCGACCCGGAAATAGGTAGCGGCGTAGCGCCCGTCGCACACGCCCGGCGCGCCCGACGCCGTGGGGCGCGCGTAGAGGCGCACCTGATCGAAGGCCGCGGTCGCGAGCGGAGTGATGTCGGTGCCCGGCCGCATCCACCGCGGCGCGCCCGGCAGCTCGCGATCGGGCAGCTTCACGAGCGACCCTTTGCTCTGCGACGCGAGGCCGATCGACGCGTCGAAGCGCGTGGCCCCGTTCTCGCCGAAGAAGAGCGCGCCGCCGGCGCTGAAGACCCGGCTCGTCGCCGAGCGGAAGAGGGCGCGCGCCTTCTCCTCGCCGGCGTGGAGATCGTAGATGGTGACGTACTGCCCTTGCCACGGGAGGAACGCGTAGCCGTCGACCACCGCGGGCACGCCGATCGACGCGGCGTCCTCGAGCTGGCGCACCACCCGGCCGTCGTGATCGATCGCCAAGATCACGCTGCCGAGGCCGGTGGTGGGCTGGATCGAGATCACCGTCGTCGCGCCGTCGTCGCCCGCGCCGCGGAGGTGGCCGCCCGCGTTGCGCTTCCACAGGAGCTTGCCCGTGCGCGCCTCGACGGCGAAGAGCTCGCCGGCGCCGAGGCCCACGAGCACGGTCCCGGCGAGCGAGGGGCGGCCGTCGAGCGCGTGCTCGAACGACCACGTTTTGCCGCCCGAGAGCTCGATCCCGATCAGCGTGCTCTTGCCGGTGACGCCGACCGCGACGTTGGCGTTGAGCGGCACGGCGCTCTTGAACGATTTCTGGAAGGCGCTTACCGCGGCGCCGTCGTCGTTGAACCAGCTCGGATCGAAGGCGGATCCGCGCGTCTGCCCGCCGCCGCACGCGGCGAGGGCGAGGAGCATCAGCGCGAGAGAGGGGCGCGTACGCATCTCATTTCCCTCCGATGGGCAACGACGAAATGGCGCTTTCCAGCGCCTGTTTCACGCGTTTCGAGCCCGCCGCGGGCCAGCGCCCCAGCACGTCGGCGAGGTACTTCCCGGCCTCG
>JBDTXR010000372.1:0-9287 GCA_040006075.1 Byssovorax sp. | reverse complement strand
CGTCAGGCGCCTTGAGCTCCCAGCGGAGCTTGTCGGGCCGCACCATGGTGAGCTCGCCCTCGCTCTTCACGGTGCTGGCGAGGAGGCCAATCGTGCGCTCCTGCGTGAACGGGACAGTGAGTGTCTTGAGCGAGGCGCGGGCTCGGGCGATCTTCGCGAGGGCGTCGGACACCTCGTCTGCACGCGCCGGGACACCGATCGAGAGAGTGGCAGTCGCCGCGCCCGCGGCGGCGACGACAGCGAGGAAATGGCGCCGATCCATCACAGCTCTCCCTTGTGCGAAGAGCCGTTGTGGATCCAGGCGTCGTAGCGGCCGTCGTTCATGATGTCGTCTTCGGGGAGGGTGGCAATCGGGTCGCCTTCGCTCGGCGTGAAGGCCGGTGAGAGCAGCCGGGCGAGGTCGAAGCGGAGGTAGCGGCCCGCGAGGTGTGGGCCTTCGCTGACCCAGAGGACCTTTGCGGTGGTGTCCATGACGACGGAGTGGGTGGCGATGAGGGCGTCGAGCGTCTTGCGGTCACCGAGGGGGGCGTCGCCGCCGCCGATGGCCTTCTTGTCGCGGAGCACGGACACGATCTCTTGGACGGACGCACCCCTGGGAAGATTCGCCAGAACCTCGTCGAGGCGAATTCTTCTGGGCCGGGTCGAGGTGACGGTCTCGACCCGGATGTTGGCCGGATCGGTCGCGAACGGGCCCTCGAAATGGTTGGTGAGCGGGATCTTCGTCGCCCCCGCCGGGGCGCGGCGCACGAAGAGCGGCTCGCCCGGCGCGCGCTCGGCGATGGCCACGTCGCCCGACGAGTCGGCGAGCATCACCATGTGCGAGACCATCGGCGGGGTGGCCGCGAGGATGGAAAGGGCTTCTTTTGTCGAGTGAGCGCGGCCGAGGAGCTCGCGCATGGTGTGGACGACGGGCTCGCCTTCCGGGCGCGGCTCGCGCGCGCGGCCGCCGTGCACCACGAGCGCGAGGCCCTCGGCGTTCATCCCGGTGACGGTGCCGACGAGGCCGGGCCAGGCGACCGAGGCATAGGGGATCTTGCCCTCCTCGCGGATGAGAAATACCGCTTTTTTCAAGTCGAAAATCGGGCCCGCTTCGAAGTCGAAATTGCGGGCGAGGATGGTGTGGCCATCGGCTGCGGCGTCGCCGGTGAGGGCGAAGCTGGTGCAGCCGAGGAGCGGCGAGTGCTCGAACGAGAGCGCGATGTCGTAGAGCGACTGGAGGAAGACCAGGCGCTGGTAAGTGGGCAGGACGCCCTGGTACGGATCGGGTGAAAACGCCTGGGCCTGGGCCGCGATCTCGACGCGACGGTCGAGGGGCATGCGCTGATCGACGCCGCGAAACTGGAGGCGCGAGATGTCCATGAGCAGCCAGCGCGCCGGGGGAATGGGCACGTAGTGGTTGAACTGGGCGTAGAGCGTGGCCTCGTTCTCGACCATGTCGGGGTAGAGCAGGCGGCCGTGATCGTGGCCGATCTTCCCGGGCGAGCCCGTCAACCGGACCTCGAGGATCTTGCCGCGGTGGCGCGCGTACGACTCGTCGAGGACGCGCAGATCGGGATCCGCAGGCGATTTCACGGCCTCGCCGGTGAGGGCCGCGATCTTCGGCGGCGTCATCCCGGTGGTGAGCGCGACGCCGACGTGGGCGAGCAGAGGCCCGACGACGAGCACCGCGAGGGCGATGATCTTCTTCGGGCGACGGGCGATCCAGCGCGGGAGGGGCATGGGCGCCCGGGCGATCAGGAAGCGCTCGCGCTCGGCGGCGCGACCGAGGCACGATCGCGATCCGGGCGTGATTTGCGGGAGATTTCCGCGGTGGGCTCGGAGGCGACGGCCTCGGGCGCGACGGTGACCGGCGGCGCGCGGCGCATGCCCTGGGTGATGATCAGCGTCTGGACGACGCGGGCGATGATCCGGGCCGGATCGCGGACGCTGTGGAAATGGGTGACCCGCTCGTGCTCCGGCGGGTAGATGACGCGGATCGGTACCTCGACCAGCGGGAGGCCGGCGGCCACGGCGCGGAGGATGATCTCCGCCTCGAATGCGTACCCTTCGCCGAGGCCGCCGAGCTCGAGCGTGCGGGCGACCGGGTAGCGACGGAGGCCGCACTGCGTGTCGCGGAGCGGGCGGCCCGCGAAGAGCGAGAGGAAGTAGTTGGAGATGCGGTTGGAGATGCGGTTGGCGCGCGGGGCGCCGGCGCCGTCGAGGTCGCGGATCCCGAGGACCACAGCGTTGACGTCGTTGCACGCATCGAGCAGGTGCACGGCCTCGTCGGCGGGGTGCTGGCCGTCGGCGTCGACGGTGACCGCGACGTCGAAGCCGGCGCGGAGAGCGGCCTCCATCCCGGTGCGGAGCGCGGCGCCCTTGCCCCGGTTCTCGCGGTGCGAGATGACCCGGGCGCCCGCGTCGCGAGCCATTTTGGCGGTCTGATCGCGCGAGCCGTCGTCGATGACGAGGATCGAGGAGGCGTTCCTGTCGGCGTGCGGCCAGCGCTCGGTCAGCGCGTGGATCACGTCGGTCACCGTCCGCTCGGCGTCGTACGCCGGGATGATGGCGCAAGCTTTCATAGGTCTTTTCGCTGGTACCATGCCGACGACGGACGAGCCCTGGATTTTCAGGCCGGGCCAGATTCCGTCGCGATGCTGCGGGGTTCGCCGCGGGCGCGTGCGTCGGGAGAGGGCCTCGGCTACCGTGCGGCCGCTGATGGATATCGACTCCGACGTCGAGCGCGAGCTGCGCTACCGGGCCAAGGCGGCGCTGCGGAAGAGGGCGCGCGCCTTGCGCAACGCCATCCCACGCGCGGCCGCGCTCGCACGATCGGCTCGAATCGCCGAGCGGATCGAGGGTCTCGACTTTGTTCTGGCGGCGAAGACCGTGGCGATCTTCCACCCGATCGAGGGGCGCAACGAGGTGGATCTGACGGCGCTCGCCGATCGCCTGCGCGCCCGCGGCGTCCGCGTCGCGTACCCGTCGATCGATCCCGAGACGCGGGTGATGACCTTCCGTTTCGTGGCAGATCCTGCTGCCATGGAAGAGCGCGGGCTCGGCTTCTGCGATCCCGGGCCCGAGGCCGAAGAGGCGACGGCGCTCGACGTGATCCTCGTCCCCGCGCTGCAAATCGACGGGCGCGGGCACCGCATCGGCTACGGCGCCGGCTTCTACGATCGGGCGCTGCCGCGGTTCGCGCCGCCCGCGCGGAGCGTCGGCGTGGCCTTCGATTTCCAGCTCGTCGCCGAGGTCCCCGACACGCCGGGCGACGTGACCGTCTCGCTGGTCGTGAGCGACGGGCAGATCCTCACCCCGGATCCGGCCGGCTGAGGGTCGCGATGCGGTGGTGTATGCTGCGCGCGCGACGACGGCTCGTCGCGCCAACCTGCGGGAGATCACGGTGAAGAAGGTCGTTCCGGCGCTGCTCCTCTTGCTTGGATCGCTGACGCAGAGCGCGTGCGGCCCCAGCATCTACGAGACCTACGCCTACGGAAAAGAGTACGACCCCCGGAAGCACGAGTACGTGATCGGGGTGACCGACATCATCTCGATCCAGGTCTACAAATCGGCCGATCTCTCGCTCGGCGGCGCCATCGTCCGGCCCGACGGCGTGGTGACGATCCCCCTGGTCGGCGACGTGGTGGTGGCCGGCAAGACGCCGAGCCAGGTGCGAGAAGACCTGAAAAAGCGCTTCAGCGAGTTCGTGAAAGAGGCCACCGTGAATGTCACGGTGTCGGGGTTCAACAGTTACCGGTTCATCGTGTCCGGCCAGGTGAACAAGTCGGGATCGTTCTCGCAGAAGTACTACGTGTCCGTCTCCGAGGCCGTCGCCATGGCGGGCGGCCCCAACAAGTTCGCCGGCGATCAGATCGTGATCTACCGCGCCGACAAGGACGGCCACATCCGCGAGATCCCGGTGAGCTTCAAGATGATCATGTCGGGCAAGCGCCCCGACATGGACGTGGCCATCGTCGCTGGCGACAGCGTCGTCGTGCAGTAGCCCGCCCCTCGAAAGAACGTGGAACCCGCAAACATGTCGAACGTCGCAGACAAGGCCCGCTTCCTCGCCCGGATCACCGCAAAAGAGGCCGTGATCGGGATCATCGGCCTCGGCTACGTGGGGCTGCCGCTGGGGCTCACCTTCGCCGAGAAGGGCTTCAAGGTCCTGGGCTTCGACGTCGATCCGAAGAAGGTCACCGCGCTCGATCGGGGCGAGAGCTACATCAAGCACCTCGACGCCGCGCGGGTGGCCGCCGCCGCGAAGGCCGGGACGCTGAAGGCGACGACGGACTTCGGCCGGCTCGGCGAGGTCGACGCGATCATGATCGCGGTCCCCACGCCGCTGACGCCGCAGCGCGAGCCCGACATGAGCTACGTGGTGGCGACCACGCTCGCGGTGAAAGAGCGCCTCCGCAAAGGGCAGCTCGTGATCCTCGAATCCACGACGTACCCGGGCACGACCGACGAGCTGGTGCGCGGGATCCTGGAGAAGACGGGCCTCGTCGCCGGGAAAGATTTCTACCTGGCGTTCTCGCCCGAGCGCGAAGATCCGGGCAACCCCACCTACAAGACGGCCAACATCCCGAAGGTCGTCGGCGGCTTCGATCAGGACTCGGGCGATCTCGCCGAGGCCCTCTATCAGCAGGCGATCAGCAGCACCGTGCGCGTCTCGTCGGCCCGCGCCGCCGAGGCCGCGAAGCTGACCGAGAACATCTTTCGCGCGGTGAACATCGCGCTCGTGAACGAGCTGAAGGTCGTCTACGACGCGATGGGGATCGACGTGTGGGAGGTGCTCGACGCGGCCTCCACGAAGCCGTTTGGCTTCATGCGCTTCAACCCGGGGCCGGGCTGGGGCGGGCACTGCATCCCGCTCGATCCGTTCTACCTCGCGTGGAAGGCCCGCGAGTTCGGGCGCTCGACCAAGTTCATCGAGCTCGCGGGCGAGGTGAACGTGGAGATGCCGCACTTCGTGGTGCAGAAGCTCCTGCTCGCGCTCAACGATCGGGGGAAGGCCGTGAAGGCCTCGAAGGTGCTGATCCTCGGCCTGGCCTACAAGAAAGACATCGACGATCCGCGCGAGAGCCCGGCCTTCGAGCTGATCGAGCTGATCCAGAAGCTCGGCGCGCAGATCGCCTACCACGATCCGCACGTGCCGAAGGCGCCGCGGATGCGCAACTGGCCGCACCTGCCCGAGATGGCGTCGCAGGCGCTGACGCCGGAGCTCCTGGCCGCGCAAGACGCGGTGGTGATCGTCACCGATCACAGCGCCGTCGATTACGAGCTCGTGGCGGCTCACGCGTCGCTCATCGTCGATACGCGCGGGATTTATCGCGAGCCGCGGTCGAATGTCGTGAAGGCGTGAGGTCGCGCTTGGGCTCTCGGTCGTGGGCGTGTCGGATTCCTGCGACCCATTCATTGCAACCCTGCAACAGGTTCCTGCAGGTGTGGTGACGGTCACGCGAGTGCTCGGTCGACGATCGGGGTGGGCGGTGTAAATATCCGGGTCCTGCGTCCAGGGGCAGCGTTGACGCGCGCCCGCCATCCCCCGATCATGCACTGCCCGACCGGGCTCTCCGAGGACTCTTCGCCGATGTCGAGCACGCGCACCATCCCTGCATCTTCGGGCCGGCACCCGGGCGATCCTGCCCTGACGCCGACCGCCGGGACCCGCGTGTCGCCCGACGCCGATTCGGCCCGGACGCCCGTCCCGGTCAGCTCGCCGTGGAAAGGGTACCTGGAGATCCGGCTCAACGCGGGGAGCGTCTCGCGGCGCATTCTCTCGGAGTCGCACGTGGTCATCGGGCGCGTGCCCGGCGTGCAGCTCTTGCTCGATCACCACACGGTGTCGCGCCGCCACGCCGAGATGTTCTGCGATCCCTTCGGTCGCTGGTGGATCCGCGATCTGGGGAGCACCAACGGCACGCTCGTCAACGACGAGCCGGTGACGGAGAAGGTCCTTCAGCCGTCGGACAAGATCGCCATCGGCGACTTCATGCTCTGCTTCTTCCTCGAGCCCAAGGTCGAGAACCGCTCTCCGCGCGGCGCCATCGCCCTCGACGACGACAAGCCCACGGCGATCCGCACGCTGATGGACTTCGATCCCCCGCGGATCGCGGCGGAGCACCTGCGCAACCTCATGGAGTTCAGCCGCCGCCTCATCAGCGTCGAGGACCCGCAGGAGCGCCTGGCGCAGCTCTGCCACCTGATGATCGGCAAGGAGTTTCACGCGAGCCTGGCGGTGGCGCTGCGCATCCGCGGGGGCACGCCGACGATGCTGTCGCGGCCGTTCCGGCCCTCGTCCCACCAGGCCGACGGGAACCCGTACATCTCGCGCCGCGTGCTCGGGAAGCTGGCCGAGACGCGCGAGCCGGTGCTCGCGGGCAACCTCGCCAGCCCCGGCCCCGGCGGTCCGCCCTCGGTCGAGCTGACCATGTCGCGCGACGTGATGGCGCTGTGGGTCGTGGCCTGCCCGCTGGCGATCCAGGACGACGAGATGGACGTCCTGTACGTGACGCTGCCGCCCGATCTCGGGAGCGTCGAGTGGCTGAGCCTGATCGCGCTCGCGGCCGAGGTGTACCAGCAAAGCGAGTCGGCGTGGACCGCGCGGCGGCACGCGCAGGCGCACGCCGCGATCGAGCGCGAGCTGGACACGGCGCGGCAGATCCAGCGCGGCCTGGTGCCGAAAAAGCACGATTTCCCGGGGTTCGACGTGGCGATCGCCTTCGAGCCCTGCAAGTGGGTCGGCGGCGACTACGTCGACGTGGTGCCCATGTCCGACGGGCGGATGCTCTTCGCGGTGGCCGACGTCTGCGGCAAGGGCATCCAGGCCGCGCTGGTGACGTCGAGCTTGCACACCATGGTGCACGCCACGACCGACAGCGGGAGCAGCCTCCCGCAGATGATGGAGCGGGTGAACAAGCACTTGTGCGAGTGGCTCCCGCCCCACTCGTTCGTGACCATGGTGGCCGTCGCCGTCGATCCCGTCACCGGCGAGACCGAGTGCGTGAACGCCGGGCACCCGCCGCCGATGGCCGTGAGCGGCTCGGGCGCGCTCCGCTTCCTCCAGTCCGCGGTGAACCCGGCGCTCGGCGTGGCCATGACCACGATGGAGTCGCAGCGCGGCATGCTCACCGCGAGCGACGTGCTCCTGCTCTACACCGACGGGCTGACCGAGCTGCGCAACACCTCGAAGGAAATGCTCGGGCAAGAGCGCCTGGGCGACGGGTTCCTGCGCACCTGCATGACCGACGGCGCCCGCGGCGTGGGCGCGATCTCCACCGGCTTGCGCCAGCTCCTCGAAGCGTTCCGCGGCGATCAGCTCCCCGAAGACGACCGCGCGTTCTTGCTCGTGCGCCGACGCTGAGAGGCTGGCCGTTTTTCGGCCAGACTCGATGCGGGTGGGGTGGGGCCCCGCGGAAGGAGCTTCCGTGGGGCAGGGAGGCAAGTTGCCTCCCCGTACGTGACGGAAGAGTCTGGCCGAATTCCGGCCAGACTCTGAGCGCAGATCAGGGCGTGGCGGCCGGCGCGGGTGCGGGCGCGGCCGGCGGCACGTCGGAGACGTCGATCGGCGCTGCGGGCTCGAGCGCGGGGATCTCCTGGCCGAGGGCGACGTCGCCGCCGTCGAGGTTCGCCGTGGGGTTGAACGCCGGCACGAGCCGCCCGACCGCGTCGACCGCCACGGCGTTGGGGTACGAGTAGCCCACGTTGAACGTCAGGCCGAAGCGGCTCGTGCCCGCGAGCGGGTTGTCGACCGGGACCTGATGCGCGTAGTTGCCGCGCAACGTGAAGTTGAGCTTGGGCACCGCGGTCGGAGCGTAGGTGAGGCCGACGTCGCTCGTCACCGAGTTGAGCCCGACCCCGACGCCGCCGATCGGTACCGTGTTGGCGTAGCCGCCCGAGCCCGAGATCACGAGCCCGGTCGTGGTGACGGGCACGACCGCGCGCACCGAGGCGGTGTTGTTGAGGTTCGTCGTCGCGGTGTAGATGTCGACCGCCGCCGCGTAGTTGTAGAGCAGCGTGATCGAGACCGGCTCGAAGATGTACGTGAGCTGCCCGCCGCCGGTGGGCGCGTAGACCGGCGGATAAATGCTCCCCGGGCTCAGCGTCTGGCTGACACCGACGTGCACCGAACCGTTGAGCGACTGGGTGAACGGGCGCTTCCACAGCAGCGTGAGGTCGTTGGTGATCTGCACGCGCGGCTCGGTCACGCCCGCGCCCGTCTCGGCCGGGCCGAAGCGCGTGACGCCCACCGATCCGGTGAGCGTCAGGGTGTCGAGCGTCCACTGGCGGGTCGCGGCGAGCGAGTTCTTCACCGTCAGCGTCGACGCGCGGATCGGCTGCACGTTGAACGGGAACGCGTAGTTCACGTTCGTCGTCTGGGTGACGCTGAGCGGCTCGGAGATCTCGCGGTGCAGCGTCTCGGTGCCGTTGATCGTGAAGTTGTACGAGAAATCGGCTGGCGGCGCCTCGATCGGCGTGAGCGACGGGTCCTGGTTGGTGGCGAACCCGTTGATCGGCGCGGCCGAGGTGCTGCCCGTGAGCGTGAGCTTGGTGAGCGCGTCGATGGGAACGTTGCCGGTGTACAGGAGGCGAAGGTTGTACGTCGGCGGCTGGCCGGAGAAGGTGAAGTTGCTGGCGAGCGGCAGACCGAGCGTGCCCGAGAGCGTGAGCTTCTGCGTGACGCGCGGCGTGTCGTAGGTGAGCGCGAGCGACGGCGCGAAGGTGATGAGCGGCCCGCTCTGATCCACCGGGTTGAGGCCGGGATCGTCGGGGATGACGCGGTTGAAGAGGTAGCCGCCTGTGAGGCGCACCGTCGGGTCGGCGTGGAAGTACTGGGCGCCCGCGAGTCCGCTCCACGAGGCGACTCCGGCGAACGACAGCACCGCGAGGCCGCGCCGTACAAGCATTCCGGTCGCACCCTACCACACAGCGCGTGCGGGACACGGGGCCCGCGGTGGTGGCTTCGAGCGCGCTTGCTGCATCGCGCGTGACGGGACGGTCGTGTAAAGTCCCGCATCGTGAAATCAGCGCTCGCGTACCTCAAAGACAAGCACCTCGAGGCCTGGATCGGCGGGTGGGCTCGCCACCTCCTCGCGTCGCGAAGGGCGCCTCGCCCGAGCGGCCCGCGCCACTTGCTCTTCTGCTACTGCGATCACTGGGAGCCGCTCTGGAACCAGGTCTCCGACGAGATCGCCGACGCGCGCGTGCAGACCTGGGCGACCGAGTATCCGAAGCTCGCCGCCGAGTACCACGACGCCGAGGGGCGCACGCCGAAGCACTCGTTCTTCTTTCCCGGCGAGCAGTAC
>JBDTXR010000371.1:0-9298 GCA_040006075.1 Byssovorax sp. | reverse complement strand
ACGACCTGGATCAACAGGGCGATCACCGACGTGACCGTGGCCAGGCCGAAGAGGCCGCCGAAGATCGCCGTCATCCGCGGCGAGAGGTACACGCCGCCGCGCGACATTCCCGGCGGCTCGGGCGCCGTCGTGATCAGCGGCCCGCGCGCCCCGAGGCTCGCCCGCGGCGCGGCCGGCGCGCTTCCGTTGTGACGGATCGACGGCGGCAGCGAGGCCCGCGGTGGACGCGTCGTCGAGGGCGCGGGCGTGACGCGGGTGTTGGTCGGGAGCGGGCCCAGGATCGCCCCGGTGAGGCCTGGTCGAGGCGTCCCCGGGCGCGCCGACGTGGGCCGCGGCGTCGGGCGGACCCCCCGCGGCGCCGGCGCAGGCTCGCGCGGAGCGGGCGGCTCGGCGACGGGATCGGACCGCGAAGAGCCTTCATTTTGCGGCAAAACGTCGCTCCCGGCCTCCTCGGTCGGCGACGCTGGGTCGCCGTCGAGCGAGGAGCGGGGGGGCACGGCGTTCTCCACGCCTCGTGGCCTACCAAGAGAGATAGGGCGCGGCAACCCGCGTTTTTCCGGCACCGGCGCGCCTGCTCCCTGTTCGGGTCGAGGCATGCTCGCTAGAGTTCGTCGATGGATGAGCGGGCGAAGCAGCTCCTGGTGCTCGGGCGAGAGCACTACGATCGGCGCGAGTACGACCGCGCAGAGCGCGTGCTCCGCCAGGTCCTCGAGGTCACCGACAAGTACGCCGACGTCTACAACATGCTGGCGGTGATCCTCCACGATCGAGGCGATTTCCACGCCGCAGAGCGCAATTTCGAGCGCGCGGTCGCGCTCAACCCCAACTACACCGAGGCCCTGCTCAACCTCGCCGTCACCTACAACGATCTCGGAAAGTACGAGGCCGCGCGCAAGGTGTACGCGCGGATCCGCCGCGAGGACGGGCCGAGCACGGTCATGGATCCGTACGTGCGCGGGAAGATCGCCAACATGCACGCCGACCTCGCCCAGGCCTACGCCGACGCGGGAAATCGCAACGAGGCGATCGAGCAGCTCGACAAGGCCGTGGCCCTCTGCCCGGGCTTCGCCGATCTCCAGTCGCGCCTCGGCACGCTCCACCGCGACGCCGACAACTTCCTCCGCGCCCGCGTCCACTACGAGGCGGCGCGCGCCGCGAACCCGCAGTTTGCTCCGGCGCGCGTGCTCCTCGGCGTCACGCTCCTCTCGCTCGGCGAGGCCGATCTCGCCGTCGCCGAGTGGCGCGAGGTGCTGACGATCGATCCCGACAACCGCAGCGCCAAGATGTACCTCCGCATGGTCGAGGCCCAGCGCAACGCCCGCGCTTCCAAGGCGCCGCCGGCCCCCGACAGCGCCGGATCGCTGGGCCCCGACGCGCGCGAAGAGCCGCTCGGCTGATCCCCTTCAAAACGTGGCCTTTTCACCCCTCCGCGAAGAGCTCCGCCGCGCCTTCCGCGAGCTGCGCGGCGCCGCGCTCTCGCCCGCGCGCGGCGCCGCGGCGGTGGCCCTCGGCCTCTTCATCGGATCGCTCCCGATCTTCGGCTTCCATCTCCCGATCATCCTCGGCCTCTGCCTCTGGCTCCGCCTCGACGCGGCCGTCACCTACGTGGCGGCGAACATCTCGAACCCCTTCTTTTTGCCTGTTCTGATGACCTCGGAGGTCCAGGTCGGGTCGTACCTCCGCACCGGCGCGTTCCTGAAGATCGAGCACGAGCTCACCCGCGCGGGGGCCATGGCCTTCACCGGCGATCTCTTCCTCGGCTCGGTCGTCGTGGGCCTCGGTCTGGCGATCGTCGGCGGCGCGATCACCTGGATCACGCTCACGATCAAGCGCTGGATCAAGCCCAACAGCGCGCCCGCGCCGCGCTACCGCCTCCCGGAGAACGCGCCTCCGTGGTTCCACGCCGTCGAGCGCGTCGCCGGCCGCTACGCTCCCGCCGACGGCGCCACGGCCGCGGAGCGCAGCCGCTTTCACTACGTCCGCACCAAGCTCCTGGGCGATCCCATCGCCAAGCTCATCGCCGACGTCGCGGGCGATTCGCCCGGTTCCCTCGGCGAAATCGCCGATATTGGCACCGGCCGAGGCCAGCTCCCGATCCTCTTGCTCGAGCTCGGGCGCGCCACGAAGGCCTGGGGTGTCGACTGGGATGAAGGCAAGATCGCCGCGGCCGTGAAGGCCGCCAAGGCGCCGCGCGACGACGGCGCCGCGCTCCCGGTCGACTTCGCCGCGGGCGACGCGCGCACCTGCTCGCCGCCCTCGGCCGACACGGTGCTGCTCATCGATCTCATCCACTATTTCCGGATCGAAGAGCAGGACGCGATCCTCGCTCGCGCGGCCGCCGCAGTGCGCCCCGGGGGCCGGCTCCTGGTGCGCGAGGCCGACACCGAGCGTGGCCTCCGCAGCTTCGCCACGCTGCTCGAAGAGCGGATCTTCACCGCGCTCCGCTTCAACCGCGGTGAGCGGGTGAAGCTGCGTCCCGCGCGGGAAATCGTGGCTCGGCTCGAGGCGGCGGGCCTGTCGTGCGAGGTGCGACCAGCCTGGGGAAAGACGCCGTTCTCCAACGTTCTCATCATCGCGACTCGACCTCTCGACGCGTGCAGCGAAGGGTCGAAGGGTGATAGCGTCGCGGCGTGAAGAGCGCCCCGCTGCTTGCCCTCCTTCTCGTTGCCGGCTGCGGCGCGGCTGCCACGCCGGTCCCTCTCGTCCCGCGCGAGTCGCCGCGGCCGATCCTCCCGCCGCCGCCCTGGCAGGCCAAGGTCTCCGAGGCCGAAGGCTACGAGATGAAGCCGCTCGCGCCCCCGCCGGCCATCGTGATCCGCGGCGCCACGCTCATGCTTGGCACCGGGCGCACCATCGCCAAAGGCACCATCATCCTCGACAAGGGGAAGATCGCCGTCGTCGCCGAGGGCGATCTCCCGGCCCCGGCCGGCGCGGTGGTCATCGACGGAACAGGCAAGTTCGTCACGCCCGGGCTCATCGATACCCACTCTCACCTCGGCGTGTACGCGCAGCCCGGCGTCAGCGCCCACGACGACGGCAACGAGATGACGGATCCGGTCACGCCCCAGGCGCAGACGGTCGACGCCTTCTGGCCTCAAGATCCCTCGATCGAGCGCGCCGTCGCGGGCGGCGTCACGGCGATTCAGGTCCTCCCCGGCTCGGGCAACCTCATCGGCGGGCGCGCGGTGACTCTCAAGCTCCGCCCCGGCCTCTCGCCCCGGGAAATGCATGTCTCGGGCGCCGCCGACGGGCTCAAGATGGCGTGCGGCGAGAACCCCAAGCGCACCTACGGTGGCAAGCAGCGCGCGCCCATGACGCGGATGGGCAACCTCGCCCTCCAGCGCACGGCGTTCCTCAGGGCCAAGAAGCTGCAAGAGCAGTGGGCCCGCTGGCGAGAGCAAGAGTCCACGCGGATCGAGGCCGACTCGAAGAAGCGCGCCGTCTGGGAGTCGAAGCGCGACGAGCGCGTGCAGCGCGCCGCCTGGTGCAAGGCCAACGAAGAGCCCGATCCCTGCGAGTCGTGGCGCCACAAGTGGGCCGAGACACCCAATGAAGAGCCCCAGCCGTCGGAGCCGATCGTCACACCCGATCGCGATCCGGGCACCGAGACGCTGGTGGGCGCGCTCGAGGGCCGCGTCCTGGTCCACGTGCACTGCTATCGCGCCGACGACATGCTGGCGATGATCGCCTTGTCCGACGAGATGGGCTTCCGGATCCGCTCCTTCCACCACGCGCTCGAGGCCTACAAAATCCGCGATCGCCTCGCCACGCGGCAGATCGCCGTCTCCACCTGGGCCGACTGGTGGGGCTTCAAGATGGAAGCCTACGACGGTATCCCCGAGAACGCGGCGCTGGTCCACGAGGCCGGTGGTCGCACCATCATTCACTCGGACTCCGAAGAGGGCATTCAACGCCTCAACCAGGAGGCGGGCAAGGCGCTCGCCAGCGGCCGCCGCGCCGGCGTCGCGCTCACCGACGACGACGCCCTCCGCTGGGTGACCATGAACCCGGCCTGGGCCCTGGGCGTCGATCACCGCATGGGCTCGCTCGAGCCTGGCAAGGACGCCGACGTCGTGCTCTGGACCCGCAACCCGCTCAGCGTCTATGCGCTGGCCGAGCGGGTGTGGATCGACGGCTTCCCCGTCTACGAGCGCGGGAAGCCCCACTGGAGCGATTTCGAGCTCGGGCAAACCATTGAATCGCCGATGCCGCCCGCGGTACCGGCCTTGCTGGGCGGGATCGGGGGCGCGAAGTGAATCGTAATCGAATCATTCTCTTCGCGTCGCTCGCCGCTCTCTCAATGGCTGAGCCGGCGCGGGCCCAGCCCAGGAAGCCTGTCGCCGTTGCAAAGCCCGCTGTCGTGCTCAAGCCCGCAAAAGCGGCCGCCAAGGAAGAGGCCGGCCCGGTGGTCGCCTACGCCGGCGCCACGGTCCACCTCGGCAACGGCGAGGTGATCCAGGACGCGACCGTGGTCATCGCCAATGGCAAGATCACCCAGCTCGGC
Source organism: Byssovorax sp. (assembly GCA_040006075.1). Classification (GTDB taxonomy): domain Bacteria; phylum Myxococcota_A; class Polyangia; order Polyangiales; family Polyangiaceae; genus JANYGI01. The sequence continues at coordinate 4,794 of JBDTXR010000371.1, read as the reverse complement.
AAGGGCCTCGCGGCGCCCGGCGGAGCGACGCTGCTCCCGGCCAAGGGCATGGTGATCACGCCCGGCCTCGTCGATGCGCTCACGTCGATTGGCCTGATCGAGGTCGATCTCGAGAGCTCCACCCGCAGCGATCACCAGCTCGCGGTCTCGAACGACAGCGTCCACGCCGGCTTCCGCGCCGCCGACGCCTACAACCCGGCCAGCACCGTCATCGCCGTCGCCCGATCCGAGGGCCTCACCTCGGCGGGCGTGATCCCCACCGGAGGCTTGATTTCAGGGCAATCCGCTTGGGTCGACCTCGACGGCGCCACCGCCGAAGAGGCCATTGCCCAGGCCCCGCTCGCGCTCCACGTGCACCTCGACAGCGACGCGGCCGGCGACGGCGCGGGCCACGGCACGGCGATCTTGAAGGTCCGCGAGGCCTTCGACGACGCGCGCACCTTCCAGAAATCGAAGGCCGCGTGGGAGCGCAACCAGACGCGCCGCTTCGCCCCGAGCCGCCTCGATCTCGAGGCCCTCGCGAGCGCGCTCGATCAGAAGCTCCCGGTGGTGTTCCACGTCGATCGCGCCGCCGACATCCTCGCCGTGCTCAATCTCGCCCGGGAGTTCAAGCTCCGCCCGGTCATCGCCGGCGGCGCGGAGGCCTGGAAGGTCGCGCCGCAGCTCGCGGCGGCGAAGGTGCCAGTCTTCCTGTTCCCCCTGCAACAGCCCAGCTCGTTCGACGCGCTCGGCGCGCGCGAGGACAACGCCGCGCTGCTCGACAAGGCCGGGGTCGCCGTCGGGATCTCCACGGGAGAGACCCACAACGCCCGCAAGCTGCGCCAGGAAGCGGGCAACGCCGTGCGCTCGGGGCTGCCGTACGAAGCCGCCCTCGCGGCGATTACCCGGGTCCCCGCCGAGGCTCTGGGTCTCGGCGCGCGCTATGGCACGCTCGCTGTCGGCAAGACGGCGAACCTCGTGGTCTGGTCGGGCGATCCGCTCGAGATTGGCACTCAGGTGCTCGACCTCGTGATCCGTGGCCACCGGCTCCCGCTCCGGAGCCGGCAGACCGCGCTGCTCGACAGGTACCGGAGGCTCCCGCGGTGAAGCGATGATCGCCGAGCCGCCGAGCCCGTTCCGTGCTTTCCGAGATCCCCCGTCGGCCGACGCCGAATCGGCCGAAATGCAGCGAGAAATCGCCCGGATCCTGGTGCGCGCGCCGTCGCTCCCGATCGAGCTCCCGGCCTTCAAGCTCACCTTGCTCGGGGTCGAGACCGACGGCAAAAGCATCGATCTGATCCTGGGCAAGAGCGCGCCAATCGCCCGCCTCCGCCTCCGCCCCGCGGGCGCCTCGGCCGAGGGCCTGGTCACCCTCGCTCCAAAGCCTGCTCGCCCCCGGATCGTGAGCGTGACAGTCGACGAAATCCACGCCGATACAAGGCGATTTCGCGCCGAGCTCGATACCATGGCCAGCCGGATCGCCGCCGCCACCACGGCCGAGAAATGGACCGAAGCGCTGGCGGTCGCCCGGCGTCTCCGCCGCCTCCCGGCCGGCTTGCCGCTCGAGCATTTTCGCCAGAAGGTCCCCGGCGTCGCGCACCTCGGCCTCGTGCGCACCGGCTTTCTCTGCAACCAGGACTGCGGGCTCTGCTGGCAAGGCCGCGACTGGGGTCGCTTCGACGCCGCGCAGGTGCTGACCTGGATCGAAGATCTCCACTCCGCGGGCGCCCGTTACCTCATCATCTCCGGCGGCGAGCCCACGCTCGATCCCGACCTCGAGCGCTACCTCGAGCGCAGCCGGCAGCTCGGCTTCACCGGCGTCAGCCTCGAGACCAACGCCATCCAGATGGCCAAGCCCGGCTTCACCGAGCGCCTCCGCAAGGCCGGCCTCACCGCGGCGCTGGTCTCGCTCCACGCCGGCAACGCCGAGGCCTCCGACGCCGTCACGCGCGCGCCCGGCACCTTCGTGCGCACGGTGAAGGGAATTCAAAGCCTGCTCGCGAACGGCGTCACGGTCACGCTCAACTGCGTGATCACGCAAGAGGTGCTCGATCACCTCGCGAACCTCCCCGACTTCATCCACACCGCCTTCGGCGCGCACCGCCACCTCGAGAGCCTGATGCTCTCTCTCCCGGCCGATCCCTTCGATCGCGCGCTGCTCCCCGCTCTGATCCCCGATCCCGTCCGCCTGCGCGCGATCCTCGGCCCCACAATCGATCGCGCGATCACCCTTGGAATCGCGGTGCGCGGCCTCGACGGCCCGTGCGGACCCCAGCTCTGCGCCTACGGCGCCGATCCCCGCGTCGCGCGGCTCGACCCGGTAACCCACGACGATCTCGAGTTCCGGGGCCAGCTCCCGGCCTGCGAAGGCTGCGTGGTGCGCGACGCCTGCCGCGGCCCTCGCCATGTTCAAGTCGAGCGCTACGGCGACGCCTGCGTGGCGCCGATCCTCGCGAAACCAAGCAGATAGGACGCCGGCTGTGTTTCCACGATGCGTCGGATACAGGATGGCCGCGCACAGAAGGGGATAGGGATGGAAGCACGCTGGATCGTCAGGCTGCTCGCGCTTGCTGCTCTGCTCGGAGCTGCGCCGGCAGGCGCCGCGGATCCTCCGTCGTCCGCGCCCGCGCCAACGCCGCCCCCGCGCACCGTGCGACTCGACTACGTCCGCGGCCCCGGTGCGGAGCGCTGCCCTGGGGAGCAGGCTTTTCGAGATGCCGCCTCCGCCAAGATCGCGCGAGATCTCTTCGCCACGGAGCCAGAGCCTTCCTCGCGCCTGATGGTCGTGCTCCGGCGCCGCGAGGCGGGGTATGAAGGCACGGCCGAATTGCGCGACACGGCGGGCGCCGTGACCTGGGCGATGGTGTTTCCAGGCCCCCCTCATCCGCCCTCCGCGACGTGTACGAGCTTGATCGCCGCGCTGGCCTTCGGCCTCTCGGTCGAAGTGGATCCGGTCGAGCCTCCGTCCGTCGAGCGGCCGCCGCCGCCTGTCGCTCAGCCTCCGATCGCAACGCCGCCTCCCGCGAAGCCTGATGCCCCGACGAGACCCTTCCGGATCGGCGTCTCGCCCTGGGTGGATTTTGCGACGGCTCCCCGGGTGGCTGTCAGCCTCTCCCTTGATCTGGGCTTTCGCGTGGCGTGGTTCTCTCTGGACCTCGAAGGCCGCTGGGATCCGCCTGCGGCTGCGACCACCTCGGGCGACGAGATCAGGACATCGCGGGTCGTCGGTGCCCTCGTTCCGTGCGGCCATATGCGGTATTTCGCTGGCTGCCTCCTCGCTGAGGTCGACTCGCTCTGGGGCACCGTGACCGAGGCGGGGATCAACGGGGGCACGCACTCGGCGATCTATGGGACGGTCGGTGGGCGCATTTCGGCCGAGATCGAGATCGCGTCGCATCTGGCCCTACGACCGGCGGTGGATCTGCTGGCGGCCCTGCAACGACCGACGCTCTACGCCGACGGGGTCTCCCGGTGGGAAGCTCCAGCCGTGAGTGGTCGGGTGGGCTTGGGCCTTCTGGCTTCGTTTTGAGAGATCGGGAAAAAAGTGACGCTCTCGAAATGGATCCGGGGGGCGAGCCCCAGATCCATGGGCATGGGTTCATCCTCGCGCGCCGCTGTGCCCCCCGTGGAGGGCGAAACATTTGAACGCCTCGTCCGTGACAACACCGCCCTCGTTCGGCGCGTTGTCCGGCGGGCAGGGGTGCGCGAGGCGAACGAGAAGGACGTGATCCAGGAGGTGTTCCTGGCCCTCCACCTGGCGAAAGGGCGCGGGTTGAACATCTCGACCTCGCTGCACGATTGGCTGAAGAAGATCACCTACCGGATTGCCCGAGACCACCTGAAGCTGGCCTACAACGCGCGGGAGTCGCTGATGGAAAAGGGCGGCATCGATCCGCAGGACGAGGGCCCGAGCCCGGAGGAGGACCTGCAAAGGATCGACGTGCGGCAACTCGTGGACGAAGTGCTGGACGAGCTGCCGACGCACCTTCGCCTGGTGCTCGTGATGAGCGACGCCGACGAGATGCCGATGAGCGAGATCGCCGAGATCCTGGAGATCGCGGTCGGCACCGGCTATTCGCGCCTCCGCGTGGCTCGCCGCGAGTTCGCGCTCGCCTGGAAAAAGCACTGCGAGAAGCAGGCTCCCCACGTCGCAGCCTACGGGCTCGCCCCGTTCTTGCTCTTCGACGCCGGCGCGCTGCGCGATCTGGAACGCGCCGTACCCGACGTGCCCGGCGGGTTCCAGGATCAGGTGTGGAATCGGCTGGCGGAAGCGCTCGGTCCCGGGCTCACCGGGGGAGGCGCGGGCCCCGCGGCCGGGTCGACGGCGACCGCTGCCGCAGCGAAGGGCGCGACCATGGCCGCAGGCAAAAGTGCGGGCGTGCACCTGACCGCGACGCAGCTCGCCATCGGGGTGGTGGCCTCGGCCCTGGCCGGCGCGGGCCTCTATGCGCTGATCGCCGCGCTCGGCGCCGAGCCGCCTCCGGCAACCATCCAGAAAGACAACCTGCCTGTGGCCGTGGCTTCCCCGGAACCCTCGAACGCAAGCCTGTCGCCGCTCCCCTTCTCCAGCGCGACGGCAACGACGACGAGCCCCGCGGCGACCACGAGCGCGCTCGCCGACGGGGACGCGGCCGAGAGGAACGTGCTCGAGCGAGCGCGCGCGTCCCTCGGCCGCGCCGCGATTGCGCCCAGCGCCCACGCTCGGGACCTGGAGATCGCGGCGGCGCTCACCGCGCTCGCCGACCACGAGCGACGCTTTCCCAGCGCCCTGTATGCGCAGCAGCGGGATCAGCTACGGCGTCAGATCCTCGCGTA
>JBDTXR010000370.1:0-9305 GCA_040006075.1 Byssovorax sp. | reverse complement strand
GCCAGCCTTTCCAACCCGAAGCGGCCGCTCGCATCTACGAGCTCGGCCAGGGCCATCCCTGGCTCACCAACGCTCTCGCCGATCAGATCGTCACCTGGGACGTGGAAGACCGCAGCGTGCCAATCACCGTTGCGCACGTCGACGCTGCCAAGGAGACAATCATCCTGGAGCGCCGGTCGCACATCGACTCTCTTGTGGCCCGCCTCCGGGAGCCCCGCGTCCGCCGGATCCTGGAGCCGATGTTCAAGGGCGATCGCCCCGAGGGCGACACCCTCGACGACGACATCGCCTATGCTCTCGGCCTCGGCCTCGCGCGGATCCACGGCGGCGCTCTCGAGATCGCCAATCCGATCTACCGCGAGGTGGTCCCGCGCGCGCTGACGTTCAGCCAGCAAGTCGGTATCGCCAACCAGCCTGCCTGGTATGTCCGCAAAGACGGCTCGCTCGATCTGCCCAGGCTCATGGCCGACTGGCAGACCTTCTGGCGCAAGGACGGCCACCTCGCCGCCGACGGCTTCTCCTACCGCGAGGCGGGCCCTCACTTGATGCTCATGGCCTTCTTGCAGCGCGTCCTCAACGGCGGTGGCCGGATCGAGCGCGAGTATGGCCTTGGCCGGGGCGCGCTCGATCTCCTGATCTTCTGGAAGGAAGAGCGCCACGCCATCGAGGTCAAGCTCCGCCGCGATACCGAGACCGAAGCCGAAGCCCTCGAACAGCTCGCCGGCTACCTCGATCGCCTCGCTCTCCCCGAAGGATGGCTGGTGATGTTCGATCTGCGCAAAGGCCTCTCGTTCCAGGAGAAGCTTTTCGTACGGGTCGAAGAGTGCGCTGACAAGACCATTCACCTGATCGGCTGCTGAGCGCCGCGCCCTCCACCCCACCCCGAGCCGCCCGCCAATCGTCCGCCGCACGTTGCCCCGACCCGCCCGCGCTGGTACACCCGGGCGCATGAGGGGTTTCATCCGTCTTGCTCGCCGCGCCGCGCTCGTCGCCGTGGTCCTAGTCGCGGCGCCCGGCGCTTCGGATGCCGCCCCTTCCGCCCTGCCCGCCAAGGGCGAAATCGAGCTCAAGACCTACAGCGTGCCGGGCAGCACCATCCCCCGGATCGTCCTTCGCACGGTCATGGACCTGCCCCCGAAGAAGATCTGGCAAATCGTCTCCGACTGCGGGCACTACAAAGAGCACCTTCCCAGCATCGTGTCGTCGGAGATCCTCAAGCGCTCGGGCAACACCGACATTTGCAAGGTCACCTATTCCATGCCGTTCCCCTTCTCGAACCTCACCGGAGTCACCGAGTCGGTGGACGAGGTGAGCGAAGCGAAGATGGTCCGGCGCTGGAAGCTCGTGAGCGGCGATTACCGGGTCAACGACGGGAGCTGGGAGATCACGGCGCTCGACGCGGCGGGCAAGTCGAGCCTGGTCACGTACAGCATTCATGTCGATCCCACCATCTCGGTGCCGGACTTCATCCGCGACCGCGCCCAGAAGAAGACCCTCCCCGAAATCCTTCAGCGCATCCGCGCCGAGGCCGCCAAGCTGCCCTGACGTTCGCGACGGTCGGGACGGCTGCGCGCGCAATCGCCGTATACAGCTTCACCACGTTCGGGGACCCGGCCCAGGTGCAAGGCCCGTTGAGCGAGCTGCTCGCCTGAATCAAGCCGGGCGCGGCGGCTCGTCCGGCGCGCGCCAGAGCTTCGGCAGCACCAGGATCGCCCACGCCGTCGCGCCGGCGATCCACAGCGACGCCGCCAGTCCCAGCCATCCAAAGTAATGCTCGGGCATCGTGGTGACGCCGGCGCGCAGGACCATCGCGACCGCAAAGAGGGCTCCGAACGCCAGCACCGGCCAGGGTCGACCCGACTGCGCAGCTTCGTTGTCGGTGTGCCCGAGGACGACATGCGTGCTCACCGCGAACGCGAGGAGGCCAAAGCCACCGAGGAACACGACGTGGAGCGCCTCGATCCGCTGGTCGGGAAACACCGCAGCTCCGAGGAGGCCGAGCGGGAGCGCCCACACCGCGATCCACACCAGCCACCGGTTGGCGCCCGGCCGCGAGGGCGGGCGGAAGGCCCCTGACGCGACGATGACCCCGAGCGCGACGACGCCGCGGAGGAGCGCGCCAATCCGCGGCGATCCAGCCGCTTCGAGCGCGAGCCCGGCGAGGATCGAGAGCCCGGCCGCGAGGTAGCCCGGGATGGCCAGTCGATGGCCCTTGTCCAGATCCGGAGCGCCTTCGCCTCGTCCGGAGAGCGGGAGAAAGAAGGCGCCAATGCCGAGCACGAGGCAGAGGAACACGCCTTCGAACGCCAGCCGCCGCCCGAGCGCGAGCATCCAGGTGGGCGCGTCGTCGCCGAGCCCCACCGACGTGAGCGCGGCCGACGCGAGCCCCGCGAGGAGGCCAATCGGCACCATCGCAAACGAGGCCGGCGGCCGACGCCCCGCGTCGCGCGCCGCAAAGCGACGGATCGCAAACTGGGCGAGGACGAGCAGGGTCGCCGCATAGGCTATCTGCCCGACCACGGGAGCATCGAGCAGCGTGGCGAGCGAGACCACCGGGAGCAGCGCGAGCAGAATGCCAATCTCGATCCAGCTCGCCGGCAGGGTCCGCGTGCGCTTCGGGACCGCCGTCAGCAGGAACCCCGCGGCGAACGCGACCAGGAACGCCTGGGTCTGCGTCACGGCGTGGAAGCGCGCCAGGTAGCTGGCAATCGCCCCGGTGGTGTAGAGGATCCAGTGCGCCACGCCGGTCACGCCGAGGACCAGCGCGAGCGGGAAGAACAGGCGAAACGGCTCGGCGCGGAGCGAGGCCGACGTCAAGGTGCCACCGGCGGCGGCTTCACCTTGCTGGCCCAGAGAGGGTAGTCGATCCCCGCGGCGCGGTTGATGGCGATCGCTTGCAGCGTCAGGAGGGCGACAGCGACCTCGATCACCGCGAGGTACGAAGGCCGGGTGACGATCCCGAGCGAGATGATCAGGGTGGTCGCGCCCGCGGGCGGGTGAGCGGCCTTCAAGAGGATCATCAGCGCGCCGGTCGCGGCGAGCGAGAGCGCGGCGGCGATCACGCGGTGCAGATCGACGCCGACCATCATCGCGGGCGGGGCGTGCTCCAGGCCCATCAGCAGCAGCGCGCCGTAGCCGCAGAAGATGCCGATCGCGTGGCCCATCAGGGTGTTGCGCGGGCTGGCGGTGGGCAGCGTCGGGGTGAAGAAGAACAGGAACGCTGTCGGCCCGAGCGAGGGAAACACGAACGGCGTATGCGTGGCCATGGCGAGCCCCGCGAGCATGGCAATGGTGATGAAGCCGTTGACGAACATGAACGCGGCCCACACCGGGCGCTCGGGGAAGCGGCCGAGGAGGCGAGTCAGGCGCAGGCGCGCGACCAGGCCGCGCGTGACCTGCGGATCGAGGACGGCGAGGCGCGACTCCTTCATGATGCCGCCATGCGCTGACCGGCGTCGTAGCGCAGCGCGGTCCAGAGGAGACCGCCGTTGATCGCGAAGAGGCCGAGGGACGCCAGCGCCGCAGGGATCAGCACCGCGCGATCGTGGCTCAGCAGGGCCTCCAGGGCGGCCGAGACCAGCCAGATCTGGATCCCCAGCAGCATCGCGATGAAAGCGCAGATCGCGGTCATCAGCGTGGTACCTTGGTGGCTTCGATCGCGCCTCACGAGTCGTCGCTCCCGATCCCGATCGCGACCACGTCGTCGCCGCGCTGCTCGACCTGGATCATGGGCAGTCGCCGGACCGGCGGTCCCGCGAGCGGGCGACCGTCTCTGGCCGAGAAAACCCCGTGATGGCAGGGGCAAAAGAGCTCGTCGCGGGCGGGTTGGTACACCACAGCACACGAGAGGTGCGTGCACACCTGGGAGAAGGCCCGGAGGCTGCCGTCCTGGCCGCGGACGAGGATGCACGGATCCTCGCTGGTCGGGTAACGGAACAGCGCCGAGCCGCCGACAGGCACGCTCGAGGCGTCGGCGACGCGCACCTCGGGCGCCTTCGGCTCGCGCCGCCCTCGGTTGCCGATCGCCGCGATCACCCCGCCGGCGGTCGCCAGCAAGGCCGATCCGAGGGTGAGAAACTTCGCGAGCTCGCGCCGGGAGACGTAGCGCTCTTGCGCCCAGCGAACCGGGAAATCTTCGCGCCAGCGCGGCTTCTCGCGAGGCGCCTTGTCGGCCTGGTCGCTCATGGCTGCTCCAGCAGATCGGCGATGTCGTTGGGATCGTGAGTTGAAGGTCGTTTTCCGAGCTGCACCAGCCCTGTTATCTCCACCGCGCGCACGTCCTTCGGCACGATGACGTAGACCATGGTCTTGACGATCTCCGCCCCGAACCTCCACTCGTTGACCGGCTCCCCGGCGCGGGTCCGGCGGATCTCGTCGAGGGTGGTGAACGTCAGCGCCTGGGACGGGCACACCGTCGCGCACATGGGCTTCTTGCCCACGCTGGTGCGGTCGTAGCAGAGATCGCACTTCATCATCTGGTCGATGGAGACCAGGTATTTCGGCACGCCGAACGGGCACGAGAGCACGCAGTTCGAGCAGCCGATGCAGCGGGGCTTGAGCGAGCTCTGCACCACGCCATCGTCCGTCTTCTTGATGGCGTCGGCCGGGCAGACCTCGGCGCAGATCGGATCTTCGCAGTGCATGCACACCTGCGGCGCCGTCTGCACCGAGCCGTGACGATCGATGGTCTCCAGCTGGATCATCGACACGCCACGATGGGTGTCGCACTCCTCGCAGGCCTGCACGCAGGATTTACACCCGATGCAGCGCGAATAGTCGATGAAGAACGAGAGCTCGCTCATCGGATCCCCCCGGCCTCGGGCGCGAGCCGGGCCACCTCGTCGCTCGGCGCCTCGGCCTTGCGGACGCGCACCGCGCAGATCTTGTATTCGGGGATCTTCGAGATCGGATCGAGCCCTCGAATGGTGCAGCGGTTCGCCGCGCGCGAGAGCGGCCAGTGGTAGGGCACGAACACCGTGTCCGGCCGGATGGTCTTGACCACCAGGGCCCGGACGACGACCGAGCCTCGGCGGCTCTCGACCTCGACGAAGTCGCCCCCGGCGATCCCGAGCTTCTCGGCGAGCCGCGGGTGGATCTCGCAGAACGGCTGGGGATCCTGGTCGTCGAGCGCGCCAATCCGCCGGGTCTGCGAGCCGGAGAGGTACTGCGAGACCACGCGGCCGGTGGTGAGCACGATGGGATAGGCCTCGTCCGGCTCCTCGACGGCAGGACGCCACTCGACCGGCTGGAAGTGGGCCTTGCCGTCGGGGTGGCCAAAGCGCGCTCCCTCGTAGAGGCGCGGTGTCCCCGGGTGATCCGCCGTGGGACACGGCCAGAAGACGCCCTGCTCGGCGAGGATCCGCTCCCAGGTGATCCCGTAGTAGTCCGCGACTCCGCCGCGCGAAGCCAGCCGCAGCTCGTCGAAGATGTCGCGTGGTGACTGGTAGTTGAACTTGTCGCCGGCGCCGAGCCCCGCCGCCAGATCACAGATGATCCTCCAGTCGGCGCGCGCCCCCGCGGGCGGCTCGACGACCTTCTGGTGGAGGATCACCCGCCCTTCCACCGTGGTGATCGTGCCCTCGTCCTCCTCGAGCAGCGAGCCGGGCAAGACCACGTCGGCGTGTCGCGCCGTCTCCGAGAGGAAGAAGTCAATCACGGTGAAGTGCTCGAGCTTCTCCAGCGCCTCGCGCACGAAGCCCTGATCCGGGAGCGACACCAGCGGGTTGAAGCAGATCAGGAGCAGCCCCTTGATCTCGCCCGCGTGGATCTTCTCGACCAGCTCGACCGCGGAGACGCCCTTGTGCGGAATCGAGGCCTCGGGGACGCCCCAGACCTCGGCCATGTGCTGACGGTGCGCCGGGTTCTCGATGTCGCGCGCGCCGGGGAGCTGATCGCATTTCTGCCCTTGCTCGCGTCCTCCCTGGCCGTTGCCTTGCCCGGTGATCATGGCATAGCCACAGCCACGCTTGCCGATTCGACCGGTGGCGACCACCAGGTTGATGGCGGCCATGCAGTTCTCGACGCCCTTCGAGTGGTGCTCGATCCCCCGCGCGTGGAGGAGAAAGCTGGTCTTCGCCGGGCCCCAGAGCTCGGCCGCGCGGACGATCATCGAGGCCGGGACGCCGGCGATCTTCGCCGCGTACTCCGGAGTGTACTTCGCGACCGCGGCGGCCACGGCGTCGAAGCCAGTGGTGTGCTCGTCGATGAAGGCGCGGTCGACCCACCCGCGCTCGATCATCACGTGGAGCATGCCATTGAAGATGCCAATGTCGCCGCCCGGTCGTACGGGGATGAACAGATCGGCGTGGCGCGCGATCGGCGTCATCCGTGGATCGAGGACGATGAGCTTGGCCCCGCGCTCGCGCGCCCTCCAGATGTAATCGGTGGTGATCGGCGCGCACTCGGCCACGTTGGCCCCGGCGACCAGGATCACGTCGGCCTCGGGGATATCGCTCCACGGGTTGGCGCTGCGATCGATCCCCAGGATCTTCTTCGAGGCCGCGGCGGCCGAGACCATGCAGAGCCGACCGTTGTAATCGATGTTGGCCGTGCGCAGGGCCACCCGCGCGAGCTTGCCCATCAGATAGGCCTTCTCGTTGGTGAGCGAAGCCCCGGTGAGCACCGCGTAGGCGTCGCGCCCGTGATCGGCCTGGATCTGCTTCATCGCGGCCACGGTGCGCCCGAGGGCGTCGTCCCACGAGGCGGGCGCAAAGCCCTTTCCCTCGGCGCGGACCAGCGGGGAGAGGAGCCGGTCCGGGTGGTCGTTCTGCATGTAGCGCTTCACGCCCTTGGGGCAGAGCTTCCCGCGGTTGAACGGGAAGTCTTCCCAGGGCTCGAAGCCAATCACCTTCTCGTCCTTGACCTTGAGCTGGATCCCGCACTGCTGCCCGCAGAAGCAGCAATGGGTCTTCACCACGCGATCGGGCTCACCGCTCGGCGCCCACCCGCCGGGCGGGACGTCGTGGCGGCGCGGGCCGAACTGGCCCACGAGATCGGTCACCGAGACAGGGAGCTTGGCCATCAGCTATCTTTCGAGATGCGCGGGCCGCGCCACATCGCGTCCTGGGTGAGCGCGAGGTTCTTCCGCCGACAGGGCGGGCAAACATCCTGGTAGTGGGTGCCGTCCTGAAGCTGGAAACGAATCGAGAGCGCCCGCTGCACGTGCTTGAGATCCTCAATCTGGAGGGCGCTGGCGAAGGGCTGACCGCAGCGCGCGCAGGCCGCCTGGGGGCCCTCGGCGCCGGCGCGTCGGTAGAAGGCGATCGAGAGCTGCGCCGGCCGCTGGAAGATGTGAAAGAACTTTCCGAAGGGCAGATAGAGCAGGGTGAAGATCACCGTGAACGCGTGAAACTGCGAGAGGAAAGGGTAGTTGAACCCACGCAGGAAGTGCGCCGACACCGTGAGCAGGATCCCGGAGATCGAGATCGCGAAGAGCAGGAGCAGCGGGAGCAGATCGTTCGAGAACTGCTGGAGAGTGAGCGCCCCGCGATCGCGCGCCCGCCGCCAGACGGCCAGACAGACGCCGACGATCACCAGCACCGCGGCGATGTCGAGGATGTTGAAGACCAGAGGCGCGAGCGGGCTATCGAGCCGGAACTGGAAGAGGCGGATCCCGAAGACGAAGGCGTCGTAGGCCCCCTGCGAGCCGGCCGGGGTTTCGAAGCGGATCCAGCCGAACGAGAGTGGGAAGGTGACCGCCGCCGCGAGCATGCACCCCCACGAGATGCAAGCGTGCGCCGCCCAGCGCAGGGGAGAGCGATGCTCGATGAACTTCTGGGCGACCAGATCGTCCCAGATCAGGCGCGTCAGCCGCACCAGGTTTCGCGGCAGGCGCCGGGGGGCGAGGAAGAGCCCCCAGCCGCGGCGCCAGTAGAGCCACGTCGGCGGGCGCTGAAGCCACATCGAGTAGCGATAGCCGAGGCCGAACGCCGCGAAGACGCTGGCCGCGGCATAGGGCACCAGCGCGGTGTCGAAGTCCTTGAGGCCCCGGCTCCCGGCGTAGATCCCCGCGCAGAGCGTGAGCGCTACCAGGGCCCCCACGACGGTTGCGCGCCCCCCAACCGCGCTCCTGGTTCGGTGTCGTTCCGTCAATGAATGGGGTCCAGAGCAAATCGTGCGCCACGCGATCGCGCGCGATTCTACCTGGATCGATCCCGGCGCGCGCAGACGGCGCGCGCGAGACGCAAGCGCTGCGGGTCAGCCCTCGGCCATTGTCCTGTCGACCTGCGCCATCACCTCGTCGACGCGGGCGTCCCAGCTCATCGTCGAGACCATCTTCAAGCGCTCTTCCCGCGCTGCGGCGGTGTCGTGGGCGAGCGCGTCGTCGATCTCCCGCAAGAACTCTTCCGGCGTGCCGGCGATGCGCACCACGCCGCGAAAGCGCTCGACTTCTCTCGACGAAACGGAGACGACCGGCTTGCCCGTGGCCAGGTACTCCCGGATCTTGAGCGGGTTGGCGTTGCGCACGAACTCGTTGTTTCCGCCCGGGTAAATGGCCACGTCGAAGGCCTTGGCCCAGCTCGGCAGATCGCCATAGGGCTGCGGCCCGGGGAAGATCACGTTGCCGAGCTTCTGCAAGGCGCTGACGTCGACCGCGACGCGGCCGAGGAGCAAGAACGTCCAGCTCGGCCGCGATTTCGCCAGGAAATGCAGGAGATCGAGATCGATCCACCCCTCGATCAGGCCGAAGAAGCCAATCACCGGGTGCCCGAGCTGGCTTGCCGGCTCGGCCACCGCGAGCTCGTCCGTCGCGGCGCGCCCGAAGTGCTCCACGTCCACGCCGTGCGGGCTGTAGACCAGGTTCCGGTTCATCCCCTTCTTGGCGTCGAGCAGCGTTTGCGCCGAGACGAACACCTGATTGGCCTTCTCGGTCAGGTGGTGATCCATGGCGCGGATCTGCTCTTTGTCCACGTCGGGGAGGGCCGAGTAGTCGTCGATGCAGTAGTAGACCGAGAAGCGCTCTCCCAGGCGGCCGAGCAAGATCCCGGGGTGAGGGACGGCGAACCACAGGAGCGGCTTCTCCATCCTGAGGTGGCGCGCGGCGCGCCGCACCAGGAAGGCGCCGAGCTCGCGGTTGAGCTCGGACGCGAGCGGCAGGCGTCGAAACGGGAATTGCGGCAAGACCATGTGCCAGGTCTGCTCTCCCACCTTGCGCGGGAGCGCCGCGGCCTGGCGCAGCTTCTTCACCAGCTTCTTCAGGTCGCGCCCGCTGGCCTTGGGCGCGCGCAGGCCAGGGCAATCCACGTAGAGCAGCGGGTGCTTCTTCGCGAGCCGCGCCGCGATGTGGTGGCTGGAGGTGCGGTTCT
>JBDTXR010000369.1:0-9325 GCA_040006075.1 Byssovorax sp. | reverse complement strand
AGAGCGAGCCCACCGGATCGACGCCGACCATCTTCATGTCGGGCTTCTTCTGCTTCAGGAACTTGCCAATCCCGCTGATGGTGCCGCCGGTGCCCATGCCCGTACAGAACACGTCGAGCTCGTGGCCACACTGCTCCCAGATCTCCGGACCGGTGGAGAGGTAGTGAGCGTTGGGGTTCGAGGGGTTGTGGTACTGGTTGGCGTAGAAGCAGTTGGGCGTCTCTTCGGCGATGCGCTTGGCCACCTGGTAGTAGCTCCGCGGATCCTCGGGCTCGACGGCCGTGGGGCACATGACGACGCGGGCGCCGAAGGCGCGGAGGCTGGAGATCTTCTCCTGCGACATCTTGTCGGGCATCACGAAGACGCACTTGTAGCCCTTGATCGCCGCGATCATCGCCAGGGCCGCGCCGGTGTTGCCGCTGGTGGCCTCGACGATGGTGCCGCCCGGCTTGAGGCCGGCTGCCTCGGCGTCCTTGATCATGTTCAAGCCGACCCGATCCTTGTGGCTACCGCCGGGATTCAGGTATTCGCACTTGACGTAGATGTCACTCTCGAGGCCCTCCGTCACGCGGTTCAGGCGGACGATGGGGGTGTGACCAATGGCCTTGGTGATGTCGCTGAGGGCGCCTCGCATCATAGGCGTCGGACCCTAGCCGCCGCGGCGCGGAGCCACAAGCGTGCCGGTGCGTGACGCAATGCAATGCGACGGTTCGTCGCGAGCGGCCACGCTACTTCAGCCCGTAACGCTCCATTTTGTTGAGCAGCCCCTGCCGCGAGAGGCCGAGCCGCGTCGCCGCGTGGCTGCGATTTCCCTGCGTGGCCGCGAGCGCCGCGGCGATCTCGTGGCGCTCGAGGTGGGTGATCTTCTCTTCGAGCGTCGACCCTTCGGCCGGCGCGCCCGGAGCGCTGGATCCACCCACCGAAGCGCCGCCGGCGCGTGGTCGTAAGCCCGGGGAGAGATCGTCTTCGAGAATTTCTCCGCGCCCCGCGCCCATCACCAGCGCGCGCTGCATCTCGTGCCGCAGCTCGCGCAGGTTGCCCGGCCACGCGTACGCTTCGAGCCTTCGCAGCGCCGCGGGCGAGAGCGTGGCCGCGCCCGCGCGAGGCACCAGCGCGCGCGCCTGATTGAGGAAATGCTGCGCCAGCAGAGGCAAATCGCCGATCCGATCGGCGAGCCGCGGCAGCGCGATCTCGATGCCGCGCACGCGCCAGTAGAGGTCGTCGCGGAAGGTCTTGGCGGCGATCATCGCCTCGAGCGGGCGGTGCGTCGCCGAGACCACGCGCACGTCGACGGTGACCGCGCGCGACGCGCCGACGGGGAGCACCTCGCCGGTCTCGAGCGTGCGCAGGAGCTTCACCTGGAGCGAGGGATCCATGTCGCCGAGCTCGTCGAGGAACACCGTGCCGCCGTCGGCCTCGGCGAGCAGGCCCGGCGCGTCGCGCGTAGCGCCGGTGAACGATCCGCGCTCGTGGCCGAAGAGCGTGGACTCGAGCAGCGTCGGCGAGAGCGCGCCGCAGTTCACGGCGACGAACGCCTGGTCGCGGCGCCGGCTCCTGGCGTGGAGGTAGCGCGCGAAGACCTCTTTCCCGGTGCCCGACTCGCCGGTGATCAGCACCGGCACGTCGGTCGGAGCCGCGCGCTCGCAGATGCGCATCGCTTCGAGAAATGAAGGCGATCCGCCGAGCGGGCCGCCGGTGTCGCCGGCCTTCGAGGCCAGGTTGCGCTCGAGCTCGGCCACGCGATCTTCCAGCGCGAGGCGCGCCGCGGCGCGGTCGACGACGGCGAGGAGGACGTCGGGATCGACCGGCTTCGCCAGGAAATCGTAGGCTCCGCGCTGCACGAGGTGGAGCGCGAGCGGCGTCTCGCCGGCGCCCGAGACGACGATCACTTTCGCGTCAGGCCGCTGTGCCAGGATCTTCTCGGCGACGGCCGCGCCCTCTTCCGCGCGCCCCGAAGGCGGGAGCATGAGATCGAGGATGATCAGCCGCGCGCCCGATTTCGTGAGCTGCACCAGCGCGTCCGGCGCCTTGCCGGCCTCGGCCACGCTGTAGCCCTCGCCGATGAGCAGCTCCCGGTACACGTCGCGAAACGCGGCGTCGTCGTCGACGAGGAGAATGGTTTCCGTCATGTGTCGACGCCGATCTTACGGTGCTTCGAGGTCAGCGCGCAGCGCTGTTGACCGGCACGAGCCGCACGGTGCCCACGCCACCGCGACCGGGGCGCTGGGCCTTGCGCTCGGCCCGCGCAAAGGCCGCCTTCACCGCCGCCTGATCGACGTCGGGCGTGTCGAGATCGATCCCGGCCCTGACGATCTCCTTGGCGATCAGCGCCTCGAGCTCGGCCTTGCGCTTCGGCTCCTTGAGATCGACCTCGACCTTCCAGCCGTGGAATCCCTGGGCCGCGAGCTCCTTCTTCATGGCCGCTCGGTCGGCCGGCTCGAGCGCCTTGCAGCAGTCCTCGTAGAGCACCTCGGCCTCGGGCGACTGGCACTTGATCAGGCTCTTGCGGGCGTCGTCGTGGCGCCCGTCGGCCATGAGCGAGCGCGCGGCCGCGAGGCGCGATTCCTCGGTCGGAAATAGCCAGGTCAGGATTCCCATGGTGTCTCTGATTCGCCCTCTTCAAGCCGGGCAAATGGGCGATTTGGCCACGCAAGCCGCCCGCTTCTTCGCCGGATCGATCACGCAGTATCCGTTGCCGCAATCGGCGTTGCTCCGGCAGTCGCCGGGGTAGATGCAGTAGAGTGTGGCCGCCTGGCCGCAGCAGGGATCGGCCACCGGAGCGCAGGAGCCGCCGGCCGCGTCGACGCACTCGCCATCGTGCTTGCACGGGGCGGGGAAGCAGGCCCGCTCTTTTCGACCGAGCACGCCCGAGACCAGGCAGGCGTTGCCAGCGCCGCAGCTCGCGTCGCTGGTGCACTGGTCCACGGCGCACTCGTTGTGAGGGAGCATCGGCACGCCGCCGCAGTACGGCTCGAGCGGGCCGGCGTAGCAGGGCTGTCCGCCGGGGCAGGGCATGGTCGCGCCGCAGCATTGATCGACGCCCTTCTGGTTGCACGTCGTCGCCTCGACGAGCACGTCGGCGCAGACGCGAAAGCCGCCGGGGAAAATAGCTACACATTTCGATCCCGGGCATTGCGCGTCGGTGGTGCAATCGCCCGAGCCCGACGGCGCGCCGCCCGCGCCGCTGCTGCTCGCGCCGGTGGACGAGCTGGCCGCGCTGCTCGCGGATGCGGTGGATCCGCTCGATCCGCCGCTCCCCGTCGCGGTCGACGTCGCGCCGCCGGAGCCCCCGGTGGTCGCCCCCGTCGCGCTCGAGCTGCTGGTCGGGGCCGAGCCACCGGAGCCGGTCGGACCGACCGAGCTGCCGCAGCCGGCGCATGTGAGCACGGTCAGGGTCGTCCAAGTAAAGAATCGCATCGTCGTCTCCTCGGGGCACCGTCGCGCGGATCCTCCTGAAATTCAAGGAGATCGACGCTGCCGAGCCCGTGACCCGCCGTTCCCGGCGCACGCTCGGGGGGTGATCTGAGCGCCGCGGAGGTGCATAGTGCCCCCCGCAATCGCCGCGGCGCGCCGCGCCCCCTGACGGAGCCTCCCCCAAAAATGACGTCACCCCAAGGTATTTGGTTCGTTTACCGCTCCCATTACGAGGGCCTCCTCTCGAAGCGCATCCGCCGCCTGACCGCTCCGTCGATCCTTCAGTGGTTCCAGGACAAGATCACCGAGGCCCGTACCTCGCTCGCCCCGGCCCAGAGCGCCGACGCCGACTTCGGCGGCACCGTCCACGGGTTCGGTAGCCTCTTCGAGGCCGCCAAGAAAGATTCGCTTCACACGC
Organism: Byssovorax sp.; assembly: GCA_040006075.1. Lineage (GTDB taxonomy): Bacteria > Myxococcota_A > Polyangia > Polyangiales > Polyangiaceae > JANYGI01. The sequence continues at coordinate 5,493 of JBDTXR010000369.1, read as the reverse complement.
CGAAGACCACCGCGGCCCTCGCCAAGCTCCTCCGCGAGCACCTCCACATCGAAGGCGGGCCCGAGAACATCCGCGTCGACGAGCACTCGCTCCGCGTGCTCACCAGCGATGGTCAGGTCGAGCTCGCGTACTTCTTCTTCGACGACGAGGCCGTGAAGAAGCACCCCGGCTACCTCGCGTACCTTCTTCACGAGGGCGTGAACCTCCCCGACGGCGACGCCGAGGGTGGGTTCAAGCCGCCGTTCGCCGTCCACGAGATCACCCCGGCCGGCGAGGGCGAGGGCGCCACGTACGCCGCGCTCCTCACGTTCCACGACGGGAAATCCATCCCCGGTGACGCGGTGAAGATCTCCGGCGTGCGCCTCCCCGGCCTCGCGGCGCACCTCCGCAGCGTCGTCCCCGATTCGAAGACGCGGACCTCGTCCGACGCGCTCGACACCTGGCCGATCGAGATCCGCCTCCTCCGCTCGCTGGTCGAGCCGGGCGACACCACGATCCGGCCGGCCCTCACCCGCGCCGCGTCGTATCCGCTCGTGCCGGTCACCGCGGCGGGCGATCACTCGCGCATCGGCATCGGCGAGCACGCGGCGGCCCACGCCGAGTTCGTCGCGGCGGCCGAGGGGCGCGCCCACGGCGGCGATCCCAGCAAATCGGTCGTGCACGATCACGATCACGTCGCGCTCCTCGCGGCGCACCAGTCGAACGAGTTTGGCTTCCAGCAATGGATCCTGTTCGACGACCGCTGGGCCGCGGCGCACCCCGACCTCGCCTCGTCGATTCTCCAGTACGCGCACAGCCCCGATCCCTTCGCCCTCCGCGTCGCCTCGCGCGAGACGCGCGCTCAATTGCGAGAGGAGAAGGTCGCCGCGCCGAAGCCGGAGAAGGCCGCCGCCAAGCCCAAGAAGGGCCCCGGCAAAACCAAGGCAGACGCTGCTGCCACCAAACAGGAGAAGGCCTGGAGCGCCGCCGTCGCCGGTCGCACCGAGGACGAGGCCCGCGGCTACCGCCCGAGCGAGCGCTTCCACGAGGGCGAGCTGGTGAATCACACCAAGTTCGGCCTCGGCGTCGTGGTCCGCGTCGAGGTGAGCAAGTGCGAGCTGCTCTTCCGCGACACCCCGCGCGTGATGGTCCACAGTCTCTCGGCGTAAATCGAGCTTTTCGCTTGATTGCCGGCGCCTCGGCGCGCGACCCTCGTCGCATGTGGTTCGCCGTCGAGGCCCAGGATCTGGGCTTTACCAAGTCGTCACCGTACGTGCTCGAGAACGAGGCGATTATCTCCGCCTCACCCGACCGCGTGTTCGAAGCCTTCGCCACCGCCGAGAACCAGACCACCTGGTTCCAGGACTTCGTCGCCTGCCGCTGGACGTCGAGCGCGCCTCATGGCGTGGGCTCGGAGCGGGAGATCGAGCTCAAGCTGCTCACCGTGAGAGAGCGCTTCCTGGTCTGGGAGCCTGGCAAACGGCTCACGTTCGCCCTTTACGGGAGCACGCTCCCCCTCGTCGACGGCATGATCGAAGACATGCTGTTCGAGCCCCAGGGCGAGGGCAAGACGCGCTTCACGTGGCGAGTCCACTACACCCCGAAGCTGCTCATGCGGCCGGCGCACCCGATCCTTCGGCTGGTGTTCGGGCGAATGTTCAAGGTCTCCACGAAGGGCGTCGCCACCTACCTGGCGAAGCACCCCTTCCGCGCGTGAGGACTGCAGCCGTTGAGACGTGAGGCAGGCGCCCGCGCATCTTGCTCGGCCGCGTCCACCAGATGCTACATCAGCGACCAGGATCCTCGAACAGCTCGATAGATACCCCTTTGTGCTTCCATGTCGGTTCCGGTCCGTTTCTGGACCGTCCCGGCGTCACTCCGGCAGCCAGGCGCGCACGCAGGGCGAGGCGCCCTGCGCTGCCGGCGCGATGGAGGCCCAGAGCGCCGCCTCCGCGAAATCGGGCTTCAACAGCCCTTCGCGGAGCAGCGCCGCGTACGAGATCACCGGGCCCTGGAACATCAGGTACGCGTTCACGTACGCATACCCGGTCCCGACGATGCCAACGCCGTCGGCGAGGAGCGAGAACGCCGGAGAGTTGAACTCGAGGCTCCCGCCGCTCCCGTTGCTGCAGCTCGTCAAGGCGTAGTGGAGCACGCGATCGACGCTGACCACCGCGTCCTGGATCCGGAGCAAGCGGCCTGTCTGCACATCCACGTTGAAGAGGCCGGCGCCGTGGTTCAACGACGGGTGGGCGGACTGGGTCGCGTAGGTGCTCCCGAAGGTCTTCATCACCAGGACGTGCGTATCGACGAAGTCGACGTGGAAGCCGCCGGTCGTGGAGAGGACCCGGCCGATGCCCGCGCGCGCGTCCTCCTTGCAGCGGCGCGTTTGCGTCACGGTGTCCTCGTCGCGGATGCTCTCCGGAGTGCTCTTGATCACCGTGCGCTCGAATTCGCGCTCGATTTCGCCGGTGGCGAGGCCGAGCACGACGGGGAAGCGTCGGTCGAGATCGCAAGAGGGGCTCTCGTCGGGCGGCACGAAGTCGGTGGTCTTGACGTTCACCCGTTGATGTCGAGTGCCAATCGTCACCCGCGGAGGCACGGTCAAGGTGAACGCGTGCTTCTTCTTGCCGTCGACAGAGGTCCAGTCGCCGCGGAGCGTGCCGTCGCCCTCGCACGTCCCGCGGAGCGTCGCCGCGACCGCGCCGGCGTGCCGCTCCTCGAGCACGAATTTCGTCTCGTCCTCGACCCTCCCGGTGAGGGCGATATCGTCGGTGACGTCGTCGTAGAAGTACGCTCCGGCGAGCGCGTCGCCGGCGCGGGTGAGGCGAAGAAATGCCGTCGTACCCGCCAGCTTTCCCGAGACACCGCGGTCGAAGGTGCACCCCGCCCGGGGCAGCGCGGGGGGCACGACGAAGGGCGCCGCCGAGGCCGAAACGGGAGGCGCTGACGCGATCGAAGACGCGGTCGAGATCGGGGTGTTTGGCTGATTTTCTACCGTCGGAGCGCGCTTGCACGCCACGAGCAGCGCTGCGACTCCGAGGCCGACCCATCGTGAGCGTACGTTCCACCGCCGGAGCTCCATCCGCGCAGAGTAGGCGCGTTCACCCTCCGGAGGCCGCTGTCCTCGCGCGGCCGAGCCGTCGCGAGAGCTCACACCGCCGCGGGATCCGAAAGCCACGCTTCGAGGGTCGCGGGCGAGAAGGCCAGCAGCACCTCGTCGACGCGGTCGTCGCCCAGGCGATCGACTCGCTCGGCCAGCGCGCGGCGCTCGGCCTCCGTCAGCGGGCGGCGTAACCGCTTCTCGGCCAGGCGCGAGATGGCCTGGAGGCGCCCTCGGGCAAAGCCCTCTTCGCGCCCGCGCGAGAGGCCTTGAGCCACGCCCTCCTCGCGGAGCTGCCTTTGCAATTGCTCGAACCACTCCCGCGTTTCCAAGATGAAGTCCCTCTCTTCGGGGGGTAAACTGGAGGCCTGTGTCGGCACTTCGAAGACGAGTCGGGCGAGCCAGGGGAGCGCGATTTGCGCCTCCCAGGCGTCGGGCGGCAACACCACCAGCTCGCGCGCGGCCTGCCGCCGCGCCGACGCCGGGCCCAGCAAGCGCAGCAGCAGCGTATCGCGGACGCGGGGCAGATCGGAGAGGACCGCGAGCCGGATCCGCCAGCCCGAGGCCGCGGTCTTGTAGTGCTTTTGCGGACCGTCGGTGACGAGGGCGAATCCAAAGCTCTTGAGCAGCGTCTCGGGGCGCTCTCCGAGGAGCAGCCACAGGAGCGGCAAGGGCTCGGGTCGCCCGCTCCGCTGCTCGATCACGGTCTGCCAGCGATAGCGCCGCGCCGCAGCCGCGTGGAGCGCCGACTCGTCGACCGCGTCGCCGCAGACCTCGACCATGCACGACGCGGCGGCGATGGTCTGGAGCAGCACCGGATCGCCGCGGCTGCTGCCCACGACGCGCGCCGGATCGGCCGCGTACCACAGGCTCGTGGCGGCGCTATCGGCCGCCGGATCGGCCACGATCGGCTCGACGGCGCCGAACGCCGCGAGCGTGTCGCGGAGGACATTCTTCCCGAACTCGGCCAGGCGGGCGCGCACCATTGCCCTCGTATCACGAATGGAGCGAGATCAGCGCGCCGCGGGGATGCTCTCGCTCAGCTTTTTCATCTTCGCCAGCACCCGCTCGCGCTCCTCGCCCTCCAGGAGCACCGGTCGGTAATCGTTCCGCGACGTAACGCTCGAGATCCGCACCGGGACCAGCGTCATCGCGCCGGGGCCCATCCGCCCGTCCTTCTCGACGAAGGCCTCCTGGTAGATGATCGCGTCCTTGTCGGCCGGGTTCCCGTGGCCGCCGAAGACGAAGTTGCCGAGCGAATAGAGGATGTGTCGCCCCTTGTACGTCTCGATGCCCTGGAGCACGTGGGGGTGAGTGCCAATCACCAGATCGGCCCCGGCGTCGACCGCGGCGTGGCCGAGATCGAGCTGGACCCCGTTGGGCTGATACGAGCCCTCGGCGCCCCAGTGGAAGGAGACGAGCACCAGGTTCTTGGCGGTCTTGGCGGCCTTGACCCGCTTGACGACGCTCGGCAAGATCACCGGATCTCCCCCGGTGAACCCGAGGCTCACGATCTCCACGCCTCGAATCGTTCGGGTATCGACGAATTCGTTGCCGGAGAGGCCCACGCCGGCCGCGCGGACGACGCGCGCGGTCTCCTCGTAGCCGCGCTGGCCGAAATCGTGAGCGTGGTTGTTGGCGAAATTGACCAGCTCCACGCTCCCGGCCACCAGCATGGCGGTGTACTCGGGCTTGCCGCGGAAGCGCGGGCGACCGGGGATCGCCGGCGACGGGGCGGTGGTGAGCGTGGTCTCCAGATTGGCAATCGTGAGATCGTCCTGCGCGAGGACGGAGCGGACGCCGGAGAAGAACCAGGCGGGATCGCTGCCGTGATCCTCGTACTCGCGCGGGAAGGTGGTGGGGGTGTTGCCGAGGCCGAACTCGGCCGCCAGGGTGCAGTCGCCGACGGCGCTGAGGAGGATTGTCGCGGGGGCTGCGGCGAGAGCGGGAGCGAGAACGGGAGCGGGGGGAGGGGAGAGGGGCTGAGCCGCCACCGACTCTCGCGGCGGCGGGACGGCGGCGGCGCTCGTCTTCTCGCAGCCTGCGAGCGGGAGGGAGAGGAGCGCGGCTGCGAGGAGCGGGTAAGAGGGCTTGATCATCGGATCACCGAGCGGTGATGATCACCGGCGTCGAGCGGCCGTTGCCGTCGCCCGGGCGGATTGCGCCCCAGCCTTCGGGGAGGCCGGGCTCGGTCCAGTTGAAGAGGAAATGGCCGTCTTCCGGGGAGACGTTGACGCACTCGGCGCTCTTCGGGTTCCCGAAATCCTCGTGCCAGTAGGCCACGTGCATCGCGAGAGGCGCGCGCAGATACTGAATGTGGGGCACGTCGGTGAACCACAGCACCTTGGCCTCGCTCTTCTCGTTCGACATCGTGGCCACGTGGTCCTTCCACTCGATCGGGAAGTAGCCCA
>JBDTXR010000368.1:0-9423 GCA_040006075.1 Byssovorax sp. | reverse complement strand
TCGATCGCATGCTCGAAGAGCTCTCGCAGAGCCGCGCGCGCGTGGAGTTCCTGCGACGGATGGGCGAGTGGCAGCAGGTGGCGCGGCGCCTCGCGCACGAGATCAAGAACCCGCTCACGCCGATCCAGCTCGCGGTGGAAGAGTGCCACCGGCGCTACCGCGGCGACGACCCGGTGTACAAGCGGATCGTGCAGACGATGCTCGAGGTCGTCGAGGAAGAGGTGGGCAGCCTCCGCCGCCTCTGCACCGAGTTCTCGAGCTTCGCGCGCTTGCCGCGGGCCGATCTCAAGCCCGACGATCTCGGCGCGTTCCTCCGCGGGCAGAGCGAGCGGCTGCGCCCCGAGGACGGCACCCCCGGCGACGGCGACGAGGCCGATCCGACGCTGCTCTTCGGCCTCGATCTCGGCTTTGAAATCCCCGCCGAGGGCATGCCCGCGGCGATCGATCAGGAAATGCTCCACCGCGTCCTCGCCAACGTGGTCCGCAACGCGGCGCAGGCGCTCCGCGGCGCGAAGAAGAAGCCCGGCCGCGTCCAGGTCGCCGCGACGATCGAGCCCGATCGCTACGTGGTCACCGTCGACGACGACGGCCCGGGCATCCCCGACGCGGTGAAAGAAGCTCTTTTTGATCCCTACGTGAGCACCAAGCGCGACGGCACCGGCCTCGGCCTCAGCATCGTGAAGAAGATCATCGTCGACCACGGCGGGAGCATCGACGCCGGCTGGGGCCCGCTCGGCGGCGCGCGCTTTCGCATCGTGATCCCGAGGCTCGGCACCGCCGCGTCGCTCGCGGCGCTGGAGCGCACGGGGACCGCCGACGTCGCGCCGCCGTCGTCGATCGATCCGAAATCTTCGCGCCCGTAGCCGCAACCGATCAGAGTCTGCCGCCTGGCCGCGGGATCGGAGCTGTCGTCGCCGGATCGAAGCATTCCTGCGCGGTGCCGATGAAGCTGTCGATGAGACCTCGTCGCATCGCGGGATCGGTCGCGAACACCTCCATCCACACGGAAAAGAAGCCAGTCGCCACCGCAAGATTGACTATCGCTTCGCGAGCGAGGGCCGGGTCTGGTGCAGCCGCGAATTTCGAGAAATAGCGCTGCGCCATGATGAACGTCTCGGCGCGCGTGTTCGCGCGGTCGTCGTCGGAGACGCCGAGCTGCACCAAGCCGCGCAAATGCGCAGCTTTGTAGTGCAAAGCTGGATCTAGATCCGGTGCGACCTCGGGGATCACGTTCGCGTACGTGAATGCGCGTGCGGTGTTGTCTCGGGTTGGCCAGAGATACTGGTCGACATTCTCCGGCGCCGGCAGCTTGTCGCCCTTGCGACCGTTGCAATAGGTGCAGCCGACGACGAGGTTGTCCCAGCGATCTCGCCATTCCGCGAACCGATCTTTCGGTACGACGTGCTCGGCGTGGGGCACGTGTCGGACCGGGTACTCGCAGTACGAACAATAGTGTCCGAGTCGATCGAATAGCGTGGGACGCATCTCCTCGTAGGTCGTAACTCCCGGCGGCGCCTCCCCACGCGTGCTGGGCCTCATCGCGCGTTACCACCCGCAGCGGCATCGAGGGGCACGCCGTGAAGCGCGCCCTCGGCCTTCAACACCGCAAGAAACGCCGGCTCATCGCTGTAGCGAGCCACGAGGCCGAGATAGCGGCGGCGTACCGCTTCGAGCTTGGCAGCTTGTCCCCCGGCATGGTCCAGCAGCGCGGTGAGATCTCGCGCAGCCGCCTCCATCTCCAAGTAGCGAGCACTGCGCGCAACGTGTTCAACGCCGAGTACATCCGCCGAAACCTCCTCGACTCCACGTTTGAATGGCGCTTTCTCGAGGTGCGCGGGCCCCGAGAGGGCGATGACCTCGCCCGCGCGAAGCGACTGAACGATGAACGGCGAGTGCGTCGTCATGAAGAACTGAACCAGCGGAAAGCTCCGTCGCAGATCGTCGATGATCGTTCGCTGCCAGTTAGGGTGCAGGTGCAGGTCGATCTCGTCGATCAGCACCACACCCGGCGTTTCCAGCGCGGCGCGCTCGCCGAGGTGAGGGTTGAGCGTCGCGCAGCGCCAGGCGAGATCTCCCGCGAGACCCAGAACGGTGCGAAAGCCATCGCTCAGCAGCCGCGCCGGAAGCCGCCGTCCGTCCTCGAACAGGGCGACGAGCTCGCCCTCTTTCGACCGGTAGCGAAGATCGGTGCAACCCGGCACGAGGCCACGGATTGTCTCGCGGACTGCGACGAGCCCGAGCGGGGGTTTACCCTCCTGAAACTCGGTCCACTCCATCGCTTTCAGCCAATCCAGAAAGCTCTTTTCGTCCGAAGCAGCCTCGAGACAGTTCGCGTACCCATCGACGCGTGCGCGCGCGCGCTTGGATCGAGTTGCGCTCCGCGTTCGTCGCTGAATCCACAAGCGCCCGGTGCCGTGGTAGGCGATGAGGGGAAGCGTCGCGACGCCGCCCTTCTGGATCTCGAGCATACGGCCGTGCACGGCGCTGCTCATCTCGAACGCCCCTCCGTGCGTGGTGTGCCGCTTGCGGCCCGCGAGAGATCGCGCCCATCGGAAGGCCTGCCCGAACACGGCGCCGTCGAACGTCAGCTCGACCGGATACTGCGGCACCGTTTCAATCGTGTCGCCGACTTCTCTCACCGTGAGGCGCACATCGTCGGGCTTGAACACGCGCGTGGGCGCGCCGTCGATCCCGAGAAAAAACGAGCCTGCGCCTACCGCGAGCGCGTCGAGCAGCGCGGTCTTCCCCGTGGCGTTGTCGCCGACGATCATGTTGATCCCAGGGCCGAACTCCTGTCGGAACGCCGAGAAGCCGCGGAAATTCTTGAGCTCGATCGCGTCGATCTGCATGAGGTCCGCCACAGGGAATCGCAGAACCTTCGCCTGCGTCAACCCGCTCGCGCGAGCTGACGCGCGATCGGGACGCCGATGTGAGCTCGCGGAGCAGCGGCAGCGGAACGGAGCCATCCATCGATCGAACCCGCGCCCGTAGCCGCGACCGAACGGGTTTGCTAGAGCTGCCCATGCTCGACGACAAACTCCGCGAATGCCTCACGTTCGACGATGTGCTCCTCGTCCCGGCGTACAGCGAGGTTCTCCCCGGTGAGGTCAGCGTCAAGACGCGGCTCACCCGGCGGATCACGCTCAACATCCCGCTGCTCAGCGCGGCGATGGACTCGGTCACCGAGGGGCGCACGGCGATAACCGTCGCGCGCGCCGGCGGGATCGGCATCCTCCACAAGAACCTGACCCCGGTCCAGCAGGCCCGCGAGGTCGAGCGCGTCAAGCGCGCCGAGAGCGGGATGATCGTCTCCCCCGTCACCGTGCGCCCCGATCAATCGCTGCGGCAGACGCTCGCGGTGATGAACGAGCACGACATCAGCGGCGTCCCCGTCGTCGATGGCGAGAAGCTCGTCGGCATCCTGACCGCGCGCGACATTCGCTTTGAGAAGAACCTGGATCAGCCGGTCCACGCGCTGATGACCAAGGAGCTGGTCACGGTCCCGCCCGGCGTCTCGAACGAGCGCGCGAAGGAGCTGCTCCACCAGCACCGCATCGAGAAGCTGCTCGTCGTCGAGGGCGGCAAGCTCGTCGGCCTGGTGACGATCAAGGATTTGCTCCAGGCCGATCGCAACCCCGAGGCGCTCAAGGACGAAGGCGGGCGCCTGCGCGTCGGCGCGGCGGTCGGACCCGGTCCCGACTGCGAAGAGCGCACCGCCGCGCTCGTCGCCGCGGGCGTCGACGTCCTCGTCGTCGACACCGCGCACGGGCACTCGAAGGGCGTGATCGACGTGGTGCGCATGGTGAAGCGCAAGTACCCGAACCTCGACGTGATCGCTGGAAACGTGGCGACAGCCGAGGCGACCGAGGCGCTGATCGACGCCGGCGCCGACGCGGTGAAGGTCGGCATCGGGCCGGGCAGCATCTGCACGACGCGCGTCGTCGCGGGCATCGGCGTCCCGCAGATCACCGCGATCTCCGACTGCGCGCGCGCGGCCGATCGCCACGACATCCCGATCGTCGCCGACGGCGGCATCAAGTACTCGGGCGAGGTCACCAAGGCGCTGGCCGCGGGCGCGTCGTCGGTGATGATCGGATCGCTCTTCGCAGGGACCGACGAGTCGCCGGGCGATCTCGTGCTCTATCAAGGTCGCAGCTACAAAGTGTATCGCGGGATGGGCTCGCTCGGAGCGATGCGCAAGGGCTCGAAAGACCGCTACGGCCAGGGCGGCGCGGCCGACGAGAAGCTGGTCCCCGAAGGCATCGAGGGGCGCGTGCCGTACCGCGGCTCGCTCACCTCGATCCTCTTCCAGCTCGTCGGCGGCCTGCGCGCGGGCATGGGCTACACCGGGAGCGCGACGGTGGCCGATCTCCGGCGCAACGCGCGCTTTATTCGCATCACCTCGCAGGGCTTGCGCGAGAGCCACGTGCACGACGTGATCATCACCGAAGAAGCGCCGAACTACCGGACGTAGCGGCACGTTTTCGAACGCACGCGAGCCCTCTCGGCGGTCACGAGCCGAGAGGGCTCGACCGTTTTGTGCTCAAATTCCGGGATCCCCGCTCAAATGGGGGCGGCAATAGACGTGCCGGAGACAGAATTCCAACAAGGCTCAATCATCCTGGCTCGTGATCGAGAATCACTGGAGTCGATAATCGTTGGGCCGCCCTCGTTCTTTGGCGAAAATTTCGTCGGTGTGTGCCCGCGGCCACGCTCGTCCGGAAAAAATAGGCGCTTTTCCGTTAAATAATTCCGGCAATGGGCCGTACCCTTCCTCGTAGTCGGGCAGCACACGAGAGCGCCATCGCAACACGCCGTAGGCATCGACGCCTCTGGCCCGACGATGAGCCGATCCAATGTACGAGAAGGAGCACCCTCGATGACCATGGGGAGCGTGGCGCAACGCGCCTGGGCACCGCCGGCGACGGCAGGTAATGATGGAGCGACGGAGCTGGAGGCGCGCAAGCGGCGGATTATCCGCCGCGGGCCGCTTGGCAATGCTGCGTCCAATGCATCGCAAGCAATGCTCGTGGAGGCGGGTACGATTCAGCGAGTCGAGAAGGGCCGCCTCTTGATCGCGCAGGGCGACGCCGCGACCAACGTGGCGCTGCTCGGGATGGGGCGCGTGCGTCTGACGCGCGTGCTCGGAGACACGCGGAGCCTGTCCATTGGCTATCGCGGGGCCGGGGACATCCTCGGCGAAGCGGCGCTCGGCGGGGTGCAGTCGCACCGCGAGAACGCGGTCGCGACGGAGGACGTCGAGGCGCTGATGGTGCCCGCGCAGACGATGAAGGCGTTGATGACGTCCGATCCGCCGCTCGCCGCCGCGCTCTTGCAGGTGATGGTCGAGCGCCATCACGACACCGAAGAGCGCCTCGCGTCGATGCTCTTCCGCAACGTGGAGGCGCGCCTCTGCGAGTTCCTCACCAAGGCCGCTGCGCGCTGGGGCATCCCCGAGCCGCGCGGCGTGCTCATCGCCGCGCCGTTCACCCATCAGGAGATGGCGAACATGATCGGCTCGACCCGCGAGACGGTGACGCTCACCCTCGGCGATCTCCGCCGCGCGGGGGTGCTCGAGATCGATCGGCGGCGCATCGTCGTCCTGAACAAGGACGCTCTCAAAGCGCGCGTGTGAATGGTTGAAGACGGCGAGCGAGCCGCCTCAACCATTCACACGCGCTGGCAATCGAGCCTTCGAAACCCCCGCCTCGCGCGGCACCGCGAGCCAGCCTGTTCCCGGGGCAACCCGGGGCTTTACAGGTGGCGGGGCCGCGGGGTAGCGTCGCGGTTTGCTCATGCGAAGCGCCGGCTCTGCTCTGCTGCTCTGCGGCGCGCTCCTGGGTTGTGAGCGGGGAGCCGCAGAGGCCGCGAGCGATCCCGGCAATCCCGCGGCGCGCGCGCGCGAGGCCTCTGCCCAGCTCCGGAGCCTCGGAGCCGGCCGCTTCGAGGTCGACGACTTCCAGGTCGTCACCGAGACGCGGTACACCTTCCGCGACGACTACGAGTATCCGACGCGGATCCTGGCGCTGAGCTTCAAGGCGCGCGTCCACGCGACGCACGAGATCGAGCTCCACGGCGCCGATGCGCTGATGAAGCGCAAGGGCGAGCCCGATCTCTCGCTCCCCGATCTCGAGCGCGACGTGGCCCTGCTCAACGTGCTTGGCGACCGCGCGATCCACGCCGGCGAGCAGCGCACCGTCGAGGCCGCCGCGGCCTTCGACCTGCTCGAGCCGGGGTATCGCTTCCGGCTCTTCGATCGGAGCTGGGCGGGCTCGCCATGAGCGAGGGAGTGGCCCCACCGTCCCCCTCGAAATACCGATGGATCAAGCTCGCCGCGGCGATCGCGGTCGCGGCGCTGGGCGTCGATCTCTTCCACCCGCGCTCGCGCTTCCTGCGCTTCGGGCCGCCGATCCTCTTCGTCGCGGGCCTGATCTGGGCGGCGTCGCTGCTGTTTCTCACCGGCGTGCCCGAGGGCGCCGCGCTGCGCCGCCGCTTCAAGAGCGCGGCCGCCACCGTGGTCTTGCTGCTGCTGGTGATCCTCGGCGCGACGCTGATCCGCCTCGGCCCGACGCCCGCGCTCCAGCGCATGAACGCGGCGGTGAACGGCGGCATCTCGGAGCAGTCCGAGGATCCCGAGCTGGGCTGGGCGCCGTCCGGCAAGGGCCGCGTCGGGCAGCGCCTCGACGTCATCGATCCCGCGCGCGACCACGTGCTGCTGATCGGCGACTCGATCGTCTTCGGCCACGGCGTCGGCGCGACCGAGCACGTCGGCCGCCGGCTGGAGGAGCGAATGCCTCGCTGGCAGGTGCTCAACGGCGCGGTGTCGGGGTACTCGATCGATCAGTACTACCTGTATTTGAAGCGGATCATCGACGAGGTGAAGCCGAGGGCCATCGTCGTCGGCCTGTTCACCGGCAACGATTACCAGGTGACGGGGCGCGAGTTCAGCTGGGGCACGAGCAAGCCGCTCTACACGGTCGAGGGCGGGGAGCTCGTGCGATCGAACGAGGGCGCGTCGTGCATCGACGACCTCTCGCACAGCCTGCTCTTCCGCAGCCTGTGGCGCAGCCGCGACGTGGCGATGGGGACCATCAACGCCCTCTGCGCGCCGCGCGAGCTGCGCCGAGGGGAGCTCGAGGCCGTGCTCGCGCGCTTCTTCGTGGGCATCGACGAGCTCGGCCAGCGCTACGGCGTGAAGCCGCTGTACATGCTCTTGCCCGTGCGCGACGAGTACAACCTCTTCGACCGCGAGCGCTTCCTCTACTCGGGGAAATACCGCGATCTGCGCCGGCTGCTGGTGCTCGGGAAGCACGACTTTCACGAGCCCTTCCCGGCCATCGCGCGGGCCGCGAGCGGCGATCCGGAGGCGTACTATCTGGAGGACCACGCGCACTTCACCGCGAAGGGCCACGAGCTGCTGGCGAAGGAGTTTGCGGAGCAGCTCGCGAAGCGCGGGATCACGCCGTAGAGCGAAGTCCCGCACGAGCGTGATCTGGGCTCCGTCGTCCCCCGTCATCGTCCATCGTCCTCGTCCTCGTGCGCGTGTCCGTGCGCGTGCGCGTGCGCGCTCTGATCCGGATCCGGAGAACGCACGCACAGACGGAATCGCCAGGAGCCTCTTCCTTCGCCCGTCGGGAACCTGCTATCCCTCCCACCATCTTCCTTGCTTCCCGCTCCTCCACCGCTCGAAAAGGATCCGATGGACAACAGCTCTCTCGCCGCGCTCATCAGCATCTACATATTCCCCACCGGCCGCCGCACCTTCGCCCTTGGCCAGGTCGCCGCTCGCGCCAAGGCTCGCGACTTCCCGGAGCTGGCCAAGCACTGCTCCGCTGCAATCACCCATGACCGCGAGTGCCTGACCCTGGAGCGCCGCTGGGACGGCGTGGTGGCCGAGTCCAAGGGCAAGGTCGCTCCCTCGCCACCCGCGGTCGGCGCGCCGCCGAGTGCGGCGGACGTCGATCCGCTCGTCGACAAGACGCTCACCGCGATTCGCGATCACGCCGTGAACCAGACCGCCGGCGCGGCGCCCGACGATCCGATCCACGCGACGGTCGCCGCGTTTCTCAAGGAGATCTACCCGTCCGGCGTTGCCGAGGTCACCAAGCTCGGCTTCGTCGAAGAGCTCGCCGCCGTCGACCTCATCGTTGGCCTTCTGCAAAGCAAGGACCTTTCCCCCGTGGTGAAAGACCTCGGGCTCGGTCGCCTCGTCAAGCGGCTCGCCGATCTCGCGGTCGTCTATCGAGCCTCGCAGCTCGCCCAGCCGGAGGGCGCGATGGCCTTCAGTAACGTGCGCGTCGCCAAGATCAAGGGCCAGGATCTCCTGCTCGAAGCGATCGCGATCGTGCTCGGAAAGCACCACAGCAGCTCGCCGGAGGATGTGGCCGCGCGGAGCGATCTGCTCGGACCCATCCTGGAGCAGAACGACGCGATCGGGGCGGCGCTGAAAGGGCGTCGCTCCGTGGTCGACGTGAATCCGGACACGGGCGCGACCGATCCGAGCGTGCCTGCTCCCGCGGAAGCACCGGCCGCGCCGGTCGCAGTCGGGACCGGGGCCAAGACTCCGTGACATCTCGCGCACGACGCCGGCCGCATCGTGGCGGGGGATGCTCAGTCGGGGTCGACCCTCAGCGCAAGCCCATCGACCGGGGGCGCGCTGGGGGTCGAATCGCGTCAGGAGCCCGGTGCGCGGGCGATCGCTGCGGATCGACCCTGACTTTCGCCCGGTGACCGGCCACCAAACCGAACCCAGGAACAGCGGAAGCCCGTTCGCAGGGAAAAGTTGGGGGTCGACCGCCAGAGCGGGCCTGGTAGCCGGGCATCGTTTCGAGGTCGATGCCGAGAAGGAGCCCACTTCCCGCACCAAAATGAGGGTCGACCCGGAGAGAAAGCCCGGGGGTCAGGCATCCGCTGGGGGTCGACCGTCGCCGAAGGCCAGTCAACGTCGTCGAGAGAGAGTCCGCAATCCATGAAGCCTGTGGCGTTCAGCGGATCACTCACGATGCTCCCAGGGGTTCACGATGTCCGTGCGTGCGCCGGGCGCTGGTGGTGAGGGCCTGGACAGCGGTGCGAGGCGAACGGGTCGCGGTACGGTGGAGGATGCCGGAGGCGGCGCGGCGCTCGGCTCCGTGCTCGGCGTGCTGGGCGTGCTCGAAGGAGTCAGGGCGGACACCAGCGCGCGCGGGAGAGACCACGCGACGGGCGGCGGGGACGGCGGCCGGAGCGCGACGCCGATCCAGATCGCGATGTTCAGGAGCGGGACCGCGCACGCGACTCCGACGCAGAAGGCACGCTGGCGGCCGCGCAGGCTCATCGCTTCGCCTTCCTCCCTCGCCGCACCAGCGCGAGCCGATGCCGGGCTGCTTCCTCGGCCTGATCTTCCGAACCGATCAAGTCGGGATCCGCGAGCGGCGCGCGCGTGGT
>JBDTXR010000367.1:0-9473 GCA_040006075.1 Byssovorax sp. | reverse complement strand
CTCAGCTTCACGGGGACGCTGGTCACGGGCGTGATCCTGGTCTGGGTCTTTCTGCGGCGCGAGCGCAACCTCTCCGAGCTCCAGGCCGACTTCGTCTCCAAGGTCTCGCACGAGCTGCGCACCCCGCTGACCTCGATCCGGATGTTCACCGAGACGCTGGTGCTCCGCCGCGGCGACAAGGCCAGCGAAGATCGCTGCATCGAGGCCCTGAACCGCGAGAGCGCGCGCCTTCAGCAGCTCATCGATCGCCTGCTCGACTGGGGCCGGATGGAGAGCGGCCGCCGCGTCTACGAGGTGGCCGAGCACGACGTGGGCGGGATCATCGACGAGGCGATCAACGCCTTCGAGCCGACGCGGACCGCCCGCCACGTCGAGGTGGTGATCGCCCTCTCGCCCGAGCACCCGCGGGTGTGGTGCGACAAGAGCGCGCTGGTCGACTCGCTGGTGAACCTGCTCTCGAACGCCTACAAATATGGGGGTCAACCGCGGAGAATCGATATCTCCACGCGGATGACGGACAAGACCGTGACCATCACCGTGCGCGACAACGGCAAGGGCATCGCCCGGCGCGAGCACAAGCGAATTTTCGAGAAGTTTTACCGGGTCGACGATCTGCTGGCCCGCCAGCAGGAAGGCTCGGGCATTGGCCTGGCCATCGTCCAGCACGTGATGCGCGCGCACCGCGGCAAGGTCGAGGTCGACAGCGAGCCGGGTCGCGGGAGCGCCTTCACCCTGGTGCTACCGCGGAACCCGCCGTTCCTCGGCCAGGACCGCGAGGCCGAGGCCGCGGCGCGAGAGCCGCTCGCGTGACAGCCGGGACGTGATACACACCGACCTCATGGCGCGAGCGCTCACCGGGGGAGCGAAGACGGTCCTCGTCGTGGAAGACGACGAGAGCATCTCCATGGGCCTCGAGATGAACCTCACCGCCGAGGGCTACCACGTGCTGGTGGCCGCCGACGGCGAGGAGGGCCTTTCCCTGGCCCGCAACGGCGAGATCGATCTCCTGATCCTCGACGTGATGCTCCCGCGCCTCAACGGCTTCGAGCTGCTCCGCGTGCTCCGCAACGAGCGACGGACGATGCCGATCATCATGCTCAGCGCCCGCGGCGCCGAGATGGACAAGGTCATGGGCCTCGAGCTCGGCGCCGAGGACTACATCACCAAGCCGTTCGGCCTCGCCGAGCTGCTCGCGCGCGTGAAGGCCGTGCTCCGCCGCGACGCCATCGCCCGCGCCACCGACGGCGCCCCGATCCGCTCGGGCGATCTCGAGATCAACACCGCCACGCGCGAGGTCATCCGCCGCGGCGAGCGCGTCGACCTCACCGCGACCGAGTTCGACGTGCTCTTTTGCCTGGTGGAAGCGGGCGGCCGCGTGCTCTCGCGCGAGCAGATCCAATCGCGCGTCTGGGGGCCGACCCACCACGGTACGCCGCGGACCATCGATAACTTCATCCTCCAGCTCCGCGCGAAGATCGAGGATTCCCCCACCGAGCCCGGTCATATCGTGACCGTGCGCGGCGTGGGCTATCGCTTCGTCGGCTGAAGGTCTGACCGTTTTTCGGTCAGACCTGATGCGGGGTGGGGTGGGGCCCCGCGGAAGGAACTTCCGTGGGGCGGGGAGGCAAGTTGCCTCCCCGTACGAGACGGAAGAGTCTGGCCGAATTCCGGCCAGACTCTGAGAGGCTATCCCCTCAGGGCTCCCGTCGCCGGCCTACCCGATAGGCTTCAGCCTGCCGCTACGTCATCTTGCGGAGGGCCGCCCTCGCTCCGAAGCGACGAGTCGAGGGCTGGAGACCGCACCGGGGCTGCTGGAAACGAAGGGTCGTCGCGCTGGCGCGTTGAAACATCGACCATGCCCCATGGCCCATGGTTTGCAAAACTCCTCGGCACTGCGTTATGCGCTGCGCGGCGACAGAGAGCGTCTCGCTCGCACCTGGTGCGTGGAGGTCGCGCGAACGCCCCTAAAACGTACGAGGGAGGGCTCCAGAATGAACGAATCCGTGGACAGGCTCGCGGGCCGGCAGCTAGCGTCGAAGGCTATGATGAAGAACTCCATCCTGCCCCTGTGCACGATGCTCGCCTGCACGGTCTCCGTGCTCGGCTGCATCGGAACAGAGGGCGACAACGACGACGACATGGAGTCGGTTGCGTTCACGCAGCAACCGGCCCTCACCGTGAATGCACTCACGGTCAACGCGCTCACGGTCAATGCCCTCACGGTCAACGCGCTCACGGTGAATGCTCTCACCGTGAATGCGCTCACCGTGAATGCGCTCACGGTGAATAACCTCACCGCGAACGCCCTCAAGGATCCGAACGCGCGCGAGCTGCTCAAGTATGTCGTGAGCTGCGCGCTGCCCTCCTCGGATCACCTCGATCTCACGATCGACGGCGTCGATTACGTATTCCCGGGCCAGCTCAGCCTGGCTCCGAAATGGGGGCTCCCCGGCGGCTCCTGCAACACCACGTGCCAGGAGTGGGTCTCGGCCTGCGTCCTGGCCCGCGTCGACTACCTCGGCAAAGAGGTGAACATCGCGGTCCGGGGCGCGCAAATCGGGCTCGCGCCGGCGGCCGGAGAGCTCGCTGCGTACACGTACCGCGAGGGGGCGTATTACGGGAACATCTTCCAGGGCACCCCCGTCCGCGACGCCTGCGTCGCGCCGGGACGAACGGGTCTACCGCGAGTCTGCGGCCCGTCGCTCAACGGCTGCGTGGTCGACGCCATCGGCGGCTGCTCCGACGTCTGCCTGGGCTCCTCGGGGTACAACAACTTCATGAACTGCGCGGACCAGCCCAAGTTGAACGGCCAGTTCCCCGCCGGGACCAAGTTCTACCCCACCGCCATCACTGTCTTCCTCCTCCCGCAACCCTGATCCCTCCGGCGACACGAAGCCCTTCCGCGCCGGCGGATACGCTATGCAAAGCGTATGAAGCCCGGGATCATCATGGCCGGCCGCTTCGTCCTGGAGCGGCAGGCCGGATCGGGCGGAATGGGAGCGGTATTTCGCGCCCAAGACCGCCTCGACGGCGCGATCGTCGCCCTCAAAATCCTCCACAGTCGACAGCCCCTCGACGTCGAACGCTTCGAGCGCGAAGCGGCGATCCTCGCTGATTTCGCGCACCCAGGCATTGTCCGGTACGTGGGCCACGGGCTGACGCCGGAGGGCGATCACTGGCTCGCGATGGAGTGGCTCGAAGGCGAGGATCTCGGCGAGCGGCTGATCCGCGCGCCGCTCTCGGGCACCGAGTCGCTGATGCTCATGCAGCGCACCGCCGAGGTCCTGGCCTTCGCGCACGCGCGCGGGCTCGTGCACCGCGACGTCAAGCCGAGCAACGTGTTCCTCGTCGGCAAGCAGGTCGAGCGGATCAAGCTCGTCGACTTCGGCATCGCGCGGCCGTCGAGCGAGACGCGGCGGCTGACGCAGACGGGGGTGCTCCTGGGCACGCCGGGCTACATCGCGCCCGAGCTCGTGCAGGGGCCTCCGTCGCACGATCCGCGCACCGATCTGTTCTCGCTCGGCTGCGTGCTGTTCGAGTGCCTCACCGGTGTCCCCGCGTTCGAGGGGACGCACCCGATGGCGGTGCTGGCGAAGCTGCTGCTCCAGGAGGCGCCGCGCGTCCGGCAGCACCGCCCCGACGTGCCCGAGGCCCTCGACGACCTCGTCGCTCGCATGATGGCGAAGGATCCCGCGCGGCGACCGTCGAGCGCGAGCGAGGTGGCCGAGGAGCTCGCGCGATTCCACGGCCTCGGGGCCTGGTCCACGGCCCCGCGACGCTCGGTCCCGCCCACCGGCGCCGCGCCGACCGAGAAGGTCCGTTACGACGCCTCCGCGCCCGCCTCCACGCCTGCTCCCTCGGAAGAAGAGCCGGCGCCCGCGTCGCTGACGATGAGCGAGAAGCGCCTCGTCAGCGTCGTCCTCGTCGGCGATCCCGACGCCGACGAGTCGCTGCCTGGCCCGCGGCTGCCCATCGACGTCCTGCGCAAGGCCGTCCTGAGCCTCGGCGGTCAGGTCAACGTCCTCGCGGGCGACTCGCTGATCGTGACGCTGTGGGGCCCGGGGAGCGCGATCGATCGCGCCGATCGCGCGGCCCAGTGCGCGCTGATCCTCCGCGCCAATCTCCCCGGCGTGCCGATCTGCATCGCCAGCGGCCGCGGCCTCGTGTCGGCGCGCATCGTCGAGGGCGACGTGATCGATCGCGGCGTCCGGACGCTGCGATCGACGCGCCCCGGCCCGATCCACCTCGACGACGTCACCGCCGGGATGCTGACCGGGCGGCTCAACATCGAGCAGGACCGAAATCACTACTTCCTCCGCAGCGACAGCGCCGAGCTCGACAGCCCGCCGCTCCTGCTCGGCAAGATCACGCCGTGCGTCGGCCGCACCCGCGAGCTCGCGACGCTCGAGGGCGTGTTCGCCGGCTGCGTGGCCGAGCGCGTCGCCAGCCCCTTGCTGGTGATCGGCCCCGCAGGCGCCGGGAAATCACGCCTCGGCCGCGAGTTCGTCGAGAAGGTTCGCCAGGGCGGATCGGGCGTGGTCGTCCTCTCGGGGCGCGCCCCGTCGCTCGGCGCGGGCTCGCCCTTCGGGATGATCGCCGACGCCATCCGCAAGACCGCGAGCATCCTGGACACCGACGCCGTCGAGCTGCGCCGGCGCAAGCTCTGGAGCCGCCTCGGGGCGCACCTCGCCGGCGCGCCGCTGCACCACACCGCGGTCTTCCTGGGCGAGCTGCTCGGCTCACCGTTCCCCGATCACGACGATCCCGCGCTGCGCGCCGCGCGTGAGAACCCGCAGCTCATGGGCGACGCCATGCGCGACGCCTGGGAAGAGTGGCTCACCGCCGAGTGCGCCTCGCATCCGGTGCTGCTCGTGCTCGAGGATCTCCACTGGGGCGACGCGGCGACGGTGCGCCTCATCGACTCGACGCTGCGCAACCTCCGCGATCTCCCGCTGATGGTCCTCGTGCTGTCGCGGCCCGAGGTCATGACGCAGTTCCCCGGCCTCTGGGCCGAGCGCGAGGTGCAGACGATCAAGCTCGGGCCGCTCTCGAAGCGCGCCGCGGAGCAGCTCGTCGCCGAGGCGCTCGGTCCCCGCGCCAAGCCCGAGGCCGTGGCGCGGATCATCGAGCGCGCCGACGGGAACCCGTTCTACCTCGAAGAGCTGATCCGAGCGGTCGCCGGCGGTCGCGACGATCTCTTCCCCGACTCGGTCCTCGGCACGGTCGAGGCTCGCCTCGACGCCGAGGGCAACGAGGCCAAGCGCGTCCTCCGCGCCGCGAGCGTGTTCGGCGACCGCTTCTCCAAGGCCGGCCTCGCGGCGCTCCTCGGCGGCGAGCGTCACGCGGAAGAGGCGGGCGAATGGCTGAAGACGCTGGCGTCGCGCGAGCTCGTCGGGCCGGCGAGCGGCAGCCCGGGCGCCGTCGATCCGCAGTTCGGATTCCGCCACGCCATCGTGCGCGAGGCCGCGTACGCGACGCTCACCGAGACCGATCGCGTGCTCGGTCACCGCCTCGCCGCCGAGTGGCTGGAGCGCACCGGCTCCACCGACGCGGCGACGCTCGCCGAGCATTTTCAGCGTGCGGCCGAGCCGACGCGGGCGATCCGGTGGTACGCGCGCGCCGCCGAGCAGACGCTCGAGGCCAACGATCTCGGCGCGGCGATCACGCTCGCGCGGCGCGGCATCGGGTGCGGCGCCGCCGCCGCGGAGCTCGGCGAGCTCTTGTTGATCGAGGCCGAGGCCTACGTCTGGCACGGGGAGAGCGCCCTCGCCGAGCAGCGCGCCGAGGCGGCCGCGGCGCTCGTCTCGTCGGGATCGAGCGCGTGGTTCCGCGCCGTGCGCCAGGCGGTGCTCGCCGCGGGAAAGCTCGGCGCCTACGAGCGCGTCGAGCACGCGATCGAGCCCGTCAGCGCCATGGGCCCGGCGCCGGGCGCCAGCGGCGCTCGCCTGATTTGCCTCGCCTGGGGCGCGATGCAGCTCATCGTCGGCGGGCGGACCAGCGCCGCCGACACGGTGATCGCCGGGCTCGCGAGCGCCGCCGCGGACGCCTCGGCGCTCGCGCCCGAGGTGGCCGCGACGATCGAGCTGCTCCGCGGCTTCCGCGCCGCGTACGCCGGCGATCTCGCCGCTTGCCTCGAGAGCTTCGAGGCTGCGCTCGCGGCCTTCGAGACCGCGGGCGACCGCCGCAACGCGTGCGCCGTGCGCAGCAACCTCGGCGTCGTGTTCGCCGAGCTCGGGGACTACGTGGGTGCCGAAGAGGCGCTCCGCGCGGCGCACGCCGTCGCCGATCGGATGGGCCTGCAAGACGTGGGCACGAGCGCCCTCCAGAACCTCGGCCACGCGCTCTTCCACCTCGATCACCTCCCCGAAGCGCGCCGGGTCGAGCTCCGCGCCGCGGAGGAGTTTCGCAAGCTGGGCGATCCGCGCATGGAGGGCGTCTCGCGGATGTACCTCTCGAAGATCGCCTTCAAATCAGGCGATCTCGACGAGGCCGAGCGCGAGGCCCGCGCCGCCGCGGCCGCGCTCGAGGTCGCCCCTCCGCTCCGCGCCGTGGCCCTCGCCACGCTCGCGCGCGCGCTGATCGGCCGCTCCACGCTCGCCGAAGCCATCGCCGTCGCCGGCGAGGCCCACACGATCCTCGAGTCGCTCGGCGGCATCGAGGAGGGCGAGTCGCTGGTGCGCCTGGTCCACGCCGAGGCCTTCGCGGCCAACGGCAACAGCGACGAGTTCGCCGCGGCGATCGCCGCCGCCCGCGCGCGCCTGATGGCCCGCGCCGCCAGGATCGGCGATCTGGCCTGGCGCGAGCGCTTCCTCCACGGCGTCCCCGACAACGCGCTCACGCTCTTGCTCGCGCGCTCGCTCCCGCCGCCCGCGCTGTGATCCGGCGGATCGCTACTGCGTCTGGCAGAACTTGTTGATCGAGTCGACGAGCGGATCTTCCTGCTTCACCGCGGCGTCGAGCGACTGCTCGGCGGCGCTGCGCTTGGTCGCGTCGCGCGACTCGGCCGCGGCGGCGAGCTCGCGCTCGGCCTTGGCGATGTCCTTCGCCATCTTCTGGTACTCGGTCGAGAACTTCTTCACCTCGGACAGCGTCACCGGCACGCTCGCCGTCTCCGAGGCGACCTTGTCCATGCGCTCGGCCATCGCCTTGAGATCGCTCACGCCGGTCGGATCGTTCTCGGCCTTCGGCGTCTTCTCCAGGCCTTGCACGCCGGTGTTGATCACCAGGATCAGCGCGTTGCACTCGGCCACGCGCTTCTGGGCGCAGCCCGCGAGCGCCAGCAGACCGAGCCCGAGGACCGCTTGCTTCATCGATGCGACGTGGACCATCCCGCCCCCCAGTTCAGCCCCGCACCCGCCAGTTGCCCTGGAACGTGCGCCCGATGTCGTCGGCCGTCGGATCGGTGATGATCAGCTCGGGCCGCCCGTTCTGCGCGTAGAGAATGGTATTTTGCCGGAAGACCCGGCCAAACGAGATCGCCTCTTCGCGATCCATGGAGTGCACGAGGTACGCCGGCTCGCGCCACACGCCCTCGGGCTCGCTCTCCGAGCCCACGCAGGGCTCGACGCGATAGCACCCGAGAATGAGCAGATCGCGGAGGACGAAGTGCCGCTGCTCGTTGACCCGTCGGGGGAGCAGCATGCTCCGCGGGTTGTAGGCCGTGAGCACCGCGAACCTCCTCGTGAGCAGATCGGGCAGGGCCGAGTGGTCCTGAACGATCTCGCCGTCGAGCGAGGCGCGGAGCGTGCCGGAGTTCGTGGGAAACTCGTACACGGTCGCGAAGTACGAGCGGAGAAGAGTCTGGTCCATCGCCTGCCTGGTCGCGGGTTTACCAGAGCCGGGCGAGGACGACCATATTTCGGTGGGCGGTCGCGCCGGAGGACGCTCCCTCGCGGCCCGGGTTACCGTGAGGCCGAGGATGCGCTAGACCCGGCCGAGCGCGACGGATGATCGAGGTTTCGCATCTTTCCAAGTCCTACGGGGTCTTCCAGGGCGGCCGCGGCGCGAGCGGCGCGCACAAGGCCGTGGACGACCTCTCGTTCCGCGTCGAAAAGGGCGAGATCGTCGGCTTCCTGGGGCCCAACGGCGCGGGCAAGAGCACCACGCTCCGGGTCCTCGCGGGCTTCCTCGGCGCCTCGTCGGGCCGGGTGACCATCGCCGGCTTCGACATCGCCGAGGAGCCGCAGAAGGCCCGCGCGCAGGTCGGCTACATGCCCGAGCTCTCGCCGCTCTACCCCGAGATGCGCTCGGGCGAGTACCTGCTCTTCCGCGCCGAGCTCAAGCTCATCCCGCGCACGAAGCGCCGCGAGGCCGTCGCGCGGGCGCTCGCGCAGGCGCGGATCGAGGACGTCGAGAAGGTGATGATCGGCCACCTCTCGAAGGGCTACCGCCAGCGGGTCGGGCTCGCCGACGCGCTCCTCGGATCGCCGCCGTTGCTCATCCTCGACGAGCCCACCGCCGGCCTCGATCCCAACCAGATCCGCGAGGTCCGCGAGCTGATCCGCGGCCTCGCGGGCGAGCACACCGTGTTCCTGTCGACGCACATTCTCCCCGAGGTCGAGGCCACCTGCGAGCGCGCCCTGGTCATCGCCGGCGGTCGCCTCGTGGCCGAGGGATCGATCGCCGAGCTCCGCGCCAGGAGCCGGGCCCCCGGCGCGCGGATCGTCGCCCGCGGCGAGCCCGAGCAGATCGTTGCTGTTGCAACGAATCTCGACGGCGTGAAGACCGCCGCGGCCGAGCCCACGGGCGCGGTCGTCACGCTCACCGTCGACTTCGCCGACGGCGTCGAGAGCGAGGCCGCCACCGAGCGCCTCGTCGCCGCGCTGGTCACGGCCGGGGTCGGCGTGCGCGAGGTCGCCGCGCGCGGGGCCTCGCTCGAGCAGGTCTTCGCCGAGCTCACCGGCCGCGGCGGCGGGCCGCCGAAGCGCGATCGAGAGCCGAAATGAAGGGCTTCTGGGCGATCTACAAGCGCGAGCTCTTCGCGCTCTTCGTCACCCCGCTGGCCTGGGTGCTGATCACCACGTTCCTGGTCGTGCAGGGGATCCACTTCGCGATCCTCGTGACCCAGTTCGCCGGGCCGGCCGATCTCACCGAGGGCGGGCCGATCCCCGCGTTCTTCGGCAAGACGATGCTGCTCTACCTTCCGCTGCTCTTCGTCTGCCCGATGCTGACGATGCGCCTCTTCGCCGAGGAGCGAAGGAGCGGCACGATCGAGGCGCTGCTCACCGCGCCGGTCGGCACGCCCGGCGTGGTCCTGGCCAAGTACAGCGCCGCGCTCACCACCTTCGTGGTGATGTGGGCGCCGACGGTGCTCTACATCGTGCTCCTCGCGCGCACCGGCGACGTCGACTGGCGCGCGGTCGGCGCGAGCTACCTCGGGATCTTCGGCCTCGGCGCGGGCTACCTCGCGCTCGGCACCATGAGCAGCGCGATGACCGAGAGCCAGCTCGCCGCGGCGATGCTCTCGGCGATGA
>JBDTXR010000366.1:0-9531 GCA_040006075.1 Byssovorax sp. | reverse complement strand
GCGCCCGCGCCGAGCGCGGCGAGCTCTGCTTCGGCACCATCGACAGCTTCCTCGTGTGGCGGCTCTCGGGCGACGCGGCCTCGGGCGCGCCGGTGCACGTGACCGACGTGACCAACGCCTCGCGCACCTTGCTGATGCGCCTCACCACGCTCGACTGGGACGACGCGATGCTCGCGCTGATTGACATCCCGCGCGCGATGCTCCCGAAGATCGTGGGCTCGGCCGAGCGCATCGCGGCGACGCGCGGCTTCCCCGGCCTGCCCGACGGCGTCCCGATCACCGGCATCGCGGGCGATCAGCAGGCGGCGCTCTTCGGCCAGGCGTGCTTCGGTGTCGGCGACGCCAAGTGCACCTACGGCACCGGCGCGTTCGTCCTGGCGAACATCGGATCACGGCCGATCCGAAGCCGATTTGGGCTGCTCACCACCGTCGCGTGGAAGGTCGGCGCCGAGGTCGCGTTCGCCCTCGAGGGCAGCGCGTTCGTCGCCGGCGCCGCGGTGCAGTGGCTCCGCGACGGCCTCGGCGTGATCAAGAGCGCGGGCGACATCCAGGCCCTCGCGGCCAGCGTCCCGTCGAGCGGCGGCGTCTCGTTCGTCCCGGCGCTCTCGGGCCTGGGCGCGCCGTACTGGGACCCCGAGGCGCGCGGCGTGATCTGCGGCATCACCCGCGGCACCACCGCGGCGCACCTCGCGCGGGCCACCCTCGAAGGCATCGCGCTCGAGGTCAACGATCTGCTCTCGGCGATGTCCGAAGATCTCGGAACGCCGCTCGCCCGCATGCGGGTCGACGGCGGCGCGGCGGCCAACGATCTCTTGATCCAGTTCCAGTCCGACATGGGCCCGATCACCATCGAGCGCCCGAGCGAGCTCGAGTCGACCGCCCGGGGCGCAGCGATGCTCGCCGGCGTCGGCGTCGGCCTCTTCAGCAGCATCGCGGAAGCCGCCGGAATGTCCCGGGTCGATCGCCGCTTCGAGGTCGCGATGAGCGCCGACGATCGCGCCGCGCATCGTCGCCGCTGGTCGGACGCCATCGCCCGAACCCGCAGCGCGCCGGCCGCGAAAGCGTGAGCTCGCGACTCTTGCAAGCTGAGCCACGTCGCTCGCTCGCGGTGCAGCGAGCGAGCGACGTGGTCCGCAGCGATGAAAATGTCCGACCGCCGAGCACAAGTGCGCGACTACCTGCGGTGGGAATCTTCTTTATGTTGCAAGAGTTCAGCCCAAGCCGCCTCAACCAGCGTAAAGTTCCATGACGACACCGCATTCACAATCGAATCTTGTGCCCTTGATCCGGACCAGCGGACTTGCCCCCCGCCACGTCCTGTCGCTCGATGAAGATGAGGAGGACATGACCAACGAAACCACTTCCGCCGGCGGCGCCGCCGTGCGCGATATTCCGATTGATTGGGAGGCGCTGGAAGACGCGTTCGAGAACAACGCGCCGGAGGTCCACTCCTACCTTCACCTGGTCACCGGCGATGTCCTTCGCGTCGTCGACGGCGTGGCCGATCCGCAAATGCACGCGCGCATCGCGGCCGACTCCAACTACCTGCGCATCGATCCCGTGAGCTCGCGCGAGCAATACCGGTGGATGGAGCGCTATATCCCGATGGTGGAGGACCCGGACCTCCAGGCCAAGCTCGGCCAGGCCATCGACGGAAAGGGCGCGTTTCGCCGCTTCAAAGACGTGCTCATGGCCTACGCGCCCGAGCGCGAGCGCTGGTTCACCTTCCGGAGCGAGCGCCTGCGGATCTTCATGGAGGCCTGGCTCAGCGCGCACGCGCTCAACCCCATCGCTCGGCCCATGTGGGTCCCCGAGGCGCCCTCCTCGCGCACCGAGGGCTCGGGTGCGCCTCCTCCGCTCGTCGCCGCGGCCGAGGCCGCGCTCGCCGAGCCGGTCCGCGAAGAGCCGCGCGAGCCCCGCCGCGGCAAGAGCGCCGAGATGCTCCGCCGCAACCTGCGCGAGATCTCCGACGCCCTCGGCCCGCGCGATCTCGACACGCTCACGGCCTTCGCCGAGTTCCTGAAGGCCCGCCGCGCAGCCCGCTCGCTCGGCCAGCAGCAGCACTACGCCGAGCACCACGGCGTCACCGACGAGGAAGAAGCGCCCGCCTCGCAGGAAGTCCGCAACGACGTTCAAAGCGACAGCGCCTAGGCTGCCAGAGCCTTCGATTACCGTGGTTTGCGGATCATCACCAGGGTGACGCGGCTGCGGGCGTTCAAGTAAAAGGTCTCGAGCGCCTGACCCAGCTTCTGGCCCACATACCAGCGGGCCAGCGCGGGTTGCGCCTTCTCGAAGTCCTCGTCCTTGAACGGCGTCACGCCCGATCGGTGGAGCGCGCGCAGCTCCACCGGGCTCGGCTCCAGCATCGGCGCGACCATGCGATCGAGGTAGATGCTGGCCTTCGCCTCGCGGCGCAGCAGGGCGTCGAGCTCGTCGGAGCTGATGCCCTCGGCGGCCGCGGCGGCGATCAGCCGATCGCGGCCGTGCACCCGCTGCTCCAGGATCGCGCGCGCGCTCTCGGCGCGGGCGGCGATCTCGCGCGGCGCGGGCGCCGGCGTGACGGGCAAGCTCGCCAGCAGCGTCTCGGCGATGTGGCGATCGAGCGCGGCCCGCACGTGGCGATCGGGGTAGAGGCCGGGATCGGGATCGGGATCGCTCAACGCCTCGATCCGGGACTCGAAGGCCAGCTCGCGCTCGAAGATGAACTGCGGCTTCATCGGGCCGCCCGTCTCCGGCGCCGACCAGCGCACCACCACGCGATCGAGCAGCGTCGCGCCGGGAATCGCAGGCGATTTCGCCGCCTCGTCGGCCCGCGCGCCGCCCCCGACGAGGAGCATCGCGCCGAGGAATCCGGCGGCGCAGGCGAGGTGGCGCGGCGACATCGAGCGGCAGTCTACCCTCCCTTCGCCAGGATGGTTTAGCCTTCGCGCGATGTCCGGACACGGTGGCGGCGATCCCGTCAAAGTCATTCGCGCCGCCCTCTTCGCCAACCTGGCGATCGCGATCTGCAAGTTCGTCGCGGCCTACCTCTCGGACAGCACGGCGACGCTGGCGGAGGCCGTGCACTCGCTCGCCGACACGGGAAATCAAGGCCTGTTGTTCCTCGGCGTCACGCTGGCCATGAAGCGCGACGATCGTTACGCGTTCGGGCGGGCGATGGAGCGCTACTTCTGGCCCTTCATCGTGGCGCTGCTGCTCTTCAGCCTCGGCGGCGCGTTCGCCCTCTACGAGGGCATCCACAAGGCGATCCACCCCGACGTGCCCGACCTCTCCAACTTCTGGAGCCTGCGCCACGGGCCGCTCACCAGCCTCGTCGTCCTCGGCCTCTCGGCGGTGCTCGAGGGCTACTCGTGCTCGGTCGCGCTCAAGGAATTTCGCCTTGAAAACAAGGGCAAAGACGTCAAGAACGCGCTCTTCGAAGGGAAGGATCCGACCATCCCCCTCGTGCTCATGGAAGACATCTCGGCCCTGATCGGGCTCACCATCGCCTTCATCGCCGTCGGCCTCGCCGCGCTCACCGGCAACGGGGTCTTCGACGCCATCGGATCGATCGTCATCGGCGCGCTGCTGATGGTCGTGGCGGTGCTGATCGCGCGCGATACGCACAGCCTGCTCATCGGCGAGCGCGCGACGCTGGAGGACGAGCAGCGGACGCGGGCGATCACCGAGGGGACGAAGCACGTCGAGCGCGTGACCCAGATCCTCACCATGCACCTCGGGCCGGATTTCATCGTCCTGGCGATGAAGGTGGCCTTCGAGCCCACGCTCAGCGTCGAGCAGGTGGAGGACACGATCAACGAGATCGAGCGGCGGATCCGCGAGGAGCAGCCGCACATGAAGAAGATCTTCGTCGAGCCGGACAGCCATGGAGATCTCCGCGGAGTCCTCCCCGACAAGGTGGCGAGCTAACCGTGTCCACGATCCTCCGTCGCGCGGTGATTGGCACCTTCGTGCTCGCGGGCCTCACCGCGCTGCTCCCGGCGCGGCACGAGGAGCCCGCGGGCAAGGGCGAGTACGCGCGGGTGCGCGTGGGCCTGGTCTTCGACGTCGGCGGTCGCGGCGACAAGAGCTTCAACGACGCGGCCTACGAGGGGATTTCCCGCGCCGCCCGCGAGCTCGGCGTCACCACCGAGGTGCTCGAGCCGAGCGGCGCCGAGGACCGCGAGGCCGCGATGCGCCTCTTCGCCGCGCGCGGCTTCGACCTGGTGATCGGCGTCGGCTTCATCTTCTCCAGCGATGTGAACGTGGTCTCGGCGGCCTTCCCGAAGGTCAATTTCGCCTGCATCGACTACTCGCCTCGGCCCGACGGGGTGATCCCGCCCAACGTCGCCGCGCTGGCCTTCCGTGAAGAAGAGGGCTCCTTCCTGGTCGGCGCCGTGGCCGGATTGATGACCAGGACCAAGCACGTTGGCTTCGTCGGTGGGATGGATATCCCGTTGATTCACAAGTTCGAGGCAGGCTACCGGGCCGGGGCCAAGGAGGTCTGTCCGACCTGCACTGTCCACGTGGCCTATGCCGGCGCGACGCCCGAAGCCTTTCGTGATCCGGTGAAGGGCAAGGCCCTGGCGGTGAGCCAGATCTCGGCCGGCGCCGACATTGTCTATCACGCCGCCGGGACCACGGGACACGGGGTCTTCGAGGCCGCCCGCGACATGGGCGCCAAGGGCATCGGCGTCGACTCCGATCAGTACGCCGAGATGCCCGGCACGGTGATCACCAGCATGATCAAGCGCGGTGACGTGGCCGTGTTCGATACGATCGTGTCCGTGGCCAAGGGCGAGTTCAAGGGCGGGCTACGCTCGTTCGGCGTGGCGGAGGACGGCGTGGGGTATCTGAAGGACGGGCCGCACGCGGCGGCGATTCCGGATGAGGTGAAGGCCAGAGTGGCGGAGCTGTCGCAGCGGATCGCTCGCGGCGAGATCAAGATCCCCACGCAGTAGCGCGGGACGCGATCACCACTTCACGACGACCTTGGGGGGCTCGATCGTGGCCTTCACGCGCGGGAGCTCGACCAGGACAGGGAGGTTGTCGCTCCCGGGCTTGCTGGTGTCGTCGCCGGCGGATTTGGGCTCGACGCGGGGCACGATGGCCTCGGGCAAGAGGGCGTTCACGTCGGCCGCGGTGCCGGTCACGATCACCGTGACGGTGCCCGGGTTGGTGGTGGCGCGCGGCGCGCCGATGACCTCGATTTTCAGGCGAGGGAACTGCTTCGTCACCAGCTCGCGGCCGATCTCCACGGTGGCGATCACGCTCTCCGGATCGAACGTCACCAGGTTCGGCGGCTTGTCGAGCGAGAGCGGGCGGCGGTAGGCTCCGTCGGTCAACCCGGTCACGTCGAAGGGCGCGCTGCGGGTAAATTGCAGGACATCGACCACCGATCGCGGACCCTTGGCGGTGACCTCGGTCGGATCGATCACGATGGTCCCCTTCATCTGGAAGCCAGGCGCCGGATCGCCGGCGCGCGCGACCTGCACGGGGATCCGCCGCGAGACCACGTCGTCCCAGCGGACCTTGATTTGCGAGGGGATCACCTGCTCGACCGCGAGGCCGATCGGGATGTTGATCATCGCCGGGATGGTGTCGGGATCGAGCTCGATCATCGACTCGCGGCCGCTCTTGAGGTCGAGGCGGATGCTCCCGAGATCGTCGGTGCGGAGCGTGTCGAGCTGGGTGCGCGAGCCGCGCAGGGTGATGCTCACCTCGTTCGGGAGCTGGGTCAGGAGCTGGCGGTTCGCCGACGGCGGCGGCATCGCGGCGACGACGTTGATCGGCAGCGTGCGCAGATCGTTGTCGGCGCCGTGGATGAACGCATAGAGCGCGATCGCCACGCCGACCGAGAGCGCCTTCAGGCCCAGGTTGTCGAAGAAGGCCGCGCGGACCTGATCGCGGATCCCGTCTTTCCCCGTCATGAGTCGTCGCTCGGAGGCGCTGAATCCTGGCCCCCGGGGGGGCCGTCGTCGTCGTTGCCGAGGCGCTTCGACGTGGGCGCGATGGCCGGGATGAAGGTCGGACGTCGCACCGACTGCGGGCTGCCCACGCTCGTCGGCGCGGGCGCGTCGGTGCTCGATCGCATCGGCGTCGAGCTCGACTTCGCCGACACCGAGATCGGGCCGGTGGGCGGGTCGATCGACGGCGCGGCGAACGGCGTGCTCAGCGAGATGCGCTTCGTCACCTCTTGCCCGAGCGGCGTCTTCATCGAGGAGCTCGGGGGCAGCGACGCGCTGTTCGCCCGGCCGAGCGGGCTGGTCGGGATCTTCGTGGAGAGGGACTGCTTCGGGAACGATCCGCTGTCCGACGAGGCCGCGCGCGCCGGCGTGGCGACCGGCGTGACGGCCTTCTTCGCGGGCGCCTTCTTGCGCGCCGAGCGACCGAAGAGGCCGAGCAGCGCGTGCCGCAGCGACTGCCCGTCGAGGTTCGAGACGATGTTGCCGCTGAAGCAGAAGCTGATCGTCCCGCGCTCCTCGCTCACCACCACCACCACGGCGTCGGTCTCCTCGGTGATGCCGAGCGCGGCGCGGTGCCGCGAGCCGAGCTGCGCGTCGAGGATCTTGGTGTCGGGCATCGGGAAGAAGATCCCGGCGCGCGCGATCTTCAGGTCCCGGATCAAGACCGCGCCGTCGTGGAGCTTGTTCACCGACTCGGGCACGAACAGCGACACCAGGAGCTCGCGCGTGACCACGCTGTCGAGCGGGATGCCGTCGCTCTTCACGAACTCGAGCACGTTGGCGTCTTGCTCGAAGGCGATGAGCGCGCCCATGCGGTGACGCGCCAGCTCGGTCGCGGCGGCCACGACCTCGTCGATCACGCGGGACTGCTGCTCGCGCCCGCCGGTGAACCACGCCGTGCCGCCCATGCGGATCAGCGCGCGGCGGATGTCGTTCTGGAAGATGACGACGACGATGAGGACGATCGACGAGAGCAGCCACGAGAGCAGGTTGAGCAGCGTGATGAAGTGGAGCAGCTTCGCCCCGACGTACACCAGCAGGACGATGCCGAGGCCGACGGCCATCTGGATCGCGCGCGTCCCGCGGAGCACCAGGAGCGCGCGGTAGATGACCCAGGCGACGATGACGATGTCGGCGAGATCGCGCAGCACCTGCCACGGCGGTCGCGCGGCGAAGAGCCGGTAAAACCCCTGGTAAAGGCTCTCAAGCATGGCGCCTCCCGCGGTCGAGGCCGCGCGGCCCGCCGTGGATGGCCTCGTCGACGGCGAGGGCCTGGGCCACCGCGGCGACGTCGTGAACGCGGGCGATCGCCGCGCCCTTCCCGGCGCAGGCGAGCACGGCGGCGATGGTCCCGCCGAGGCGCTCGTCCGGTGGCGCGAGCGGCCCCTCCGGCGCGGCGATGCGCGCCACGAACGACTTGCGACTCGGCCCCACGAGCACCGGGAAGCCGAGGGCGCAGAGCTCGTCGAGGCGCGCGCAAAGAGCGATGGACTGCTTCGCGTTCTTCGCAAATCCAAGACCCGGATCGAGCACCAGGCTCTCGCGCGGCAGGCCCGCGGCCAGGGCGCGACCAGCGGCCTCCGACCACTCGCGTCCCACCTCGCTCACCACGTCGCGATAGGCCTCGTCGGCGTAGACCGAGAAGCCCTTCATCGCGCTCATCGCCCCGCGGCTGTGCATGAGCACCAGCGCCGCGCCGGCGCGCGCGGCCACCGCGCCGAGCTCGGCTGCCGGCTCGAGCGACACCGTGTTCACGATCACCGCGCCCTCGGCGAGCGCGTGCTCGGCCACCT
This sequence comes from Byssovorax sp., assembly GCA_040006075.1. Taxonomy (GTDB): domain Bacteria; phylum Myxococcota_A; class Polyangia; order Polyangiales; family Polyangiaceae; genus JANYGI01. The sequence goes on along the minus strand of JBDTXR010000366.1, from coordinate 1,793 downwards.
CGGGCAGCGTGGTGTCGATTGAAACGAGCGTGCCAGTCGCGGCGATCGCGCGCACCACGCCGCCGAGCCGCGCGATTTGCTCGCGCGCCGACACCGGCGTCGAGCCCGGGCGCGTCGACTCGGCGCCGACGTCGATCACCGCGGCGCCGGCGGCGACGAGGGCGGCGGCCCGGCGCACCGCGGCGGCCTCGTCGCCGAACAGACCGCCGTCGGAGAACGAGTCCGGCGTGCAGTTCAGGACGCCCATCAGCACGACGCGCTCTCGTCGATCGAGCAGCGCGCGCAGAGGAGTCATTGATTGTGGGTAGCAATTATCTCGCCGCTGGGCAATCGGCGTGGACCCCCTCGCGTTCCGGCCTTCCAGCCGAGGCGAGGGGTTCGCCTGGACCCTCGAACCTGCTAGGGTCGCGCCACCGCCTTCCGGCACCCTGCCGGATCGGGCTTTTCGGGCTTCGCGCGCCCTCCGGCGGTGGGACCCATCGGTTCGATGCTTCGTACCCGTGTCCGAGCTGGGGCGGCTGCCGGCCTCGTTCTGAGCCTTGTTTTCGCGGGGCTCTTCACGATCGTCGGTCTCGTCGACCTCTTCGTCCCCTCCCTGACGCCGATGCTCGGGGCCCCGGCCCCGGTCACCCTGCGGGTTCCGTATGGCCCGCGCATCACCCAGGACGCCCGCGCCGGACACTCCGAGGTCTCGTACGAGCACGCGCGGATCATCGTCCCGCGCGGCACGCTGCTCGACGACAACAACGAAGATCACCGCGCCGCCTGCGCCTACGAGTCGCTCCGCCGGCCGCCGAGCACCGCGCGGATCGTCAGCTATTTCGCCCTCTACTTCATCCTTTGCCAGATGCTGCTGGCCTACCTCCAGCGCTTCGGCCAGAGCCGGGTCCGGCTCCTCCGCCCGCAGGTGGGGCTCTTCTTTCTCATCCTCGGATCGGTGGGGCTGGCGAAGCTGATCTTCCTCTTCACGCCGCTCCCCGAGTTCTGGATCCCCATGGCCGCGCTCCCGCTCTGGGTGGCCCTGGCCTTCGATCGGCGCACCGCCTTCATCGTCGACCTCTCGGTCGCGTTCATCTCCGCGTCGCTCCTCCGCTTCGACGTGATCCTCTTCTCGGTCCTGCTCACCCGCGGCATCTCGGCGACGCTGTTCTTCTTCAAGCGCCGTCATCCGCGGCAAATGCTCGTCGCCGGCACCTTCTCCGGGCTCACCGGCGCGGTGGCCTTCATCTGCCTCACCACGGTGTTCGAAGGTCGCCTCCGGCTCGACGATCTGACACAAGGTTTGAGCTCAAACATTCTCGCCTGCATCGGCGGCGGCATCCTCGCCGGCTTCCTCGCCCGCGGCCTGCGCGAGCCGGCCGAGCGCGCCATGGGGCACGTCTCGCGCGACAAGCTCCTCGACCTCACCGACCTGGAGCAGCCGCTCCTGAAGAAGATGGCCACCGAGGCGCCGGGGAGCTGGGAGCACGCGCGCGCCATGGCCAACCTCGCCGAGGCCTCGGCGGCGGCCATCCACGCCGACGCGCTGCTCACCCGCGTCGGCGCCTACTATCACGACCTCGGCAAGACGGTTCAGCCCAAGTATTTCGTCGAGAACCTCCAGCCCGGCGAGAGCTCACCGCATCAAGATCTCGAGCCCGACGTCTCGGCCGACGCGATCATGACGCACGTGGTGATGGGGGCGAAGATCCTGCGAAATGGCGGGATCCCCGAGCCCGTGGTCGAGTTTTGCTATACCCACCACGGCACGCAAGTGGTCGAGTTCTTCTGGCACAAATGCAACGAGCAGGGGA
>JBDTXR010000365.1:0-9547 GCA_040006075.1 Byssovorax sp. | reverse complement strand
ACGGCGACAAGCTCGACGCGCGCCTCACGCCCGCCCAGCGCGCCCAGGGCCACGCGCTGCGCCGGATGACCGAAGAGGGGCTGTACTTCCCGATGCTCTATTCGCGCTGGATCGACGAAGCGGGCTTCGCGGTGGTGGCGCCGGTGTTCTTCGCCGGGATCCCGCGACCGCTGCGGCCCCTGGTCGGGATGGTGGTGCGCCGCAACACCCGCAAGGTGCTCCACGCCCAGGGCACCGGCCGTCACTCCACGGAGCAGGTCTATGCGCAGGGCAAGGCCGATCTCCAGGCGCTGTCCGACGCGCTCGGCCAGCAACCCTTCTTCCTCGGCGACGAGCCCACGTCGTACGACGCGGCGATCTACGGTATCGTCCAGAACCTGATCGCCATCCCGACCGGGACGCCGCTCACCACGTTCGCGACCTCGCTGCCGAACCTGGTGGCGTTCTGCGAGCGAATGACCAAACGATGCTTCGAAGGCGAGGGCGCAGCCTCGTCGTCGGCTCCGGCATAGACGCTCTCGGGCAGCCCCCGCCGCGGCATCAGTCGTGCGACGGCACCGCGTGCCAGCACTCTCCAGGCTCTGCGGCGTTCAGCCGAGCGCCGGGATCGTCGATCGCGAAGCCGCATTGCGCCGCTTCGCTTCGAACGGTCTTGGGCGCAGATCCCAGTTTACTACGTAGCTCCAGGCATTTGAGTGCCAGAGAGGATGGCGCGCGTCACAGCCTCGGCGCTCGCTCCAGGATCTCGATCTCCATCCTGCTGTTGCAGAGCGGAGGAGAATTTAGCCGCAAGGGCACAAGGGTCGCAAGCGGCCGGAGAAACCGTGTCTCTCCGGAGCTTGCGACCCTTGCGCCCTGCGGTTGTACGGGTCCGGTCCGCGTGGAAGAGCGTCATCAGCGATGATTCCCAGGCGGAGCGCGCCGAACCAAGTGGCGCATTCCACGTCGATAATGGTTCATGGCGAGCGCCGAGCCGCACCGGCGAGCATGTCCTTCACTTCTTGGCTGCGGCCTCCTCGCTGCTCGTCGGCGCGGCAGAGTCGACGCGCGCCAACATGCCACCAAAGTCGAAGATCGCGGCGGTACCGAGCTGGTGCGGTCGCGAGCAGAAGTGCAGCGGCGCCCTTCCATCGACGATGTCCTCGTCTTTTCCAGGCAGTTACCGTATCTTGCCCACGACGTCTGCCCGGCCGGATCCTCCGGATCGCCGTGGTCGCCCGGAGATCGAGATGCGCATCGAGCAAATGGTGATCGTGGGGTTTGTCGGGGCGCTGGCGACGTCGTGTACGTCGAGCATCGTCGATTCGCGCTCGGAGGCCGGCAGCTCCGCGGCTTCGTCCAGCGCGAGCAGCTCTTCGAGCTCGGGGGGCGACGTCTCGCCCAAAGCTCCCATCACCCTCGCCGAAGGGTTGCCGGATCCCTCCGAGATCGTGGCGGACGAGACCTCGATTTACTGGAGCAACCGCGGCACGAGCGTCGACGGCATGTATCCACTGCACGACGGATCCATCGTAAAGCTATCTTATGCTGGAGGTGGTCAGGTCGTCCTCATCGACGGGATCGACGTCGCTACAATCGCCGCGGACAGCGCCTATGTGTACTGGATCGACGGCAAGGCGATCCGGCGGATCGCCAAGACCGGCGGCGCGAAGGACATCGTCGCCGTCGACGGCGAGACGCCGCATTGGCTCGCCGTCGATGCGACGGATGTGTACTGGGCGACTTCAGGGGGCTCGATCGCGAAGGCCCCGAAGCAAGGCGGGCCGATCACGATCCTCTCCCCGCCGAACGAGGCCCTCAATCTTCGCAAGATCGCCGTCGATGCGACCGACGTTTACTGTGCCGACCTGGGCGACTTCACGACCCCGGCGCCGACGGGTACTCTCTGGAAGGTCGCCAAATCGGGCGGCGCGCTGGTGAACATCGCGTCGGCGCAGGCGGGGCCCTGGGCCGTGGCGGTGGACGACGGGGCCGTGTACTGGTCGACGATTGGCCCTCTTACAGACATCTCGGACAAGCTCGTCGGAGCGGTCTTCAAGGTCGCGAAGAGCGGCGGCGCTCCGGTGCTCGTCGCCGATGGGCAGAGGACCATCTACGACCTTGCGCTGGCGGGAGGCTCTCTCTTCTGGGGAAACTACGCCTCTGGACCGATGCTGAAGGTCGACGCCCAGAGCGGCGTGTCCACGGTCGTCGCCGCCGATCAGACGGTGAGCTCGGTCGCGGTGGGGCCGGATTTCGTCTACTGGGTTGTCCCGTATGCGAACGGCGGCGGCATGATCCGGGCTGCTGCCCGTTAGCCGACAGCCGCCCTCGGCGATCGGCGCCCCGATCCGCGTCCGGATCGTTCACGGGATCCACGGCGCGAACGACCGCGCCGATCCGAGCCAGAGCCAGCACAGCGCGACCCGGAGAGGCCATGACGCCGGTCCATACCGGGGGATATGGGTACGGCCATCCCCCGATAGGCCCACCTCACTCGGCGTGGTCCCAGTCGCGGTTGTAGCCCTGGACGAAGTCGCGGCTCAACGTGCCCATGAGCCCGCGTACCATCGTGATCTGGCTGAAGACGGAGCGGCCCGAGCTCAGTCTGGAGGTCAAGCGTGTCGTGGCAGAGGGCGATTATGTGGTCTTGCACCTGCTCATGAAGGTCGAAGGCCATCCCCGATACTGCGGCCAACAACAATACGATGTTCTGACGGCATGAGCGCCGATGAGGCGGCGTGATCGGGCGGCCCCGAAGCTCGGGCAGGCAAGGGCGAGCGCCGGGTTGTCCCCTGAAGCGCGGACTCGCAGGCAGCGGTCACCTCGTTGAGCACGTTCCGCTCTTGCAGGCGGAGCGAGGTGACCACCGTCGTCGTCTCCCGTCTTCGTCCCCCGTCGTCGTCTTCGTCCCTCGTCTTCGTCCTCGTCTTCGTCCTCGTGCGCGTCTGTCGTGCGCGTGCGCGTGCGCGTGCGCGCTCCGGGTCTGATCCGGAATCAGAGCGTGCACGCGCACGCGCACGGGGACGCGCACGAAGACGAGGACGAAGACGAAGGACGAAGGACGAAGGACGAAGACGAGAGGTGAGGATTGATGACAATCCGCTCCGCTCCAGCTCACGAAGGATCACACCCCGGGAGCATGACCCGGAAGGTCGTGCCTTTGCCCAGCTCGCTCGACACCTCGATCAGGCCTCCCAGCGCGGCGACGATCTCGTGGCTGATCGAGAGGCCGAGGCCGGTGCCCACTCCGATCTCCTTGGTCGTGAAGAACGGATCGAAGATCCGCGCGCGGAGGTGGGACGGGATCCCGCAGCCGGTGTCGCTGATCTCGATCACGGCGCGGCCTTCGGCGTCGGTCGAGGTGGTGATCCCGATCTCGTTGTCACCGGCGTTGCCCTCGGGGATCGCGTGCGCGGCGTTCACCAGGAGGTTGATGAACACCTGCCCGAGGCGGGCCTCGTCGGCGACGACGCGCGGGGTGAGGCCGTAGGATTTCACCAGCCGCGCGCGGTGCCGGAGCTCGCCTGCGGTCATGTTGACGGCCACCTCGATCGCCGACTCCACGGTCATCGGCACGCGGTGATCTTCGCCGGCGCGCGCGAACGTCTTCAGGCCGCGGACGATCTTGCGCACCCGCTCGGCGCCGGTGCGCGCGTCGTCGACGAGATCGAGCAGCGCGCGCGCTCGCCGCGGCGCCGCGGCCTCCACGAGCGGGCGCAGCTCCTCGGCGAGGGCCGCGAGGTTCAGCATCACGTAGGCGAGAGGGTTGTTGATCTCGTGGGCGATGCCGCTGGCGAGCGTGCCAATCGAGGCCATCCGATCCGAGAGCGTGAGCTGGGCCTCGAGGCGCTTCTTCTCGCGGAGATCCTGGATCTGGACGATGAACAGCCGCGGCGCGCCGTGATCGTCGCGGAGGATCGACGCGGAGAGGAGGATGTCGACGATCGCCCCGTCCTTGTGCACGTAGCGCTTCGGCAGCTCGTAGCGCGAGATCTCGCCGCGGAGCATGGCCTCGAAGAGCACGAGATCCTTCGCGAGATCGTCCGGGTGAGTGACGTCCTGGAAGGTGAGGTGGCGCAGCTCCTCGGCCGAGTAGCCGACGATCTCCGTCACGCGCTGGTTGACGCGGAGCCACTGGCCCTGGAGCCCGATCAGCGCCATGCCGATCGGCGCGTTGTCGATGGTGAGGCGGAGCTGCTCCTCGGCGTCTTGCAAATCGGCCACCGTCTTCGCTTGCTCGACCTCGAGGCGCTTGGTCTCCGAGAGATCGTGAAAGGTGGTGATCGCGCGCCGACGCCCGTCGGCGTCGACGAAGATCGCCGAGCTGATCCGGACCGGGAAGCGCGCGCCGTCCTTGCGGATCATCGAGAGCTCGCAGACCACGCGGCCCGCCCGATCGCGCTCCGCGAGCATGCGGCCGAGGCGCGGGTCGTCGGCGTCGACGAAGCGCTCTCGATGCATCCCGACGATCTCTTCCGCGGTGCGGCCGAACATCCGGCACGCCGCGGGGTTCGCCTCGTAGGTGTCGCCGTCGGGCGAGGTGATCAGGATGCCTTCGAGGCTGTTGTCGTACACGGAGCGCAGACGGGCTTCGCTGCGCCGGAGCGCCTCGTTCGCGCTCTTGTGCTCGGTGATGTCGCGGAAGAAGACCGAGAGGCCGCGCGCCGAGGGCGAGGCGCGGAACATGAACCAGCGTCGGGTGACCGGGCTGCAGATCTCGAACGAAAGAGGGCCTTCGTTCGCCGCGGCCAGGCGATAGCACCGCTCCATCTCGCTGCCGACGAGCGACGGGAACACCTCCCACACGCTCTTTCCCAGGATCTGCCGCGGGGCGCTCTGCGTGAGCGCCTGGAGGTACGCCTCCGCGGTGCGGTTGATGTACCGGAGCCGCCACGCGGTGTCGTACGCGACGAAGCCCTCGCTCACGTCGTCGAGCAGCGCCTCCGCTGTCCACCCGGACCGCTCGTCGGCCTCGCTTGATCTGTCCTGGTCCGCCACGCTGATCTCCTTCGCGGCGCGCATCTTCGCATGACGTCACGACCTCTGCGGCTCTTCCGGGCGCGACGGGGATCGACGTCAGAGCCGGGAGCCTGGATCCGAGGCTGGATGCCTCGATGTGGAAAACGGCGGGCTGGATCTCCGCGTCGATCGCGGGCGCGCCGGGCTGTCGCAAGAGGCCTTGGCGCCGGGGGGTGCCTTTGTGCCTGAAGCCGAGAGAGGCGCGGCGCCGCCGCTCTGCTCGCCGCCGCCCGAAGGCTCGTTGATGACCCGCGCCACCGCGGCGAGCACCTGCTCGGCCGAGCACGGCTTGGAGCAGTAGCCCGTGGCCCCGAGGGTCCTCGCGCGCAGATCGAGATCGCGCGACGCCGAGAGCAGCACCACCGGGACGGTCCGCTCGCTCTCGCGCAGCTTCTTGAGGAAGGTCTCGCCGTCCATGATCGGCATCATCAGATCGAGGAGGACGGCGTCGGCGTGCTCTTCCTCCAGGACCTCCAGGGCCTCCAGGCCGTTCGAGGCGACGAGGACCTCATAGCTCTCCTCGAAGAGCTCGGCGAGCGCCTCCCGGACGTCGGAGTCGTCGTCGACGATGAGCACGCGCTTCACGAATCGGCTCCTTTTCCCGCGAGGGGGAGGGTGATTGTCACGGTGGTCCCCTCGCCGACGTGGCTTTGCAGAGACACCTGCCCTCCGTGCGCCTCGACGATCTCCCTGGTGATCGAGAGCCCCAGCCCCAGCCCGGGGAAATTCTCCGGGGGCGCGTTGCCGGCGCGGAAGAAGCGTTGAAAGAGAGAGGGCTGGTCGGCCGCCGGGACCCCGATGCCGGAGTCGGAGACCGAGAGGACCACGGCGCCGCCCTGCACCTCGCCGCGCACCGCCACGACTCCGCCGCTCGGCGAGAACTTGATCGCGTTCTCGATCAGGCCGAGGAGCACGTGGTACAGCCGATCGGCGTCGGCGCGGAGCGCGAGCGCGGTCGTCGGCGCGTCGAGCGTGAGCGTGTGGCGCTGATCGACTCGAGCCCGGAGCACCTCTTGCTGGGACTCGACGGTATCGCGGATCAGGGCCCAGACATCCACGCTGACCGCGTCGAGCGCGAGCCCGCGGCCGGCCTCCAGGCTCGCGGCCTCGCCCAGCGACGCGACCATCTTCACGAAGCGCGCGACCTGGCGCTCGATGCTGGCTATCGTGGGCTCGGGATCCTTGCCCGCGACGAGGCGACGACGAAGCAGCGTCGACGCCGTACCGAGGGTCATCAGCGGAGTTCGAAGCTCGTGGGCGATCATCGTCAGGAAGACCTGCTTGGCCTCGTCGGCCTTGCGGCGATCGTCGACGTCGACGCAGCTCCCGATGAAGCCGGCGAACTGCCCCTCGGCGTCGTGGTAGGGCACGCCGCGATCGAAGAGATACCGATAGATCCCGTCGGCGCGCCGGAGGCGATACTCTATCTCGAACGGGCGCCTGGCCTCGAAGCTCTCGTGGTAGATCTTCAGGCATCGATCGAGGTCGTCGGGGTGGACGCCCTCGGCCCAGGCATTCCCGACCTCCTGGTCCAGCGCGCGGCCGGTGAAGGCGAGCCAGGTGGCATTGAAGTAATCGCACTTCGCGTCGAGCCCGGTGCGCCAGACCATGGCCGGAGCGTGCTCGACGAGCGCGCGATACTGTTCGAGGTTGAGCGGCGACATCCCGCGCAGTGTCGCACATCTCCGGACGAGATCGCCACTTCGGACACTAATTCGACGTCGATCGGCTCGCGTCGACCAACCGACCTCGGGCACCTCCGGAGGCAGCGTCTTGTGGGGCCATCTGGCGCATCGAGGCGCTTTGGCGCCATCTCTCCTCTTGACGTCTTGCCACGATTCGAGCGCGGTGAAGGGAGCTTGGCTTCGCCGGTTCTGGACCGAGGGAGGCAGTCCCGTGGCGGATCGCCGTACGCAAGAACGCCCCACTGTGGCCGAGTCGATCGAGCAGGAGTTCCGCGTGGACATGGGTTGATTTGCACTTCAATGCGCCGCCGATCGCGATATCGTCGCGCGGATGGGCATCCCTTCCCGCGCCACCCGAGACCTGCCGGCCCGCGTGACCAGCGCGTCTCTCCCGGGCAAAGCTCGCAACGACACCACGCAGGGGGGCGACGGGGCCGATGCTGCGAGGCCGGCTCGCCGCCCCGAGGGGGGCTCTCTCGCCTCGGGCGCCTTGCCCCCCGCGGAAGCCAGGATCCTCCTGGTCGACGACACCCCGGCCAATCTCCTCGCGCTGGAGGTGGTGCTCGAATCGCTGGGCCATCCCCTGGTCACGGCGCGATCCGGCGAAGAGGCGCTGCGGTTGGTCGCCTCGCAGACGTTCGCGCTCGTGGTGCTCGACGTGATGATGCCCGGGCTCGACGGCTTCCAGACCGCCGAGATCATCCGCGAGCGCCACGCTTCGCAGCGGATCCCGATCATCTTTCTCTCGGCGATCAACCGCGAGGATCACGACCTCACCCGCGGCTACGCCCACGGCGCCGTCGACTACCTGGTGAAGCCGTTCAACCCCGAGATCCTCCGATCGAAGGCCTCGATCTTCGTCGAGCTGTTCTTGCAGCGCGAGGAGATCCGCAGGCAAGCGCTGCTCCTCATCGAGCACGAGCGGCGCGAGCAGCAGCACCAGCGCGAGCGGGCCCATCAGGCGGAGCGGCAAGCCGAGCGCGACCGCCTCCACGCAATCATGATGCAGTCGCCCGCGCCCATCTGCATCTTGCGGGGCGCTCAGCACATCTTCGAGCTCGCCAACCCGCTCTATTGCCAGATAATCGGGAGAGCAGACGTGGTGGGCCGATCCGTCGACGAGGTCCTTCCCGAGGTACGAGCGCAAGGGTTCCTCGAGCTCCTGGACGGGGTCTTGCGGACCGGGAAGGCCTTTCACGGCACCGAGGTGCTTTGCAAGCTCGACCGGCGCGGTGACGGGACCCTCGAAGACGTGTTCTTCAACTTCGTCTATGCGCCGATGCGCGACGAAGGGGGGCGCGTCGAGGGGATCATCGTCTTCGCGTTCGACGTCACCACCCAGGTCGTCGCGCGGAACCTCGCGCAGCGGACCGAGGGGCGGTTCCGCGCGCTCTTCGACAGCGCGATGGATGGAGTGGTCGTCGCCGACGACACCGGGCGCTACCTCGACGCCAACCCCGCCGCGGTGGCCCTCTTCGGCATGCCGCGAGAGCAGCTTCTCGGCCGCCGTGTTCACGACGTCGGCTGGGTGAACGACGAGCCCGACTCCGATCGCGCCTGGGCGCGATTCCGCGAAGAAGGCCGGCAGCGGGGCCAGTTCTCGCTCGTCCGCCCGGACGGCGAGGAGCGAACTCTGGAGTACTCGGCGACCGCGGCGTTCGTGGAAGGTCAACACCTCTCGGTGCTCCGCGACGTCACCGAGCAGGCCAGTGTCCACGAGGCGACGCGGCGGGCCGAGCAGCGCTTTCGCTCGCTGGTCGCGGCCACCTCGCAGATCGTCTGGACCACCAACGCCGAGGGGCGGCAGACCGAGGACTCACCCACCTGGCGCGCCTTCACCGGGCAGACGGTGGAAGAGTGGCTGGGGGCGGGGAGCCAGACGAGCGCGATCCACCCCGACGATCGAGAAGCCGCGCGGCTGGCCTGGACCGCGGCGGTGGCGACCCGGACGCCGTACGACGTCGAGTACCGCCTGCGCCGCGTCGACGGCGAGCACCGCTGTGTCGTGGCCCGCGGCATTCCGGTGCTGAACGACGATGGAACGGTCCGCGAGTGGGTCGGGACCATCACCGACATCGAGGACAAGAAGCGAGTCGAGGCCGAGCTCGCTGCCAGCATGATCCTTCGCGAGCAGCTCCTCGCCATCGTCGGTCACGATCTCCAGAGCCCGCTCGCCGCGATCCTCTTCGACTCGCAAAGGCTCAAGCGTGACGGCGCGACGCCCGCGGAGAGCCGGTCCGTGGCCCGGATCGCCGGCGCCGCGGGCCGCATGTCGCGGATGATCACCCAGATCCTCGACCTGTCGCGCGCGCGCCTGGGCGGCGGGATCCTGCTGGATCTCCAGAGTGCCAGTCTCTCGGAGCTGTGCCGCCGCGTGATCGAAGAGCTGGAGGTCGCCAACCCCGGGCGGGCGATCGTCTACGAAGCGCCGACCGAGGTCACGGCCCGGATCGATCCCGACCGGTTCGCCGAGGTGATCTCGAACCTGGTGGGCAACGCGATCCAGCACGGGGCCGACTCGACGGTGACTGTGCGCCTCGGTGCGTCCCTGCGCCACGCCCTGCTCGAGGTTCACAACCTGGGTGAGCCGATCCCCGCGGAGATCCTCCCTCACCTCTTTGACCCGTTCCGGCGCGGAAAACGAGAGACCAAGTCGAGCAGCCTCGGCCTCGGGCTCTATATCGCGTACCAGATCGTGGCCGCGCACGAGGGGACACTCACGGTCACCTCCACGCGCGAGGACGGCACTCGCTTCACCGTGAAGCTCCCGCTCGCCGCGGCCCAATCAGCGAGCACGATCCTCGACCAGTAGCCGCGACCGCCAGAGGCTGTCTCAAAACTCTGGGCGCGGTGATCCACTC
>JBDTXR010000364.1:0-9547 GCA_040006075.1 Byssovorax sp. | reverse complement strand
GCTCGACGCGGCCGTCGGCGTGCCGGGCAAAGCGGCCTGCTTCCCCGGCGTGCACCGGATCATCCGAGGGCCACGGCCAGCCGCCGAAGCGGGTCCGCTGGTAATCGCTGATCGCGCGCTGGATCTCGGCGCGGGTGTTCATCACGAAGGGGCCATGCTGCACCACCGGCTGTCCGATCGGGCGGCCCTGGAGCACGAGGATCTCGCACTCCCCGTCGCCGGCCTCGAGGGCCACCGCGACGTTGCTCTTCACCCGGATCGCCGCGTGCCCGGGGACGATCTCGCCGGCGACCCGGAGCGACGGTCCGCGGAAGAAATACAGCGTGCGCACCGTGTCGGGGTGAGTCGCCGCGGGGAGCGCAAAGCGCGCTCCGGGAGCGAGCTTGACGCACCAGATGGCCACGTCGGTGTCGGCGCGCGCGGCCCACGATCGCGGCGGCGGCGCGGGCGCGCGCAGCCCCGCGAGCTGCCCGGCAACCACGGTGATCTCGGCCGCGCGCCCCGCGTCGTCGGGGAGCACCGCGCGGGGGATGGACTCGCTCCACAGCATCGCGAAGTGAGGCGGAGCCATCTTGTCCTCGGCGGGCAGGTTGAGCCAGATCTGGAACAGCTCGAGCGGGTTGGGGCCGGTGCGGTCGAGCAGCGGAAACATCTCCGAGTGGCAGATGCCTTCGCCGGCCGTCAGCCATTGCGCGTCGCCGCCGCCGAAGCGAGCCGCCGCGCCGAGCGAGTCGGCGTGATCGATGAGCCCGCGCCGCACCAGGGTCACCGTCTCGAAGCCGCGGTGAGGGTGCTGCGGGAAGCCCGGCACGACCTCGCCGTGGTACATGCGAAAGCCGTCTTTCCCGGCGAAATCCTGCCCGAGGTTCCGCCCGGCCAGGGACACCGCGGGCCCGAAATTCTCGTTGCCCGCGGGGTAGGCGTCGTCGTGATGGACGCAGAACAGGAAGGGATCCGCCGTCTCCCAGGGGAAGCCGAGCGGGCGAATTTCGAGCACGGTGGCGTTCACACGGCGAGCATAGCGCAGCCGCCCTCGATGGCGACGACGCCCGCGGATTTCAGGGCGGCGCGGCGAACCGGATCGCGAACGTGGTCGCGTCGCTCTCCAGGAACCGGAGCAGCGCGCTGGCCTCGTCTTCCACCGCTCCACGCGTCTTCTTCGGCAGCGCGGCAAAGGGGGTTACCGTCAGCGTGGCGGCCGCCTTCTTCCGCTCGGTCTTCCATGTCGCCGCCGCACATCCATCGACGAGCAGCGTCGGGAGCACGCGCAGCGCCGAGAGGAAGATCGCTTTGCGGTGCTCGTCGGCCACGAACCTCGCGTCGGCGCGAGAGACGATGAGGTTGTCGAACTCGGGGAGAAACCGCGGCGGCGCGGCGATCCCTTCGTCGGGGCGCGGCGCGTCCGGCAAATCGAAGAGCTCGCGGCCGCGCTCGTCCCGGAGCGAAACCAGCCTGGGACGAAGGGTGTCCATCACCTCGCGCAGCCCCTGGAGGCCGGACCACGCCTGGGCGTCCGCCACCGTCGCCGGCCCGAACGCCGCCAGATACCGCAGGATCAGCGCCTCGGGAGAGGCCTCCTCGCCCAGCGGCGCGCCGAGCCAGGGCTCCGCGACCGCGAAGTCCGCGTCGGCCGGGAAAGCCCACGGGGCCGCGGTCGGCACCTGAACCAGCGGCAAATGCGTGCGCACCGCGAAGCCCTTGGCCCGCTCGTCGCCCGACGGATCAAGCGTCATCAGGTGATCGCGGAGCTCGGTGAAGGTGCGCGGCTCCTCCTCGAAGAAGGCCCGCGCCGCCGCGACCAGCAGGGGAACGTCGAGCGCGTCGGCGCGATCGCGGAGGATCGATTTCATCCCCCGGGTGAGCACCGGCTGGATCGCGGCCCGCAAGCCGCGGAAGTCTGCTGCGCTGACCACGTGCAGAGTCCCGCGCATCATCGTCGCTCTCACCAGCTCGCGGCGCTGGAGCGCCCCGGCGAGATCCTCGCGCTGAAAGCCCTCGATCCGCGACCAGAGCCCCACGAACGGCGGCCGCGGCCACTGCGCCTGAAGGCCCATGAGGCGCTCGACGGCGGGGAGAGTGCCAGTCTTCTCGCGCGCGAGGAGCATCTGGCGAGCGAGGGTGGCCCGGTTCTGGGCGCGCAGGGTCAGCTTCGAGGCCGTCATCGGGAGAGCCATTACCCCGGCGCGCGGCGGACGGCACCCGTCGCGTCGCGGCCCCGCGATCAGGCCGCGATCGTGAGCTGGAGGCGGAGGCGGAAGCGCGAGCAGCGCTCGTCGTGGTTGATCATCTCCTGCTGGGCCTCGGCCATGGGGAAGCCGGACCAATCCACCTCTTCCATGCGCGGGCTCCGGCATCCCGGAGCATTGACCATGACCCACACGCCGGGCGACGGCTTGCCGCGGCGCCAGTGGAAGAGCTCGACCAGGCGATTCGGGCCCGTCAGCGTGATCGGGAGGGAGGGATCGCCGGTCTGCGCTCGCAGCGTCTGCCAGTGAATCGTCACGACCGAGGACCAGGTGCGCGTGGCCATTGAGATCTCCTTCCCTACCGGGCGCGAGGCGATTGACGGGGCCGCGTGCCCGATTGCTGCTGCGGCCCGTGGTTGCGTCAGCAGGAGCCGTGCCATTCGTTACTTTTTCCGGCCATCGTCGGGCGTGAGGGCCTGACCGCCGAGCGCGCCGGTGCTGGGATCGATCCCCGGGCCGCCCTTTCCCACCTCGGCCTCGCCCTGCCGCGCCGGCTTTCCCGCCTCGTTTCCGAGCTGCCCGTGGTTCGCCGCGTCGGCCGTTTTTGGCCCATCCGCGGCCGGGACAGCAGCCTTCGGCGGAGGCGCGGGGCCGTCGTTCTCGACCCGCGCTCGCCACGCCTGAGCGAGCTGGTGCTCGATGGCCTGCGTCAGCGCGTCGCGCGCGTCCTCGCTCAGTGTGGCGGGAAAGCCCTCGATCTTTCCGCCGTTCCAGATCGCGGGGCCGGCCGATACGCCATCTCGCCACAGCTCCATCTGGTTTCCATCGAGCTCGGCGCGATAACGATATTCGCCGATCGTCGCCTCTACCGTCGTCTTCGTCACTGTCGCCATGATCGCTCTCCGAGGCCCGGGAGACGCCCACGCGGGATCGCGCGAAGGGCCGCACCGGCGCGGCGGCGATTGCACGTTCAATGCCCCGACCGCAGTCGGCGATCCGACAGCGCCGACCAATTTGCCCTGTGTCGAATTGTCGCTTTTCCGCCAGAGCGCCTCACCCGGCGAGCGCTGCGCATCGGGAATTGTCCCCGACCGGATCCGCGGGGACTGGAGGGCGGGAGGGCGCAAACCCTCCCGCTCGAGTCCATCAGGCCGCGAGCTTGCGGCGGGGCTTGCGCCGGATCGCGAGGATCAGGCCGAGACCGAGCCAGAGCCCGCTCGTGGTCGCCGGCGCGCCCGCCGTCGAGCAGCCGCAGCCGCCCGAGGCGCCGATGCCGGAGCTCCCGCCGCCGCCGCTTCCCGCCGTCGCGCCGGTGCTCTCGCTGCCGGTGCTCGTCGCGCCGCCGCCGCCGACGCCGGTGGTCGTCGTGGTGGTCGTCGCCCCGCCACAGACACCGACCGTGCAAACGCCGCCCGTGCACGGCGTTCCATCGGGCCTGTTCGGGTTCGAGCAGGTGCCGTCCATCGCATCGCATTTACCCGCCGTGTGGCACTCGTCCATCACCTTGCAAAGCACGGCGACGCCCGCGCAGGCGCCCGCAGCGCAGGTATCCATCGTCGTGCAAGCGTCCTTGTCGTCACACATGGTCCCGTCCGCCGCCGCCGGATTCGAGCACATTCCCGTCGCCGAATCGCACGCTCCTGCGGTGTGACACGCGTCCATCGCGGCGCAGACCACCGGGTTCGCGCCGGCGCACGTCCCGGCAGCGCAGGTGTCGCTCTGGGTGCACGCGTCGCCGTCGCTGCACGCGGTGCCATCGGCCTTGATCGGATTGGAGCACGTGCCCGTCAAGGAGTCACAGACGCCCAGGTCATGGCACTCGTCCATCGTGGTGCAGACCACCGGGTTCGTCCCGGTGCACACGCCTGCCATGCAAGCATCCGTCTGGGTGCAAGCGTTGGCGTCGCTGCACGCGGTCCCGTCCTCTGCGGCGGGGTTCGAGCACATGCCGGTGACCGTATCGCAAGCGCCTGCGAGGTGACACGCGTCCTGGGCCATGCAGACCACGGGATTCGCCCCGGTGCACGCGCCCGCCACGCAGGTGTCGGCCTGCGTGCAAGCATTGCTGTCGTTGCACGCCGTCCCATCCGCGACGCTGGGATTCGCGCACATGCCGGTGACCGGATTGCAGGTGCCCGCGAGGTGGCATTGATCGGGTGCCGCGCACATCACCGGATTGTTGCCCGTGCAGACGCCGGCCACGCACGTGTCCGCCTGGGTACAGGCGTTGCCATCGTTGCACACCACGCCGGTGAGCAGCGCGCAGGTGCCGTTGATCACCCCGCCCGCCGCCACCGAGCAGGCGTCGCACGCGCCGGCGTTGCAGGCCGTGTTGCAGCAGAGGCCGTCGGCGCAGAAGCCGGTGGCGCAGTCGGCGTTCACAGTGCACCCCGCGCCCTGAGCTTGCGCGTAGACCTCGGCGGTCTTCAGCGGCGTGCTCCCGTTGAAGCCGCCGGCGACGAGCACCGTGCCGCTCGCGAGCACGTTCGCGCTGTGACCATAACGAACCCCGAGGAGGCTCGGCGGCGTCGACCAGGTGTTGGTCAGCGGATCGTACTGCTGCGCCGTCTTCAGCGTCCCGGCGGCGCCCAACCCGGCGGTGACCAGCACTTGCCCGCCCGGGAGGAGCACCGCGGCGTGGTTCTTTCGCGCGCCGGTCATCGCGGGCGTCGCCGTCCACGCGCTCGCGGCGGGCACCGTGGGATCGTAGAGCGAGGCCGTGGCCAGGACTGCCGCGTTGGTGCCGCCGGCGATCAGCACCTTGCCACTCTGGAGCAGCGTCGCGGTGTGGCTATCGCGGGCCCCACCGGTCATCGTGCCGGCGCCCGCCCAGGAGTTCGCCGTCGGATCGTAGGCCTCTGCCGTGGAGTAGTAGAGCGTGGCCGAGCCTCCGGCCGCGATCAGGACCTTGCCACTCTGCAGCAGAGTCGCCGTGTGGCCGTACCGGACCGCGGAGAGCGGAGCCACCACGGACCACATGTTGACCGCGGGATCGTAGACCTCGGCGAGGGTGAGCACCACGGCGTCGTCGAAGCCGCCGGCGACGAGGACCTTGCCATTCTGGAGCAGCGTCGCGGTATGGCCGGCGTGCTGGTGGCTCATGGTTCCGGCCGCGCTCCAGGTGTTCGTCGCCGGATCGTAGAGCTCGGCGCTCGCGAGGGTCACCGTGGCGTTGACGCCGCCGGCGACCAGCACCTTGCCGCTCGGGAGCAGCGTCGCGCTGTGGTCGGCGCGGACGCTGGCCATCGAGCCCGCGCTCGACCAGGTGGTAGTGGTCGGATCGTAGAGCTCGGCGCTCGCGAACGGGTTCGTCCCGTCGGTCCCGCCCACCACGAGCACCTTGCCGTTCTGGAGCAGGACCGAAGGAATGAAGCCGCGCGCGGTGGCCAGCGAGCCGGTCGCGGTCCAGGCCGGATCCACGAGGACCGGCGTTCCACCCGAGTCGACCCAGAGCTCGATCGTCGTCCCGTGGACCGCGAGCTTCGGCAGGACCGCGCGCCCGCCGAGCGCGAACGCTGCCGGCGCCGTCACCCGGATCCGCGCGTGGCCTTCGGCGTCGGCGATCTCCACGGCCTCGCCGTCTTGCCGCAGCGTCGCGCCGCCGAGCTCCCACGTGGCCACGGGCGCCTTGCCGGTCGCCACGCCGGCGCCGAGCTGCAGCCACTCTTCGTACCCCTCCGGCGTCGCGGTCCAGTACGATTTACCGCCCTTGCGCGCGTACGCGACCGCGGCTCCCGCGAGCTCGCCCTCGCCCGCGGCGCCGCTCTCGCGCACGTCGATCGCGAACGAGCCGACCGCAAAATGAACCGGATCGGCCGCGCTCTTCGGCATCGTCGCGCGGAGCCCCCGCGGCGCCTCGTCCTCGCCGGCCCGGGCCGCGGCGACCGCAAACCCGGCCTCGCTCGGGGAGAACGCGATCTCGCTGTCGAGCACCCGCCCCGACTGCTCGGTGAACTGGAGCCGGAGATCGTCCGCGTCCGGTGATTCAGGGCTCCCCGCGCAACCCACGCACCCGGCGGAGGTGCCCGCCACGAGGGCGAGCGTCGTCAGCAAAAAGAAATTTCTCAATCGATGTCTGGCAATCATATTTCACCTCGCACGCTCGACCCGCGCAGCGAAGCGATGAAACCGTGCCGCCGCGCCGCGCGTCAAGGGCGCAATCGTGGCCGGTCGGGATCGGCTCCCGCGCCACGCCTGCTCATCGGGTCATGGAGCGCGCGCGACGAGCGCGAGCAGCCCTAGTCCATCACCCGCGAGAGCAGCTCTGCCGAAGGGATCCGCGGCGATCCTGCCCGGGCCTGCTCCGCCTCCTTCACCAGGGCGATCAGCGCTCGGTTCACCGGCACGCTCACCCCGCGTTGCTCCGCCAGGCGCACGATCTCGCCGTTCAGATAGTCAATCTCGGTGGTGCGATGAAGCTCGAGATCGTCGAGCATCGACGAGCGCGCCTTCCGATCGACCTTGACCATCAGCGAGGCCACGCGCAGAAAAATGGCGTTGGGGAGCGAGAGCACGTACGGCGCGAGCGTCGGCAACATCCGCCCGACCCGCGCGATCTTCATGTCGTTGGCGCGCATCGCGGCGATCCCTTCGCGCACGCACGCGGCCATCACCCGTCGATAGTCGCGGTCGCGGATCTGCTCGTAGAGCGGCACGCCCCCGAGCGCGTTGACGACGTTGTTGAGGTTGATGAGGAGCTTGCTCCACTGGAGCGGCCGGAGCGACGCGTGGAGCTCGACGTCGAACCCCGCGCTGCGCAGGGCCGCGGCGATCGGCCTCTCGACGCCGTCGCTCTCCTCGATCGCCAGCGGCCCGCTCGTCCCGTTGTGGAAGCGTCCCGGCGCGGTGCGGGCCACGTTGAACGGCACCATCCCCGCGAGGATCGGGTGCGCCGGCAGCACGGCGCGGAGGCGCTCCGGATTCGAAACGCCGTTCTGAAAGCTCACGATCGGCGTGGGTCGCGCGAGGATCGCCGCGAGCGGACGCGCCGCGTCCTCCGTCGCCTGCGACTTCACGGTGACGAAGACGGCCTCGACCCCCGCGAGCGCAGACGCCTCGGATTCGTAGCGGATCTGCGTCGGCGCGAGCTTCACGTGACCGCCGGCGTAGTCGGTGAGCTCGAGGCCATGGGCGCGGATCTCGTCGCCGAGGCGCCCCACCAGCACCACGTCGTGCCCCGCGGCGACGAGCTTGCCGCCGAGGTAGCAGCCAATCGCGCCGGCGCCGAGGATCCCGATCTTCATGCGGCGGAGCCTACCTCAAGGCCGGTTGGGCCCGCGCGTCGTCGTCGTCCATCCCTTGCTGATCAGGCCGCCCGGCGCGGGGTGCTTCTCCAGCGCCGGCGCCTTCCAGATCTTCCCCTTGCCGTCGTTCTCCGCCTCCTCCTGCCCGGAGGCCTCTCCGCAGCACCGGAACGAGATGAAGTAATAGGTGAACTGGGGTGGATGGCTGGTGGTCATCGGCCGACACGCGTTGCGCACGTGCCCCCAGGCGCCACCCTTGAGGCCGGCCCACGCCGAGGTCTTGTGGGTGTCCTCGTCCGCGGTCACCCACTCATCCACGTTGCCAGTCAGATCGTGGACGCCGAACCCGCTCACGCAGCCGGCCTTCTCGCCGCTGGCCACGCTCTGATCCAGGTTCGAGAGCTCTTTATCCTGCGCGCTCGCGTCGGTCGAATAGACCTGATCGAGGTGCGGCTTCACGTACCGGTTATCGATGTTGCATTGCGATGAATCCCGGCTCGTTCCATAGGGAAACGGCAGCTTCTCGGGCCCTTCGCAGGCGCTCACCCACTCGCTCTCGCGGCACAAGCGCTTCCCTTCGGCCTCGCACGCGGCCTCGCCGTCGAACCAGCTCACCATCACCGGCGGGTGGGCACCGGCCTTGTTGGGATACTCGTACTCGTCGATGCAGAAGCGCTGTCGCCGCGGCTCGACCAGGCAGGTTTGCCCCTCGGCGAACTTGTAGCAAATGGTGATGTGATTGGGCTTGTCGTACTCGTCCTTCAAGCATTTCAGGCGAGGCTTGGGGCAATACATCGTATCGACGAGCTTCATGCCGACCGGGCAGGCCGCCGTCCCCTCGGCCCCCTCGGCGCCGGCGTCGCTCGTGCCGGCGTCGACGGCGTCGGGCAGCGCGGTGGCCACTGTCACGGTCGACGGCGGCGGCGGATCGGGCCTCGGCACGGCGCGGCTTTCGTCGACGGGCGGAGGCGTCGTCCCGCAGCCGGCGGCCACCAGTAGAGGCGAAAACGCGAGCAGACCAGCCGCCGAAGCGCGCCGCAAAATCACGATCGAAAAGGGCACGGGCGGCTCTCCACGACAACATTCGTTGTGATAGGGTGCGCCCCCTCTCCCATGAAAATTCACGAGTATCAAGCCAAGCAAATCTTCGCTCGGTACGGCGTACCGGTGCCCAGGGGCGAGGTCGCCTTCACCGTCGCCGAGGTCGGGCCCATCGCCGAGCGGCTCATCGCCGAGACCAAGATCCCGGTCACCGTCGTCAAGGCGCAGATCCACGCGGGTGGTCGCGGCAAGGGCGGCGGGGTCAAGGTCGCCAAGGGCGGCGCCGCCGGAGCCACCGCGCTCGCCCAGGAAATCCTCGGGATGCAGCTCGTCACCAAGCAGACGGGCCCCGCCGGGCAGAAGGTGCGTCGCCTCTACATCGAGCAGGGCCTCGACATCGCGCGCGAGCTCTACCTCGCGCTCCTCGTCGATCGCGATCGCCGTCGCATCGCGATCATGGCCTCGACCGAGGGCGGGATGGACATCGAGGAGGTCGCGCACCAGACCCCCGAGAAGATCATCACCCTCCACGTCGATCCGGTGCTCGGCCTCGCCGGCTACCAGGCGCGCAAGCTGGCCTACGCGCTCGGCGTCGGCGGCAAAGAGACGATGAAGGCCTTCGTGAAGGCCCTCGACGCGCTCTACAAATGCTTCCTCGCGGAAGACTGCTCCATGCTCGAGGTAAACCCGCTCGTGGTCACGAAGACCCACGAGATCGTGGCCCTCGACGCCAAGGTCACCTTCGACGACAACGCCGAGTTCCGCCACCCCGAGTGGGAGAAGCTCCGCGACATCGAGGAAGAAGATCCGGTCGAGCTCGAAGCCAAGCGCGCCGGCCTCTCGTACGTCTCGCTCGACGGCAACATCGGCTGCCTCGTCAACGGCGCCGGCCTCGCCATGGGCACGATGGACATCATCCAGCACTACGGCGGATCGCCCGCGAACTTCCTCGACGTCGGCGGCGGCGCCACGCAGGAGCAGGTCACCAAGGCCTTCCAGATGATCCTCCGCAGCGACAAGGTGAAGGGGATCTTCGTCAACATCTTCGGCGGGATCATGCGCTGCGACATCGTCGCC
>JBDTXR010000363.1:0-9565 GCA_040006075.1 Byssovorax sp. | reverse complement strand
AGGCCGAGGTCACCAGGATCCGGTGCGCGGCGGTGACGGCGATCCCGAACGGATCGGAGGGCACCTCGACCGATCCCACCTCTTCGAGCGCCCCGTCCGCGTCGCTCGCGAAGACCTCGACGCAATGCCGATCGCGCACGGTGACCGCGAGCCTACCGCCGTCGAGCAGCGCGATCTGCTCGGGCGCGCCGTCGATCGGCGTGGTGGTGACGGCGGAGGTCAGGAGATCGAGCCGATGAATCGCGTGGTTGTCGGCGTCAGCGGCCCAGGCCACCAGGCGATCGCGATCGATCACCAGGCTCCCTCCGTGGGCCGCGTGGCCGGGGGCGCGGGCCGGCGCGCTCGCCTCCCCGGCGTCGCCGACCGCGCATCCGAGCGGCAGGGCGAGCAGCGACGCGAGCAGGGCGGCAGCGGGCTTTCTCATCGGCCCGAGGACGACAACCCTCCCCTTTGCGAAGTTTCCGCGACGAGCGAGCGAGCGCGAAGATCGCGCGTTGATGAAAGATTCCGTCGGATGGGCCACAATGGCGGCCGCCCTGCGATGAAGCCGGTGATGAAGCAGATTGGCCTCTTCCTCGACGCGCCGGCGCCGCTGCCGTTGCCGCACCTCGAGGCCGATCGTCGGCTCGCCGCGCGCCTCGGGCCCCGGATCCTGGTCGGGCCCTCGACCTGGACCTTCCCGGGCTGGGCCGGCCTCGTCTATCCGCCGGGGACCGCCAGGGAAGAGCTCGTCGATCATGGCCTTTCGCAGGCCTCGCGCTATCCGCTCTTTCGCACCGTGGGTATCGATCGCTCGCACTACGCCCCGCTCACAGAGGAGGAGCTGCGCGGTTATGCCAGGCAGCTCCCGCCCGGCTATCCCTGCGTGATCAAGGCGTGGAATGCGCTGACGACACCGACGCTCCAGGGCGGGGCGCCGAGCCCGGCCTTCCTCGATCCTCACCTCTGCGAGCAGCGGGTGTTGCTCCCGGTAGCGCGCGCGTTCGCCGATCACGTCGGGGCGATCGTCTTCCAGTTCCCTCCCCTCTCCCCGCACGATCTCCCGCACCCCGACGCCTTCGCCGATCGACTCGATGCCTTCCTGGGTGCCTTGCCGACGGCGTTCCCGTACGCGGTGGAGATCCGCAATCGGGAGCTGCTCCGGACAGGCTATCTGGAGGTGCTGGCGCGGCACCGCGTCGCCCACGTGATCAACCTCTGGGAGCGGATGCCCGAGGTGAGCCGGCAGCTCGCCATTCCAGGCATCTTGACCGCGCCGCACGTGGTCTGTCGGCTCTCGATCCCGCCGGGGAGTCGCTACGAGGATCAGAAGCGCAAGTTCGCTCCCTTCGACAAGATCGTCGCGCCGAACGAGGCGGTGCGCGCGGCGATAGTCGAGCTTGCGCGGGCGTGTAGCGGGATGAGGACGCTGCTCATCACTGTCAACAACAAGGTCGAGGGGTCGAGCCCGCTGACGATCCGCGCTTTGATCGAGCGGATCGTGGAGGACGGCGCCGCCTAGCGCCGCGGGGCGTACGCGATCGCCCGCGCCGTCTCCGCTCCCATTGACGGGCTTGTCGCGTGGCTCGTACGATGCCGTGTCCCCGCTCGCACGCGCGGCGCCCTCTTCGTCCTTTCCGTACCCCATGCGCAACCACCGTCACCTGATCTTCCCGCTGCTCGCGGCCGCGGTCCTCGCGCTCCCCGCGTGCTCGGCGTCCACGGCCACGGCCACCGGCGGGACGGGCACGGGCGGCGCCTCGACCACGGGCGCGGGGGGCAGCGGCGGCGACATCTTCTCGACGGGCACGGGCGGCGCGAAGACCTGCGATCCGAAGGACAGCGACGGCGACGGCATCGCCGACGTGCTCGAGCCGGGCGACACCAACAAGGACGGCAAGCCCGACGCGATGAGCGCCGACGCCGACGGCGACGGCTACCCCGACTCGCTCGAGGCCGAGAACAAGGCGCTGTTCACGCGCGGCGATGCGTGCGCCGGCCTCGCCGACACCGATGGCGACGGCACGCCCGACGTCCGCGATCTCGACACCGACAACGACGGCCTCGGCGACTCGTTCGAAAAGGCTTTCGATCCCGATGGATCGAGGGGCTGCTGGCGCAAGCTCGACTGCGACGGCGACGGCGTGATCGATCTGATCGAGCTCGCGGCCGGGACCGATCCCACCGACGCCAAATCGGTCCCGTCGGATCCGGCGCTCTACTTCGTGCTGCCGTACAAGGCCGGCGAGCAGACCAAGGACTTCACCTTCGCGACCGGCGTGTCCAAGGCCGACATCTATTTTCTCGTCGACACCACCGCGTCGATGCAGCCGGCGATCGACGCGCTCAAGGCCTCGATCGACGCCAAGATCATCCCGACGATCCTCAACGGCGATCTCAACGCGATGCCGCCGATCCCGCCGATCACCGACGCCTGGATCGGCATTGGCAGCGTGCGCGACGTGCCCTGGGGCGGCTACGGCCAGCCCGGCGACGATCTCTACACCAACCGCTTCACCGTCGCGAACCAGCCGGTCCTCGGCAACGTGGCGCCGCCGGTGGTGGTCGGCGGCGTCGCGAGCGCGCCCGACAGCGTGAAGACCATCCTCGGCTCGCTCACCGCGGCGGGCGGCGGCGACGGCCCCGAGGCCACCTCGCAGGCCCTGTGGATCGCCGCGACCAACCAGCCTTATGCCGCGACCATCGGCGGGATCTGGAGCCCCGCGGCGCCCTACCCCGTCACCTGTCCTGGCCCGGGGACAATCGGGGTCCCGTGCTTCCGGCCCAAGTCGGTCCCGGTCTTCGTCATCGTCACCGACGCGGCGATGCACAACGGCCCGGTCCTGGTGAACAGCTACGACGGCGCGAAGGTCGGCCAGACCCGCACGTACGCCGAGGCCGCCGCGGCGATCAACGCCATCGATGGCAAGGTGATCGGCGTCCCGGTGGCCGGCGGCAACCCCGGCGCGGCGCGCGCCGACCTCACCGATCTCGCCAAGAAGACCGGGAGCCTCTATCACGATCTCGCCTTCGGCGGGACCGACGCGGCGCTGGTCCCGACCATCGACGTCACCACCGGCGCCATCTCCGATCAGGTGGTGAGGATGCTCGGCCTGCTCGCGGGCGCGGGCCTGCACGACGTCACCACGGCCCGCGGCAACTACGATTGTGCCGGCGGGGTCGACTGCGACGGCGACGGCGCGCCCGATCCGGCGTACCACAACCCACCTGACGAGCAGTCGATGACACCTTACGACGCCTCGCAGCTCATCACCGACGTCACGCCGGTGGCGAGCATGGCCGTCCCGCTGCCGTATTCGAGCCTCGATCAGAGCACGTTCCACAACGTCCGCGGCGACTCCGAGCTCACCTTCCGGGTGCACGCGCGCAACGACACGCTCGCGCCCACGTCGCTGCTCGTGCTCCGCGCCCTGATCCGCGTCGAGACCCCGAAGGGCCAGGTCCTCGGCGGGAAAAGCGGCTTCAAACTGGTCTATTTCGTGATTCCCCCGTACATCGATAACGCGAAATGACGGGCTCCCAGGGCTCCTGATGGTCCCTTGAACGGATGGTGTCGACAATGGTGCATCAGGCAGCAAAAGCGGTAGGAGACGAGAAGAACATGAGCCAAGCACGCTCGCGATCCAGCGAAAAGGACGCGCTCCAGAGTGAGTCCACCGAGCGTCGAGAGCGCTCCTTCTCCATGGCGCGGAGGCTGGGCTCGCTCGGGCTCGTCGCCTCGCTCGGGCTCGGGCTCGCCTCGGCGTGCGCGACCGGCGGAGCGACCACCGAGACGTCGGCATCGACCGGCTCAGGCGGGGCCGGCGGCCGAGCCACCTCGGCGACCGTCACCGGATCCGGCGGATCCGGCGGCGTCGCCATCTCCACCAGCACCGGCGTCGGAGGCAAGTCCCAGACGACCACCAGCGCCTCGGGCACCGGCGGCAACGGCGGCAACGGCGGCGCCGCCACGTCCACCGCCACGGCGACCAGCTCGGGCTCGGGCTCGAGCTCGGCCGCGACGACCGGCAGCGGCTGCCTGCCGAAGCCCGAGACTTGCAACGGCTTCGACGACGACTGCAACGGCCAGGTCGACGACGGCGATCCCGGCGGCGGCGGCGACTGCGTGGCCACGGGCGTGTTCGGCATCTGCACCATGGGCACGATGCACTGCAAGAACGGCGCGCTGAAGTGCATGCCGGGCCTGCCGCAGCCCGAGACGTGCAACGGCCTCGACGACAACTGCGACAGCTTCATCGACGAAGGGATCCTCCCCGGCGTCGGCATGCAGTGCAACACCGGCCTGCTCGGACTCTGCTCGATCGGGCTCACCACCTGCAAGGGCATGGCCGGAGTCGCCTGCACCGCGAGCGTGGCTCCGGGCCAGCTCCCCGAGTCCTGCAACGGCCAGGACGACAACTGCGACGGCAACATCGACGAGGGCATTGCCCAGGTCGGTATGGCGTGCACCGCGCCCGGCAACGTCGGTATCTGCCAGTTCGGCACCTACGTTTGCCCGACCCAGGCGCCGTTCCAGCTCACCTGCAACCACCCGCTCCCGGGCACGCAGCAGGAGACCTGCAACGGCAAGGACGACGACTGCAACGGCACCATCGACGATCCGATGCTGGTGAACGGCCAGCCTTGCAACACGGGCTTGCTCGGCGTCTGCGCCACCGGCATCACCCAGTGCGCGGGCGGCAGCCAGAGCTGCAATCCGCTCCAGGCCCCGCAGACCGAGCTCTGCAACAACAAAGACGACGACTGCAACGGCGTCGTCGACGACATCCCCAACGTCAACGCTGCTTGCCAGACCCAGCTCCCGGGAGCCGGCCACGTGCAGAGCTGGGCTTGCGGCATGGCCACCTGCCAGATCGCCACCTGCGGCAGCGGCTACGCCAACATCGACGGCGCGCCTGGAAACGGCTGCGAGTGCGCCTCCGACGCCTACGCGACGAGCTGCAACAACGCCGGCTCGATCACCGTCCCCATCGGCGGCACGGCGACGATGAACGGCGTCGTCGAGACGGCCGCGGGCAGCGACTATGCCATCTTCGCCTTCAGCGACAAGCCGGTCGGGAGCACCTTCCACCCGAAGATCCAGATCACCAACTCGGCAGGTGGCCAGTACGCGATGGACGTGCTCACCACCTGCGCCGCCCCCGCCACTTGCAACGACAGCGGCAACGGCGCGAACGCCGACGTCTGGGAGACGACGTACGACTCGGTCGCCCCCGGCACCTATTCGCCCGGCCCCGGCTGCTGCAGCGACAACGACGCGCACCAGATCAACCTGATCGTCCGCGTGTTCCGCAAGAACGGCAACGCCCCGACCTGCGTGCCCTACACCATCACCGCCACCAATCCCTGATCGCCCGCGAGCCGGCCGTCAAACGCCGGCTCCCGCGGACCGCTCCGCCTCGCAAAGCCCTCGGATCCCTCGGGATCCGGGGGCTTTTTCATGAGTCCAATCGACGGAGGCTTCGCGGCTGGACGTCAGCGCGAGCCCGGCGAGAGAGTGGCACTCACTGCGGCGCGGGGGGGACGATGAAGGCGATCTGGCGCGGGGTGCCCAGCGAGAGCTCGAGGGGGGCCAGGCCGTTCTTGGCCTTGACGCGGAGGTGCGCGGTGAAGACCTGAGCGCCGGCGATTTGCGGGATGGTGGTGTTGGGGATCGGCACCACGTTGAAGCAGATCTTCTGGGTCGGGGTGATGCCGAGGGCCGACTCGTTCACCGCGTCTTGCACCTTGGAGAGGCCCTTGGGGCCGGACCAGATGTCGGCGAGCTGCGAAAGGGCGCTGAGCGGGATGCAGGGCGCGCCCGGCTCGGCGGCGTCGGTGCCCCCGGAGGCGTTGACCGAGATCGATTGAATGAAGGTGTCGACGGCGTCGAGCGGGCCGGGATCGGGCTCGGCCAGGACGCGAACGTCGAGGCGAATCGACTTCAGCAGGGCGATCACGCCGGTGATCACGGTGTTCGACAGGCCGCTTCCGTCGGTCGAGATGTCGAAGACCAGGCGACAGGTGCCCGCGGGATCGGCCACGGTCCCCGGTCCGTCGGGGCTGACGAAGGCGCCCCCGAGGCCGGTACCGCAGAGCGAGCCTCCGAAGGCCGAGGGCGACACCGTCGACGCGACGTGGTCGGCCAGATAGGCCATGTCCTCGTAGGGATCACCGCCGTTGCGCACTCCGTTGCTCGCCGAGAGGCCGAGGTAGCGCGCGCCGAGCGAGCTCATCGTCGTCGCCAGATCGTCGATGGTGGGCGACGGGAACGGCGGAGTCCCGTTGAACGAATAGGGATCGTGGATGGCGCCCGGGCTTCCCGCGCGGCGGCCGTTGTGGAACGAAGCGTCGGTGATCCCGATCAGGATCGGGAGCGAGCCGTTGCGGAAATGCAGCGATCCGTAGGTGTTGGCCGCGACGCCGGTGGGCGCCTCCAGGCCCGTGTCCCAGATCAGGAACTTGTCGGTGAGGGCGCGGTGGTACGCGGCGATCTGCGACTCGGGAAAGTCGCCGCCGTCGTGCACGTTGAGCGCTTGCACGGCGCCGAGGTTGTCGAGCAGCACCGTGCTGACATAGCCCTTGGGGCCGGCCACGTAGAACGGCAGATCCACGGCCTGCGCGCCGTAGTTGCCCGTGGGGAAATCGTCGTGTCCGGCGATGCCGACCGCGAGATCGGGGATGGTGTTGTAGAGCGCGGTGATGATCCCCGAGAGGCCCGATTTCAGGTTCTGGATCTCGCCGCCCATCGTCGCCGTGGTGTCGACGACGAAGGCGATGTCGCCCTGGTTCAGGTTGGTCTTGAGCGGGACGAGGTTGGTGACCGGGCTCGGCGTGTCGAGGTACGGCATCACGAAGTAGTACTTGCCCAGCGATCCCGGCGTCTGGATCGGGTTCCGCGGATCCGAGCCCAGGAGCACCTCGATCAGATCGCTGGTGCCGTCGCCGTCGGTGTCGGGATCGTAGGGATCGGTCTCGCCCGGATCGAGCATGCAGTCGTGGTTCGCGTCCTCGACCGCGTCGGGGATGCCGTCGCCGTCGCTGTCGGTGTCGAGGAAGTCGTACTTGCCGTCGTTGTCGTGATCGGCCGGCGGATCGCCGAGCTGGTGGTTGAGGCCGGCCTCGCACTTGTCGGGGATCCCGTCGCCGTCGCTGTCGAGATCGCGGAACGCCGGGACGCCGTCGCCGTCGGGATCGGCGAGGCCCTCGTAGGTGTCGGCGATCCCGTCGTTGTCGCTGTCGAGATCGTCGAGATCGGGGACGCCGTCGCCGTCGGTGTCGACCGCGACGCCGCCGACGATCTCCACCGCGTCGGGGAGCGCGTCGTTGTCGTTGTCGGGATCGGCGTAGTCGGGGATGCCGTCGCCGTCGGTGTCGGCGGGGTTCGGCGCGGCCTTCGAAGCGTCGTAGGCGCTGCCGTCCGGATAGACCTCGTCGCGATCGGGAACACCGTTGTTGTCGCTGTCCTTGTCCTGGAAATCAGGCTTCCCGTCGCCGTCCGAGTCCTGCGGAGCCTTGCAGCCGACGAACTTGGTCTGCCCCTCGATCGCGTCCGGGATCGAGTCGCCGTCGCTGTCGAGATCGAGGTAGTCGGGCTTGCCGTCGCCGTCGGTGTCGAGGCTCTTGGATTTGCTCTCGACCTCGTCGGAGATGCCGTCGCCGTCGGCGTCGGGCGGGCAGATCGACATGCCGCCTTCCCCGCCGGGCCCCGTCGCGCTGCTGGTCGCGGTGAGCAGCGTGCCGCCCATCCCGCCCTCGCCGGTGGTGCTCGACGCGCCGCCGGTGCCGGTGGTGTTCGAGCCCGACGAGAGCGAGGTCCCGGTGGTTCCGCCGGAGCACGCGGGGAGCGCGGGGACGAGCACGAACACCGAGAGCAGGGCCCCGAGCGTAGCGTCGAGGCGGAGACGACGGCGCGGCCCGAGCGAGTGGCGTGCAGAGAGAGATTTCATCGCACGACAAGTGTCGTCGGCCCGCGCCGTGGTGTCCATCACCCTCGACGCCCGCGCGCGCGAATCGCCGCGGTCCTCGCCGCCGGGGTGTCGGCCAGGGCGTCGCGCGGCGCCCCCGGCGATCTCCCCGACTGGCACTCTCCAATCGACTCTGCAGCGCCGGGATCAGGTCACGGGAGCCGCTTGTCGGCCTGGAGGCGCGCGTGGATCAGCGCGGCCAATCGCGCGTAGCCTTCGGGGCTGTAGTGCCCGGCGCGGCGCCCGGGGAAATTCCGCAAAGGGTCCTCCGCCGCGGCCAGACTTTCCTGGAAATCGATGACCGGGAGGCTCTGCTCTGCGGCGATCTCGAGCACGCGGCCATACCCGCGAAAGGCCCGATCGGCGTTTGCGGGCTGCTTCTGGTAACGCGACCAGGCCGGCAGGTAAACGAGGTAGAGCTTCCCGCCCCACCCGGACACCGTCTCGTTCGCGCGCTGCAAGGTCCGCGCGAAGAGCGGCGACGGCTCGGGGTAGGAGATCCCTCCGAGGCGATCGCGGAGCGTGGAGAGCTTGATCGCGCTCACCACCTTGCCGACGAAGTGCTGGCCCTCGTTGTCGGAGGTGGCCTCGCGCTCCCGGGTCACGAAGGCCCGGAGCGCGCGATCGATCTCGTCCTGGTGATCGACGAGGTGCGCCGAGAAGCCGCCGTCGAGGTACCGGACGAGCGCGGGCTCGTGCCGCTCGAGCTCGAGATCGAGGAGATCGTTGTCCTCGTAGTAGAGCCAGACCACGACGCGCGGTCGCAGGGGCGCGGCGTACTCGATCAACGTCGCCAGCTCGGTGAGCGGGCCGTCGCCGCCGTTGCCGAGGCTGACCACGCGCGTCGTCGCGGGCGCCGCGCGGAGCCGCGAGGCCAGATCTTCGCCCGGCTGCACGCACGCGCCCTCGGCGAACGAGTCGCCGATCAGCGCCACGTCGACCTCGCCCGGCCGGTGGAGACCGAGCGGGTTGTTGAAGCCGTGCTCGTCGCCGTCGAAGATCGCCCAGCGGTCGCTCTCGATGCAATACACGGTGCGCACGCGCGAAATGCCGCCGAGCGGGATCGCCGCCTCGCCGTGGATCGGCAGGCCGCCCGAGCCGAGGAAGACCTGCGGGTGCACCGTGGGCCAGGCGTCGACGCCGGCCGCGCGGAGCTCGCCGATCACCTCGAGCTTGCTCCGGTGATCGGCGGCGCTCGGCGCGGCGGCGACCTCGGCCGAGGGCTTCGCGCCCGGCCGCCCGATCGCGGTCAGGGTGATCTCGACGACGTAGAGGCCGAAGACCACCGATCCCGTGATCAGCAGCAGCTTCAGCCGCGCCAGCGGCGGCCAGAAGATCGCCGACGCGAAGAGCAGCGCGAGGACCGCCGACGCGACGAGGAACCCCGTGAGCGACCCGCCGCCGTGGAAGCTGCGGCGACCGAGCAAGAAGACGAAGAGCGCGACGAAGAACGCGGCGAGCCCGAGGACGATGGCCCGGGCGATCGTGGTGCCGCGCGTCGGTACGCTCTTCGTGGTGGCCATGGATTCACCGGAGACAAAAACCGAAAGGCTCCGGAGGTAACCCTCCGGAGCCAGTCGGGGCGAGAGGATTCGAACCTCCGACCCCTTGACCCCCAG
>JBDTXR010000362.1:0-9608 GCA_040006075.1 Byssovorax sp. | reverse complement strand
CCCACACCCACGGCCGACACCTCGATGCCCATCGCGCGCGAGCCGCAGGGGACGGGAAACGCATGGAACGGGCAAAAGCTGGCGGCGGTCACCGTGGCTGGAGCCGGGCTGGTCGGGATCGCTGTGGGAACAGTCTTCGGCGTCATGACGATAAGCAAGAAGCGCGACTCCGAGGCCAACTGCCGCGCCGACGATCCCACCCGCTGCAATGCGACGGGCGTCTCCCTGCGAGGGGACGAGAAGACCGCAGGAACCATCTCGACGATCTCGTTCGTCGCGGGTGGCGTCGCGCTCGCGGGCGGCGTGGTGCTGTTCCTGACGGCGCCGGGCCGAGCCGTGAAGCCGAGCGCGGCAGTTCTTTTCGAGGCGTTGCCCGCGGTTGCGGGGGGCGATCTGGGGCTGACGCTGCGGGCGAGGTGGTGATCATGCGTATGCGAAATGGGGTGGGGTTGGTCGCGGCGATCGCGCTGGGCGGCGGGTGCTTACAGGTCGTCAGCTACCAGGACGCCACGCTGGATCCGAGCTGCTGTGCGGGAGGCGGAGGCGTAAGCACGAGTGAGTCCAGCAGCGAAGTGGTGGCGACGAGCGCGAGCACGAGCGGTGTCGGTGGCAGCTGTGCGTCCAACGTGGACTGCCCCACCGGCGTCCACGGCACGGCCATTTGCGACAAGGGTGTATGCGGCTATACCTGCGAGCAAGGATTTGGCGATTGCAACGAGATGCCGGGGTGCGAGACCAACACGACGGACAACAAAGACCACTGCGGGAGCTGCGACGTCAAGTGCTCTGCTTACTGCGGTGGGACGGCGTGCAATGATCCGGTTTATGTTGCAGCCGGGTACAGCCATACATGTGCGATCCTGAAAGACGGCTCGGTGTGGTGCTGGGGTGAAAACAAGTTCGGCGAAATTGGCAATGGCACCACCGTAGGCACGACGGCGCCGGTCAAGGTGGCGTTGCCCGGATTTGCAGTGCAAATTTCGACGGGAGGGATCTCTTTCATGGGCATCTTTGGCGCTCATACCTGTGCCACGCTGAAAGACGGTTCGGTTTACTGCTGGGGCTCGAATGGCTCTGGTCAGCTCGGCGTCGGCAGCACGACCAGCGCCACGACGCCTCAACCGCTCGCGCTTGCTGGAATCAAGCAGGTCGAGGCTGGTGGCATGCACACCTGCGCCGTCGACACGGTCGGAAACTTGTCGTGCTGGGGAGGCGATATCTACGGTCAAATCGGCACCAGCATCAAAGCCACGTCCTTGTCGCCCGTGCAGATCCTCACGTCCGTCGTGCAGGTCGTCGCTGGCGCCAACCACACGTGCGCGATCATGCAGGATGCTACCCTGAAGTGCTGGGGAATGAACGTCAAGGGTCAACTCGGCATCGGGACCACGACGGACTGCACCACGCCGTGCGCGCTCAATGTGGGTCCTGACTATCCAAAGAATGTCGTGAAGCTGTCGAGTGGCTCGTTGCACACCTGCGCGGTCGATGCACTCGGGCTCTATTGCTGGGGATCGAACGGCTCGGGACAGCTCGGTTTTGGCAGCAAGACGGACGCTCACCTGCCTCAAGCCGTCAGTCTGGTCGGCGTGACCGCAATTGACTTGGGCGCGAACTACACCGGCGCCGTCGCCGGGGGAAAGCTCTATATGTGGGGCGATAACACGGATGGTCAGCTCGGAGACGGGACTCCCGTCTCCGAGCTCGTGCCCAAGGACGTCGGCCTCGAGAACGTCGAACAGCTTGCCCTGGGAGACAAGCACTCGTGCGCTATTACCAAGGCCGGCGTTCTGTCCTGCTGGGGCGCCAATGCGAACGGCCAGATCGGTGACGGGACCACGATGCCGCGACCGAGCCCCGTACCGGTGGTGTGGCCGTAGCACAGGCGGCTCGGCGAACTGACCGCGCGGGTCCCATTTACTTAAGGATTGGCGGAACGACCCCGACCTTGATGGCTTGGTCTGACATCAGTGAGCTCGCCCTGATGCGGAGCCCCCTTCCCATGGCATGTTGAACCCATGGCATGTTGAACGCTATGTAGGGCAGGGTACGCGACCTCGAATCGCGCCATCCGTCGATATTTGTGCACAGATTCTTCGGCGCTTCGGATATAATAGCGCCGCATCCAGGAGCACTTGGCTCCAGAAATTCGCGACCGCTCCTGAGCCCATTTGGGCGTCGGATCGGCGTCGCCGCTCATTCCGGGAGGATTCCATGAAAACAAAGTCTGCTCTGCTCCGCTCGATGCTCGGCTCCCTCGCGCTCGCGGCGCTCCTGGTCGCCCCGCTGGGATGCGCAGGCATCGGCGAACCGGAGGAGTTCGTCGGCGAGGCCGCCGAAGCCCTCAACACGCCTGTCCTCGTTGCCAGCCCGTCATCGCTCAATTTCGGCACGATCTCCCACAACTCGAGGGGAGTCACGCTCACGGTGACACTCACGAACAACGGCGACGGCCCTGCCAGCAGCATCTCCGTCGCCGTCCCCCCGGATCCCTACCGCGTCACGCACAACCCGCCGTCCGATCTCACGGCCGGCAGCTCTTCGAATCTGATGGAGATCACGTTCGCTCCGACGTCCGTGGGGACCTTCTCCGGCACCCTCGTCGTGAGCTACCGCGGTCCCTCGGGCGCCGGCCTCGGGACGCTGTATACCCTCAATATCCCGTACACGGGGACGGGCAGCTGATCCTGACGCCCCTGTCCGCACTCGCTACATCCCAGCTCGCCTGACCGACCGAGTCTGTGGGAGCCCGTGAGTGATCTCTCCCGACGTCCAGCACTCTTTCGCACCTCTGGAAAGGGTGCTGGACAGCCGGCTTGGTGATGCAGAGCGCTCCGCGCGAAGGTCCCTCGACAACTGAAGCCGAGCGGGTCGCGCTGGAACGAGGCGGCAGGCTCATGGCTTCCTGACGCGACCGTACGCCGAGGTCGGGCCTCCCCGCAAGACGGACGCGCTCACGCCGTGAGCGCACCCAGGTGGAGCAAATCGGTGACGAGGACGTTGACGGCGTCGTGGACCTCGCGGGAGTCGGGAGGGCCGATTCGCCGGCTGGCCTCGCGCACCACCTCTTCGACCGAGCGGCGGCCGTCGCAGGCGTCGAGCAGCGCCTTGACGTACGCGAGCTCTCCCGGCCGCGGGCGATAGCTTCGCGGAGCGCCTACGATGGTGAAGGTGACCAGGGTGAAGCTCGGGGGCTCGTCGGCAAAGGAGATGTCTTCTCGCGGGGTGGGCGCGGCCTTCGAGAACGCACGTTTGAGGATCCGGCCTCGATCCCCGGCGTTTGTGGCGCTCTCGCGCAGCCTCATCGGCGCTTCGCCGGGCACGAGGAGCTTCAGTCGGACGAGGTCTTGCACGACGGCGCGGGCCAGGGTGCCAAGCTCTTTGCCCTGGCCGCGACGACGGATGTCGCCGGCGAGGTCGCCAAACGCCGAGGTCGCCTCGAGGGTGGAGAGCACGCTCTCGATCGCCGCGACGGTGGGGCCCACGTCCGGCGCGCCCGAGGCGTCGCGATGGACCGTGGGGCGGTAGATCCGCTCCTTGCCGTCGCTGGTGAAGCGCAGCATCGGCAGGCGCCACCAGCGGTTGGTCTCGACGAAGGTGCCTAGATACCAGTCCGGCTGGCAGCGGTCCCAGGCGCGGAGCACCGGCAAGGCGTCGTCGACCTCGCCGTACGCGGCGGCGGTGACGTCTTTGCCGGACATGCCGCCCGCGACGACGCTCATGCCGGCGGTGCCAAAGCCCACTCCAACGTGGGTGAAGCGCTGGTCGGTGAGGTAGCCGGCGACGAGGTGCATGAAGGCCGTGACGTCGTCCATGCCGGTGGCGCCGCGGACGCCCCGATCGCGCATGAGGCCACCGGCCTGTTGCCACCAGTCGTCGCTGGCCGTCTGGCGGTGGTGATACCACCACTCGGCCATGATCCCGAAGCCGGCGCGCGCGTCTTCGTAGACCTGGCTGTACTCGGCGTGGAGCGTCTCCGGGCTGATCTCCGGGTGATCCCACTCGGTCTGGATGGCGTTGGCCGCCCACATCCCGGCGTGGTGAGCGAGCGTGACTCCGGACGACAGCACCGGATCGACGAAGGCCGCGGCGTCGCCGGCGAGATACCACCCCGGCCCGGCCGCGCGCTCGTGAGCATAGGACCAGTTGGAGGTGGTGAGCGTGCGCCGCCCGCCCGGGAGGCCCGAGGGAGGATCGATGAGCTCGGCCGAGGCCAGCAGCGCCGTCATCTCGGGCACGGTCGCGAGCTGCTGCTCGAATACCTGATCGAGATCGCGCCCGACCAGGAGCTCTTTGCGGGTCACCACACCGACGCTGACCCGCGTGGGCGAGAGCGGGATGTACCAGACCCACCCGGCCGGCGCAGCGGCGAAGAAGATCTTGGAGAGCTCCTGTTCTCCGAGGAGCTCTCTGGCCCAGCCGGCCCCCTCGTAATAGCGATGAATCGCCAGATCACCGAGGTTGTGCTCGACGGTGCGCAGACCCAGCGCCCGCCCGAGCAGGCGCGCCTGGCCCGAGCAATCGACCACGAACTCGCTTCGGAGGGTGCGGCGCTCGCCCCCCACGTCGACGACGACGCCGGTGACGCGCGCGCCCTCGCGCAGCACGTCGACGACCGAGGCGGGCTGGAGGACCTCGACGCCGAGGGAGGCGGCGTGCTCGAGCAGGATCTGATCGTAGCGGCTCCGATCGACCTGCCAGGTGTGATCGAGGACGTGCTCGCCCCCGGCGGGGTGGAGCTGATCGTTGACGCCTGTCGCGAACCACTCGGAAAAAATCGGCTGATCCGTGCGCCACTTGAAGGTGATCCCGCCCTTGCGCTGGAAGCCCGCGGCGTTGACCTTGTCGAGCACGCCGAGCCGGGCGAGGACCGGGTTGGAGTCCGGCAACAGCGACTCGCCTACGTGCTGGCGCGGGAAGACCATCCGCTCGACGAGGACGATCCGCGCCCCGGGGCGAGCCTGCTTCAGCAGCGTGGCCGCCGTGCAGCCGGCCGGCCCGCCGCCGATGACAACCACGCTCGCCGTGTCGGATCGTTCCATCGGGCGACCCTAGCAGCCGAGGCCCGGCCTGGACAGCGGGAGAGCGGGCGGGGGAAGCGATCTCCGCTCCGGGAGGCTGGATGGAGATCGCTCTCGCGGGCGGTCGAGAGGCCCGTGTACGCGCCAGATCCTCTGGATCTCGTCCGGGGAGCAGACAGGCCAGCTCCTGGAGGCGCGCCGCCGATGCGCTCTCCTGCGCTCTTCAGTCGCAGGAAACCGGGGTCACTCGTGGATGATCACCGCGGAGCCCTCGCCCATCTCGTCGCCCGAGGTGACGGAGTGCCACCCTTCGGGCACCGGGGGATCGGTCCACATGAAGATGCGGTGGGCGTCGACCGGGGCCAGGTTGACGCAGCCGTGGCTGCGCGGGGTGCCGAAGACATCGTGCCAGTAGGCGGCGTGGAGGGCATACCCGCTCTCGAAATACTGGATGTACGGCACGTCCTTGAGCTGAAAGGTGCCCTCGCCGCGGCGCCGGGTCACGCCGTAGACGCCGTCCCCGCGCTTGGGGATCTCTTTCTCGTGCGGGCCGGCGCTCTTGGCCTTGGCGTCGGCCTTTCCCTTGGCCCCCTTGTCGGGCTTTCCCTTGTCCTTGGCCGCCGTCTTCCCCTTGCCGTTGCCTTCGCCGGGCTCGCGATCCCCGCTGTCGGGCGCCGCCGTCGAGACCGCCGAGGTGTTGGCGTGGCCGCCCACCGCCGACGATTCGTTGGAGTCCATCATCGCCGAGATGTGCTTGTTCCGGATGTGGAAGCTGCCGCGGATGGTGGCAGTGGTCTTCTTCGGATCGTCGAGGCCGGCCTGCCCGGTGGAGACCAGAGTGGCATACACAGGAGTCTTGCCCTCCCAGAGCACCAGGGTCTGGTTGGTGATCGAGATCTCGATCCACTTCTTGCCCTTCTCGGCGTCCTCGGGCCAGGTGGCCGGCTGCACCGCGAGGCCGACGTCTTGCTGGTTGAGCCAGCGTTTGTCGACGGTGCGATAGTACTTCACCCCTTCGATCGTGCGCTTGGTGCCGGTGAGGGCCACCGCGGTGCGGTGATCGATGGCCTCGCCGGGGACGATCTTGCCGTGGGCGATCTTGTAGGCGTGCGCGCCCTGCGACCTGACGAAGGCGAGAGGGAGCGTGAGCGCCGACGTGAGCTCGAGCCCATGCCACGGAGAGCCCGAGTCGGGCTTGAGCTTGCTGGCCGGCGCGAGGCGGAGATCGGCGGTGATGGCGAATCGCCGGTCGAGCGAGTCGGGCCCGCCCGCGAACGAGCCAATCAGCGAGAGGCCGGTGTGGCGGCGGGCGCGATCGGCGAAGATCTCGAACCCTTTGGTCTTGTAATCGCTGATGTTGGGGATACTGCGCTTGCCGCCGTCGAGCCAGAACGGCGCAGGATCGGTGTCGGCCTCGCCGCCGAGGAGCACGCCAATCCCGACCTCTTGCGAGTTCTTGGTGAGGCCGAGCTCGCCCAGCTTCTTGTCCGGGATGGGGACGCCGCGATCGTCGATCGGGACGTCGTTGGCGCCGAGGATCACCTTCGAGACCTCGTCGTGGTTGTCCTTGAACCAGTCGAGGTGCTTTTGAAGGTCCATCTCCGACTTGAACTGATCGGCCGAGGTGGGGACCCGGATGTAGAGCGGGAGCACGGCGCGGACGAAGGCGTAATGAAACGGGAGCGCCGTTTTGAGGTTGGCGGTGTGCGCGGCGGCCTTGAGGATCGGGTGATCCATGTCGGTGGTGGCGTCTTCGCCGGCGCAGACGAAGCCGCGCGGTTGAATCTCGTACCAGCCGCCCGAGCAGCCGGACTTGCCCGCGGGCTCGGCCGAGCGGACGACGCGGGTGCCGACGCGGAGGTAGCCGAGGCGCTTCGCGGTGTCGCGCGGCTCTTTGTAGACGGTGGCGACGAAGGCCGTGACGCCGAGGAGCGGCTTGTCGCTCGGCGGGCCGCCCGGCGCCGCCGCCGCGGGAGCCGCGCTCTGGCCGGGCGCGACGGCGCTCGCGGCGGTGAGATCTTCGCCGCCATCGACCTCGACGGTGGGGCCTCCATCAGGCGAGGTCGACGCGCCCGGGGCGGCGTGGTGGCAGCCCGCAGCGAGCGCGGCGAGGCCGAGCGCGGGCCCGAGGGCGCGCGAAAGCCAGCGATACCGGGCTCGAGGAAGGCCGCCCATGGCTGCAAGGCATGCCAAAGAAGCGGGGCGGACGCACGAGAAATGGTGGCCCCGGCCTCCGGCGACCCTTGAGTGGTCCCCCCGGGGCGCGCATCCTGGGTGCCCGATCATGCTCTGCCCCCGGTGCCATCGCGGTTACGACGACACGCAGCGGTTCTGCCCCGAGGACGGCACCAAGCTCGTCGATCCTCCGGAGAACCCGGCCCCGTACGTGGTGGTGAAGCCCACGCAGGAGCTCGGGGCGATCATCGACGGCCGCTGGGTGATCCGCGGCTTCCTCGGGCAAGGCGGGATGGCGCGGGTGTACCTCGCGGAGGACGCGAAGACCCAGGCCCGCGTCGCGGTGAAGATCCTCGGGCGCGAGCACGCCGGCGATCGGGTGACCCGCGAGCGGTTCCTGAGCGAGATCGACGTGGCTGCGGAGCTCGGCCACCCCAACATCGCCAGGGTCCTCGACGCAGGGCACCGCAAGGATGGATCGCCGTTCCTGGTGATCGAGCTGCTGGTGGGCGAGTCGCTGGGCGAGCGCGTGCGGCGCGAGCGGACGCTGACCGTGCCCTTCACGCTCAGCGTGGCCCGCCAGGTGGCGTCGGCGCTCGCGGCGGCCCACGCGGCGGGGATCATCCACCGCGACGTGAAGCCGGACAACGTGTTCCTGAGCGAGGATCCGTCGGGCGAGCCGCGCGTGAAGCTGATGGACTTCGGGATGGCGAAGCTGCGCGAGGGCCCGGTGACGCAGGTGGGGCTGACCCTGGGGACCCTTCCGTACATGGCGCCGGAGCAGGCCCTGGCCGATCCGCTCGACGCGCGGACCGACGTCTACGCGTTCGGCGTGATGCTCTACCGGCTGCTCACCGGGAAGCTGCCCTTCGATACGCCGAACGATCCGCTGCTGGTGGCCCAGCACCTCTACGTCGCGCCGACGCCGCCGCGCGCGCTGCGACCGGACCTCGATCCGCGGCTCGAGGCGCTGATCCTCACGGCGATGCGCAAGGTGCCGGGCAACCGCTACTCGTCCATGGACGAGGTGCTGGAAGACGTGGAGCGCCTGCTCGGGATGCGCGCGGGCGAGCCGGTGCTCTCGCCGCTGCGGATAGAGCCCGACGTGTACGTGCCGCAGAACCCGATGTCGAAGACCACCGCGCGGTACTTGCGGAGCCTGGTTCCGTAGGGATTTCGGCGATCGTGGAGGGTCGAGGCGCGCGGGCCGATCCGGCGGCGCGCCTGGTTTTTTTCGGGCGAGCGCGGGGGCGTGAGGCGCCCCCCGTCGTCGACTACTGGTTGCTGACGCGCACCGTGTACTGCGAGCAGTTCGCGGCGCCGCTGGTGCGGTGCACGCGGACGACCCAGGTGGTGTAGCGCGCCGTGCCGTCGCTGCAGTTGCCAATGGCGGCACAGCCGTTCGGGTCGCCGTACTGGTTGAAGTTCATCTCCACCGTGTTCTCGTCGGCGGCGCACCAGTAGCCCGAGCCGCAGTTGTTCTCGAGGTCCATGATGAACTGGCCGCCGCCGTTGTTGATGAGGTCGATCTTCGGGTGGTAGCCGTTCGGCGCGCCGGGCACGCTGGTGAAGTTGACGCGGAAGTAGTCGTCGCCCTTCGAGTCGATGTAGCCCGACACGTCCTGCAGCGCACCGGGCGCGATGTTGACCGTGAGCGTGTTGGCGCCCGCGCAGGTGTTCGGGTTCGTGTCGGCGGCGACCGTGGGGTTGTTGTCGACCAGCCCGTCGCAGTTGTTGTCGAGGCTGTCGCAGATCTCGACGCTGGGCTGCACGTTCTGGTTGCAAACCAGGGCTCCGCCGGTGCACGCCTTCGTGCCCGCGGCGCACACGCCCGACTTGCCCGTGCTGCAAGCCACGCCGCCGCCGGGGTTGCCGTTGTCGACGACGCCGTTGCAGTCGTTGTCGAGGCCGTCGCAGATCTCGGCGCTGGGCTGCACGTTCTGGTTGCAGGCGATCGCGCCGCTCGAACACGCCGTCGTCCCTGCGGTGCAGACGCCCGATTTGCCGGTGTTGCACGACGCGCCGCCGCCGGGGTTGCCGTTGTCGACGACGCCGTTGCAGTCGTCGTCGAGGCCGTTGCACGTCTCGGTCGTCGGGTTCTGGTTGCGGTTGCAGGCGATCGCGCCCGCCGTGCACGCCGTCGTGCCCGCACTGCAAATGCCGGACTGGCCCGTGGCGCAGCTCAGGCCGCCGCCGGGGTTGCCGTTGTCGACGACCCCGTTGCAGTCGTTGTCGATCCCGTCGCAGCTCTCGGGGAGCGGCTGGTTGGTCTGGTTGCAGGCGATGGCGCCCGAGGTGCACGCGGTGATGCCGGCGGCGCAGATGCCTTGCTTGCCCGTGCTGCAGGCGACGTTGCCGCCGGGGTTGCCGTTGTCGACGACGCCGTTGCAGTCGTTGTCGAGGCCGTCGCAG
>JBDTXR010000361.1:0-9620 GCA_040006075.1 Byssovorax sp. | reverse complement strand
TCGCGCTCACCGATCTCGACCTCGGCGCCGTCGTCGCCCACACCGCGGCGCTGCTCGACGTGCCGGCGCGGCGCAAGCGGATGACCGTGCAGATCGAGCCGATGCCCGAGCTGAAGATCCGCGCCGATCGCCGCGCGGTGGAGCAGGTGGTGATGAACCTGCTCGAGAACGCCATCAAGTACGCGGGCGAGGGCGCCCACGTCACGCTCCGCGCGACGACGCGCGAAGGCCAGGTCGAGCTGGCCGTGGCCGACG
Source organism: Byssovorax sp. (assembly GCA_040006075.1). Lineage (GTDB taxonomy): Bacteria > Myxococcota_A > Polyangia > Polyangiales > Polyangiaceae > JANYGI01. Next base: position 9,365 of record JBDTXR010000361.1, on the reverse strand, counting down.
ACGGCGTGGGCATCCCCGCCGCGCACCTGGGGCGGCTCTTCGAGCGCTTTTACCGCGTCGACGCCGGCCGCTCGCGCGAGCTCGGCGGCACCGGCCTCGGCCTCTCGATCGTCAAGCACCTCGTCGAGCTGATGGGCGGCTCGATCCGCGTCGAGAGCGAGCCGGGCCGCGGCGCGTGCTTCACGATCCGCTTCCTGCCCGGGGGCGGCGCGGCTTCTTCTTCGCCTTCGTCGCCGCCGCCGCCCGCGTGATCAAGGCCTCTTTCGCCGCGCGCCCCAGCCTCTTTATCGCGGCCTCGCGCCGGAGCGCGTCGCCCTGCGTCGCCGCCGGCTCGAGCAGCACCAGCGCGAGCGGGCCGCGGCCGCGGGTGTAGCGCGCGCCCTTGCCCGCCTCGTGCTGCCGGAGCCGCGCCTCGGCGTCGCGGGCGATCCCGGTGTACAGCGTCCCGTCGCCGCAGCGGAGCACGTAGACCTGCCACGACATCGCCCGGCGACGATCGCGCAACGCGGGCGGGCGCGCAAAGGCAAAGGAAGCTCTCTCGCGCCGACGCCGCGTTTGCGTATTTGCGTGCTCCGGATTCCGTGCTGTCGTTTCGATCGATGTCCTTTCGCCTCGGGCCCGCCGCCGCGCTCTCGCTCGTCCTCACGTCCGGCTGCGCGGCGACCTCCGCGCCCGCCGCCTCGAACACCCCTGGACCGATCGCCGGACCGACGCGGATCGCCGCGATCCGAGCGCCCCTGCCCATGATCGACCCCGCCCGCCGCGCCCGGATCGAGGCCACGTTCCCCGACATCGGGCGGCTCTTCCGCGAGGCCGCGGAGAAGAACGGCCTCCCCAACGCCGAGATCGGCGTCGTCGTCGGCGATCGGCTGGCGTTCGCCGCGGGGTTCGGGGCCCGCACCGACGCCGGCGGCGACGTCGGCGCAGACACGGTGTTTCGAATCGGATCGATCACCAAGGTCTTCACCGGCATGGCGCTCCTCGCGCTCCGCGACGACGGCCGGATCGGGCTCGACGATCCGGTGACCCGCTATGTCCCCGAGCTGGGCGACGCGGTGTATCCCACGCTCGACAGCCCGGTCATCACCCTTCGAAACCTGGTGACCCACACCTCGGGGCTCCCGCGCGTTGGAACGCTGAAATACAGCGACGCGCACGGCGTGACCGAGCAAGAGCTGGGCGAGGCGGCGCGGCGCGCGGTGCTCGATTTCGCGCCCGGGACCGACGCGCGCTATTCGAACCTGGCCATGGCGCTGGGCGGCCTCGTGGTGGCGCGGGCCTCGGGCGAGCCGACCCGGGACTTCATCACCCGCCGGATCCTCGCGCCCCTCGGGATGCGACAGACCTTCTGGGACCAATCCGACGTCCCCACGGACAAGCTCGCTGCCGGCCACCAGCGACTCCAGGGCAAGTATCAGCCGGCCGGGCCCCACTGGCGCCTCGGCGCCGCAGAGGGCATGGGCGGACTCTACTCCAGCGTCGCCGATCTGGCGCGCTTCGCCAGCTACCAGATGACGGCCTGGCCGGCGCGGAGCGAGCGCGATCCCGGCCCGATCCGCCGCAGCTCGCTCCGCGAATCGCAGCTCTCGGCCGGCCTGGCTCGCCCGGGGAAGCAGGCCTTTGGCGTCAGCTGGGTGGTGATCAGCGACAGTGTCCTCGGCTACCTGGTCATGCACGACGGCGGCACCGAGGGGTACAGCGCCTGTCTGATCCTCGGGCCCACCCGGGGGATTGGCGTGATCCTCCTCGCGAGCGCCAGCGACGCTGTCGACGGGATGGCGCGAGACGCCTTCACGATCCTCGCCAAGGCCGAGCGCGATCCCGATCACGCCCCCGACGGCGCGCAGAAGGCAGGCGCGATCGCCGCCGGGACCTCGCCGTTTCCGCCGCTCGATCTCCCCGCGGGGATGGCCCTGGGGCACGTGATCGCGCTGCTCGCCAGGCCGGATCGGAGCGGGATCACCGCCGGGTTCTCGCCGGGATTTCTCCAGCTCATCCGGCCCGAGCAGGCCCTCTCGATCTTCGAGGCCGCGCACGAAAAACATGGTGCCTGCCGGGTCGTCTCGGTGATCGCGGCGAGCGGCCCCGGCGCGGGCGAGGCGCGCTTCGACTGCGAGCGTGGAGGCTCGTTGAAGGTCGAGCTCCAGGCCCAGCCCGAGGGGCCCTATCTCCTCGAGTCGCTCCGGATCACGCCGATCGAGCCCGATCCGAAGCCTCGTTGAGATCGCTTCCCCGGCTCAGATCGCGCGCCGCCGCTGCACGCGCCCGAGCAGATCGTTGAGGGCCCGCACGTCGGCCGGCTTGGTGATGTGCTCGTCGAAGCCGGCCGCGAGCGCGCGCCGCTTGTCCTCGGGTTGACCGAAGCCGCTCAGCGCCACCAGGTACACCTGATCGTGGACGGCCTCGCGCACCCGATTGGCCACCTCGTAGCCGTCGATCCCGGGGAGCCCGAGATCGATGAGCGCGAGATCGGGCAACCTCGACGCGATCTCCTCCGCGCCGTCCTCGCCGTCACGGAAGCCCAGGACCTCGTGACCGAGCCGGCGCAGCTTCTTCTCCATCAGGGTCCGAACGTCCGCGTTGTCCTCGACGATCAGGATCGAGAGCGGGCGTTGCGTCGGCGCGTCGTCCATCCCCCGGGGCGCCTCGGACACTCGCTGATCGGGGCGGGCGAGCGGCAGGGTCACGGTGAAGGTGCTCCCCTGCCCGATCCCCGCGCTCGTCACCGTCACCGTGCCTTCGTGGAGCTCGACCAGGCTGCGGACCAGCGAGAGGCCGATCCCCATCCCGCCGCGGGCCCGGCCAATCGCGTTCTCGGCCTGCATGAACAGCCCGAAGATGCTGTCGATCCGCGCCGCGTCGATGCCAACCCCGGTGTCGACGACGCGGAGCCGCGCCTCGCCGGCGACCTCCTCCACGGTGATGTCGGCGCGCCCGCCGGCCGTCGTGTATTTCACGGCGTTGGTGAGCAGATTGACCACGATCTGCTCGAGCCTCACCGGATCTCCGTGGACCAGGACCGGGCGCGCCGGAGGCGTGAAATGAAGGCCGACCTCCTGGCTCTTCGAGAGGTTGTGGAGAGAGGCGATCGCCTGCTCCACGACCCGCCCGAGGGGCACCGACTGCTTCTGCAGCACGATCTTTCCGGCCGTCACCCGCGAGAGATCGAGCAGATCGTCGACGAGGCGGGCGAGGTGCCGGGACTGCCTCTCGATCAGCGCGGCGTGCTCGCCGTCGAGCCGGGCGTCGACCGCGTCCGTGGTTTGCGAGGCCAGGAGGATGGCGGCGAGCGGATTGCGCAGCTCGTGCCCGAGGATCGCCAGGAACTTGTCGCGCTCGTGCACCCGCTCTTCCAGCTCGTGCATCAGGTTCCGGAGCTGGTATTGCCGCCTCCGCGCCAGGAGCGCCGATCGGGTGGCGCTGATCAGCGACTTCACGCGCACCGGCCGATCGAGCAGGGTGATGTGCGCCCGCGCCTCGATCGGGCCGAGCGACGGAACGGCCCCGTCGAGGCCCGGCGCCGCGAAGACCAGCACCGGGAGCTCGGACCAGGTGGGCTGTCGCTGGAGCGCGGTGACGATCTCGGCCACGGCGCGCCGGGGCAGCGCCTCGGTGGTGATCAGCGCCACGCCCGCGCCCGCGTCGATTTCGTGGCAGAGCTCGGTGACATCGAGGCAAGCGCGCGAGTCGATCCCGGCGCGCGAGAGGACGCGCGCGGCGATGGGCGCGTCGCGGCCGCGCGGCGCGAGGATCAGGACACGCTCGGAGTCCTGGGTGATCATTTGTCCCCGCTCGAGTTGAACGCCTCGGGGTGATTGCCACTCTGCACCGGCGTGCCCGTGAGCAGGCCTCGGAACTGCGTCAGCGGCGGGCCGACCGCGATCCCGGCGGCGCTCATCCCGTAGTCGCGGATGTACTTCTCGTGCGGCCCGCTCCGCTTCTTCAGCACCGAGATCGCCTTGTGGATCTGGGCGTGAGCCTCGTAGTAGCGGAGCAGGATCACGCAGTCGGCCAGGTAGCTCACGTCGACGGACGAGGTCATCCCGGCGCCGATCAGGCCGTGCTGGGCCATGACCAGGATGGTCGCTATCCCGCGCTCGCCCAGGTAGGTGAGCAGCTCGTGGAGGTGGAGGGTGAGAAACCGCTCCTCGGGCATGGCGTTGAGGTAGCCGTTGAGGCTGTCGATCACCACGACCTTGACGTGGTGCTCCTCGACGGCGCGGCGCACCTCGTAGCCAAACTCCCCCGGCGCCAGCTCGGCCGGATCGATCTGCTGGATGAAGACGTTGCCGTCGTTCACGCATTTCTCAAGGGGCATCGAGAGGGCGTTGGCGCGCGACAGGAGCGTTCCTGTGCTCTCGTCGAAGATGAACATCGCCGAGCGCTCGCCCCGCGCCGCCGCGGCGATGACGTACTGCACCGCGAGCGTGGATTTTCCTGTGCCGGCCGGGCCCATGATCAGGGTGCTGTTTCCGCGGCCCAGCCCGCCGCCGGTCAGGGCGTCAATGCCGGCGATCCCGCTCTCGATCTGGCCCATGGCCGTGGCCGCGCGGTGCGGCGAGAGCCGCGGCCGAGGGAAGACCACGATTCCCCCGGTGACGATGTTGAAGTCGTGGAAGCCGCCGCGGTACTTGACCCCACGGACCTTGACCACCTCGAGCCGCCGGCGCGGAGCCCCGTAGATCGGGGCGAGCCGCTCCAGCACCACCACCCCGTGAGGCACGCTGTGGAGCTGGAGATCGTTGTCCTCGGCCGTGCGATCGTCGAGGAAGAACGCGGTGATGTTGCGGTTGGCGAAGAACTCTTTGAGGGCGAGGATCTGCCGCCGGTAGCGCAAGGTGCTCTGCGAGAGGAGGCGGATCTCAGAGAGGGAGTCGAGCACCACCCGCTTCGGCTGCTCGCGCTCGACGACCCGGAGCAGGCTCTTCACCGTCTCCCAGAGCTCGATCTCCGAGGGATGAAAGAGGGTGAGATCGTCCTCCTCGGACAGCATCTCTTCGCCCACGAGCTGCTCGTGCACGGTGATCGCGTCGAGCGACCAGCCGTGGGAGCGAGCGACGGTCTCGAGCTCCTTGGCGCTCTCCGAGAGCGTCAGATAGAGCCCCTTCTCTCCCCGCTTCGCCCCCTCGAGCAGGAACTGGAGAGAGAGAGTGGTCTTCCCGGCGCCTGGATCGCCCTGGATCAGGAAGACATGGTCCTGGGGGAAGCCGCCCCCGAGAATTTCGTCGAGGCCAGCGACACCGGTGCTGGCGAAGCGAGGCAAGGTGTTCAACACGGAGCCTTCTCCTGGTTTGCGTGCGGAGGTTCCTGGGCAGCCTTCGGCGTGAAAGAGAGCCTGCCCCGGGGCCCTCCGTCGTGACGCGCTCGTTCGCGCTGCTCGCGACCGCGCCAGTCGGGAGCACGCTTTCGCAGGAGACATGCCAGCCACACTCCCGCGGCGCCTCGGGCGAAATCTCCAGAATCCAGGCGTTCCCGGGCGATCCGGGGCGTGGCGAACGTGCAGGATCCGCGCGCGCAAGAATGCCCCACCATGGCAACCTTCCACGGTGCGCGGGCTCGGAGGGTATCCGGGCGCGGGGAGCGACGTCGCTAGCGGGAGATGGAACGAGCACGGTCACCGACGACGGCGCTGCCTGGTTTCAGGCAGCGTCATCGCGGTGACCGTGGGGTCGCGTCGAGATCGACGCGAGAGCGGGGATCCGGGGCTCAGGCCAGCGAGCGACGGCTGGTGATGGCGTGGTAAGCGACCACCAGCACGATGGCGCCGAGCAGGGACATCACGAATCCAGCCGGCTCCCCTTCACGGTAGATCGAGAGCGCGCGACCGAGGAAGCCGCCCAGGAACGAGCCGAGGACGCCGAGGACCATCGAGACGATCCAGCCGCCGGGATCCCGTCCGGGGACGAGCAAGCGAGCGACAGCGCCGACGACGAGACCGAACACGAGGAAGAGGATGATTGACATGATAGCCTCGGTGAAACGACGCAGGCCCTGAGGCTCGCCGCTCCGGATGGGGGTGATCGTGGTTTGCGCGCACAGGCACTCTGGACCGGATCTCCGTGGAGCACACTGTCCGTGGCGCGCGTCCTCCGCTCAAGCAATCATGAGGCCAACCCCTCGGGTGCGGCGAAATGCGCGATCCTGCGCGGTCTTGCGCGGGAATGACGATCTCCGGCGGAGAACGGAAGCGCAGCTACGCCACACGCGCGCCACGTCGCCCCGTGCGCTCGCTGACGCGCGTAACTTTCCTCGCCGGGCGACGGTACGGATCCGTGCTCGCACCACCCGGTCGATCACGGGCCGCGCGCCCACGATTTGCGATGTTTCATGCTGAATTCACCGCGCTGCGGACGCGCGCGGCGACGCGGTCCGACCCGGGCGGGGGTCTGGACGAATCCGCAATGCGCCGTATCAGTGCAACGATCGCCACATCGGCCGGGTCGTCCATGATTGACATGCGGCCCGTGTCGTGGCGATCTGCGCCAGGTGAACTCCGTGGAGGCTGCGTCCCCGTGCCGAAGGTGTTGATCGTCGAAAACGATGCTCACGCGCGGGAGCTCGCCCGCTCGTTCCTGACGAGCGCGGGGCACGCCGTCACGCTCGCCACCGACGGCGCCGAGGCGCTGGCGCACGTCGCCGCGACCCCGCCGGATCTGATCCTCACCGAGATCATGGTGCGCAAGGTGGACGGCCTCGCGCTCTGCAAGCGGATCAAGGCCGAGCCGGCGACCCAGCACATCAAGGTGGTCGTCTTCAGCATCCTGGCGGCGATGGTGCGATCGCAGGAGGCCGGCGCCGATGGATTCATCAAGAAGCCGTTGACGGAGCGCAAGCTCGTCGACTCCGTGACCAGCGTGCTCGCGGCGTCCCCGTGACCCATCTCGCCGAGGAACAATGAACTTTCACGACCCATCCGGCGCCGAGCCCCGCATCGCCACGCCCCTCGAGCGCGTCACGACAGGCAACCCGCAAGCCGACGAGATCCTCGGCGGAGGCTTCCCCGTCGACTCGATCAACGTCGTCATGGGCCAGCCCGGCACCGGGAAGACCATCTTCGTCGAGCAGCTGATCTTCCACAACGCCGGCGAAGATCGGCCGGTCCTCTATTTCACGACGATGTCGGAGCCGCTGCCGAAGGTCGTGCGGTATCTGCAGCAGTTCCCCTTCTTCGACGAGATGAAGATTGGCTCTCAGGTGATCTACGAGGACATCGGCGCCGACCTCGCGGAGGGCGGGATCGCCGCGCTCGTGCCCCGGATCCAGGAGTCGGTGAAGTCGATCGGTCCCAAGATCATCGTCATCGACTCCTTCAAGGCCATCCACGATCTCGCGCCCTCCATCCCCGCGATGCGCCGGATGCTCTACGAGCTGTCGGGCCTGCTCTCGGCCTACGAGACCACCACGTTCCTCGTCGGCGAGTACACCGAGGAGCACATCGCGACGCTGCCGGAGTTCGCCGTCGCCGACGGGATCATCCAGTTCAGCCGCAAGGAGCTCGGCGCGCGCGACGAGCGCTACCTGCGCGTGCGCAAGCTCCGCGGCAGCCAGTACCGCGAGGGGATGCACGGCTTCCGCATCACCCAGCGTGGCCTCGACATCTACCCGCGGCTGGTCTCTCCGGAGTTCCCGAAGACGTACACCGCGCTGAAGGACCGTCTCTCCACGGGCGTCCCGGCTCTCGACGCCATGCTCGGGGGCGGCGTGTGGCGCGGCTCGAGCATGCTGCTCGCGGGCCCGAGCGGCTCGGGCAAGACCACGCTCGGCCTGCAATTCGTGCTCGAGGGGATCCGGCGCGACGAGCCCTGCATCTACGCCAACTTCCAGGAGAACCCGTCCCAGCTCGCCTCGGTGATCCACGGCTACGGGGTCGACGTGGAGGAGGCCGCGCGCAAGGGCCTCAATCTTCTCTACCGATCGCCGGTCGAGCTCCAGATCGACAGCATCCTCGTCGAGATCTTTCGCCTCGTCACCGAGAACAACATCCGCCGCGTGGTCATCGACGCCATCGGCGATCTGGCCACGGCGTCGAGCGATCAGCAGCGGCTCCACGAGTACCTCTACGCGCTGATGCAGCACCTCACGGTGCGCGGCGTGACCAGCATCTTCGTGATGGAAACGGCCGGGGTCCTGATGGGCGAGAGCGCCTTCGAGGGGAGCCGGCTCAGCTACCTCTCCGACGCGCTCGTGCTCCTCGAGCTCACCGCGAAGAAGCCCATCACGCGCACCATCCGCGTGGTCAAGGCCCGCGGGAGCGCCCACGATCAGCAGCCCCACGAGTTCCAGATCACCACGAAGGGCGTCGAGGTTGCTTGATCTCGAGGTCACCACCGCCGCGGAAGCGTCGCGGATGCGCCGCCTCCGCAAGCTGACCCACGTGAGCCGGATGCTCACCCACGCGACCTCGCTCGATCAAGTCCTCTCCCTGACGGTGACCGAGGCGGCGCTGCTCCTCGAAGGCTCGCGCGCGGCGCTCCTGCTCTACGATCCGAGCGGCTGCCTCCAGGTGCGAGCGACCCACGCCGTCACCGGGGCTGTTCTCCGCTCCGAGCTCGAGACGCCGGACACCTCGCTGGAGCAGATCCTCCGCGCGGTGCTGGGCGAAGGGTTCGAGAGCAACGCCGTCGCGGTACCGCTGATCGTGAGCGGCAAGGTCACCGGCGCCCTCGCCGTCATCCGCGGCGAGAGCGCGATCTCGGAGGAAGAAGAAGAGTGGCTCCTCTCCGCGCTCGCCGATCAGACCATGGTGGCGATCGAGAAAGAGCGGCTCGACGAGATCCAGGGCCGCGCCGAGCAGCAAGCCCTGATCGCGCGGGTCGGTCACCGCCTGCTCCAGCGGCACGACGTTCAAGGCCTCTTCGACGAGATCTCGAGCTCGGTGAGCGCCACGCTCGGCATCGATCTGGTCGGGATCTTCGGCCGCCAGCCCGAAGGGACGTTCGCGCTCCTCGGGGGCGTCGGGTGGTCGACGCCGCACCCCGCGCCGACCACGATGGAGCACGGGCGCACGTCGTGGGAGTCGCACGCCTTCGGGAGCAACAACCCGGTCGCCTTCGGCGCGACGGACGCCGACGATCGCGCGAGCTCCGAGGCCTTCCTGCGCGATCCGCGGGTGACGAGCGGCCTCGTCGTCGCCATCGAGCCTCCGAGCAAATATGGAGTCCTCGGCGTCTACTCGCGCACTCCGCGGGAGTTCTCCCATGAAGAGCGCGACGTGCTCGCCTCGCTCGCGACCTTGCTCAGCTCGGCGCTGGAGCGCGAGGCCGCCGAGACCCAGCTCCGCGCCGCCGCCGAGATGCGCGACGATCTCCTGGCCATCGTCTCCCACGACCTCCGGGGTCCGCTCTTCGCCATCATCTCGGCCGCGA
>JBDTXR010000360.1:0-9663 GCA_040006075.1 Byssovorax sp. | reverse complement strand
GTGGGTCTCGCCCAGGAGCGGCGAGTTTTGAGACAGCCTCTGGCGGTCGCGGCTATGCAGCAGTCGAGCGAGTATCGTGCTCGCTGATTTAGCTCACCGGCTCACGCGGCGCCGCGTGGGAGGGTGACGATGAGCTCGGTGAACATGCCCTCTGCCGTCTCGAAGGCCAGCGTACCTCCGTTGGTCTCGAGGATCTCCTGGCTGATCGAGAGGCCGAGGCCGGTGCCCTCGCCTGCGGGCTTGGTGGTGAAGAAGGGATTGAAGATCTTCTCCCGCACCGAGGGCGGGATGCCGGCGCCGTTGTCGCGCACCCGGATCTCCACCCGATCGCCCAGGCTCTTCGTGGCGACGCGGATCGTCGGGGAGAAGCGCTCTCCCAGGCGCAGGCGCTGGGCGCGGGCCGCGTAGCAAGCGTTGTTGATCAGGTTCAGGAACACTCGCCCGATCTCCTGCGAGGGGAGGAGGAGGGTGCCGACGCCGCGATCGTACGAGGTCTCGATCGTGACGTTGAAGGCGGCGTCGTGGGAGCGGAAACCCTGGTAGGCGAGGCTCACGTACTCCGCGAGGAGCGCGTTGATGTCGACCTCGCGGCGCTCGCCGCCGCCCGCGCGCGCGTGCTCTAACATCGATCGAACGATGCTGTCGGCGCGGCGGCCGTGCTCGTGGATCTTGGCGCAGTTCTGCTGCAAATCGGCGATGATCTCGTGGATCGCCGCCACGCTGTCGGGGTCGAGCCGGGCGCGCTGGTCGTCGATCTCCTGGCGCAGGTCGCCCGCGAGGCTGACCGAGAGCTCGGCGAAGTTGTTGATGAAGCTGAGAGGGTTCTTGATCTCGTGGGCAATACCCGAGGTGAGCGCGCCGAGCGAGGCCAGCTTCTCCTGGACGATGAGCTGCTTTTGCGTCTCCTTCAGGCGTCGGAGGGAGAGAGAGAGCTCGTCGTTGCTGGAGCTCAGCTCCTGCGTCAGGAGCTTGATCCGGCTCTCGAGAGCGTCGTAGAGGCGGGCGTTCTCCAGGGCGATGGCGGCCTGGGCGACCAGCCGCGCGAGGAGCTGGCACCGCTCGGGAGTGAAGGCCGAGACGACGAGGTTGTTCTCGAGGTAGAGCACGCCGACCACCTGCCGGCGGGAGAGGATTGGCATGCAGAGGATCGATTTCGGCCGCGCCGTCGCCACGTAAGGATCGGAGAGGAACTGGCCGGTGTTGGCCGCGTCGGCGAGGACCACGGTCTCTCGCGTGCGCTCGACGTAGCGCACGATCGCCCGGGAGACGTCGGCGCGATCGTCGACCGTGCCGTCGGTGACGAGGATCGATTGGCCCCCGCCGCCGGCCTCGACGATGATCTCGTGATCTCCCCCGAGCAGGAGCAAACCCCGCTGGGCACAGGCATGCTCGATCAGGGTGCTCATCAGCGCGCGGAGGAGCTCGTCGAGCACGATCTCTCCGGAGATCGAGAGAGAGGCCTGGACGACCGTGTCGAGGTCGAGCGGAGCGCCGCTCGGGGCGTCGCCGGGCGGGCGGCGCTCGCTCACCCGTCCATGCGCCAGATCGGGATACTGCGCGTCGAGGGCCGCCACCTTGGCCGCCGCGCCCCAGCGCAGGTAAGCCTGGCGCGCCTCGGCGAGGTAGGCGCGCGCGATCTTGGTGCGCCCGCGCGCGAGGTAGAACCTGGCCGCGAGCTCCCCGGCGATGGCCTGGTGATGCGTGAGATCTTGCTCGGCGGCGCCGTCGATCGCCTGGTCGTAGAGGGCCATGGCCGCGTCGTTGTCGCCGCGGACGCGAGCCTGCTCGGCGCAGACGAGATGGTGCTTGTGACCGAAATTCTCGGGGCAGCCGGCGGCCCAGGCGGCGAGCTTCGCCTCGTCGTCCTCGAAGAGCGCGAGTCGCGCGCGCTGCTCTTCCGGCGTCTCGGCCGGGGGGAGCGCGGCAGTCAGGAGGGCACGGAAGAAGCGGAATTCGGCCTCGGCGAGGTGCCCTTCGGCCGCGTGAAGGTGCGCCGCGCCGCGGGCGGAGAGGACCCGCGCCCGTTCGGTGTCACCGGCGACGAACGCCACGATCAGCTCGAGCAGCTCGTGCGTGAAGCGCGTCGCGAGATCGCCGCCGAGCCGCGCGCTCAGCCGCTCTTCGCCGATCTCGGCCTCTTGCTCGGGCGGGACGGCGCCGCGGATGAGGAGCGTCGTCGCGCGGAGAAAGCACGCCAGGAGGCCGGCGTTGTCGGTGTGGCCGAGGCGCGCCTGGGCGTCGTGGTGGCGCCGCGCGCGCTCCTCGAGCGCCTGGAGCTCGTCGCCGCCGAGGAGCGCGAGGAAGATGCTTTGCGCCGCGGCGATCCCTGCGCCGGCAGGAGATCCCGACTCGAGCATGGCGGTGTAAGAGCGCTCGAGGAAAGGATAGCTGGTCCGCAAAGGGCGGAGCCAGGGGTTGACGAAGGCGCTGAACCGGAGCTCGACCCGACCGCGGAGGTCGACGTCGTCGAGGCGCTGGGCGAGGCCGAGCGCCGCCTCGCCGAGCGCGTGCGCGGCGGCGCGATCGGCCGTCGTCGCCGCGTGGGTGAGCGCGTACATCACGTACCCCATCGACGATCCGGGGGCGACGCCGTGCTCGAGCGACTCGTTCACGAGCCTCATGGCGAAGAAGGATCCGAGGCGCGGATCGAGGACGGGGAGCTCTCTCTCGACGAGGCTCGCCGCGAGGAGCGCCGCGCGGGCGCGAGCGGCGGGATCGGTCGCCTCGGCGAGCTGGGCGAGAGTGGCAATCGATCGGCCGGCGAGCCTCCGGGTGAGCGTGGCGTGCTCGGCGGCCCAGGCCGCGTCGAGCTGCTCGCTCGGAGGGATCTCGACGCCGTGGAGCGCGAGCGCGGCGTCGCTGGCCCGGCGCGCTGCCCGGTGATCACCGCGGCTCCGGTGCGCCCGGGCCAGCAGCGCGCTGGCGCGGGCCCTCTCGGCGGGGGTGGTCGCTCCGGCGAGCGCGGCGTCGAAGCTCGCCAGCGCCGCGTCGAAGCGGCCGAGCAGGTGCTGGCACTCGGCGCGGAGCAGGTGCACTTCGAGCGTGAGCTGGTGCTCCGCTTGCCACGACGAGGAGCCCAGCAATCGAGTCGCGACGTCGAGTCGAAGGAGGGCCACGTCGTACGCGGTGGCCCGGTGGGCGCGCTCCGCCGCGACGAGGTTCCACCGCGCCACCCGGTGACGCTCGGCCACGTCGGTGAGGAGATCCAGGCCCTGATCCACCTGATTGACAATCTCGAAGATCCGGTGGGCGCGCTCGCCGTCGGAGAGGCCCGCGAGGAGGAGCCGCCCTGTGAGGAGGTGGAGCGCAGGAGCGCTGTCGCCCGGGATCTGCGCGTACGCGGCCTCGCGCGATTTATCGTGGAGGTGCTGATAGCGGACGAGGCGCGGCTCGATCGGGAGATACTTGTACTCGTCGCCGATCGGCAGCACGAGGCCCGCCTGGAGAGCATGCCAGAGCTCGGCCGCGGTCTCGACGGGGGTGGACTCGGCGGCGATGGAAAGGGTCTCGAGATCGAACGAGGCACCGAGGCACGCCGCGAGGCGCAAGACACGCTGGGAGGCCTCGGGGAGCGCCTGGATCCGCTCGGTCAGCAGCCCGCCGAGGTCGCCCCCGGCGCCGGGCTCCACGAGGCGCGCCAGGCTCCACTCCCACCGTCCGGCGCTGGCCGAGAACGTGAGGAGGCGACGCGCGTGGAACGACGTGAGGAGCTGATGAACGAAGAGCGGATTCCCGCGCGAGCGCTCGTGGACGAGGCGGGCGAGCTTCTGCGCGGCGTCGTCGTCGGGGCACCCGAGCGCGTCGACGAGGAGCCGGCAGACTTCCTGTGGATCGAGCGGGCGCAGGGCGATCTCCACCGGGAGAGGCCGCGCCTCGCGGAGCCAGGGGAGGGCGAGCGAGAGGGGGTGTGCGCCGTCGACGGCGTCGTCGCGATAGGCGCCGACCAGGAGCAGGTGGCGCGCCCCGGGATCGTCGAGCAGCGCGCGGATCAGCCCGAGCGAGGCGCTGTCGGCCCACTGGAGATCATCGAGGAAGATCGTGAGCGGGTGCTCGCGTCGCGCGAAGGCCTGGACGAAGCGCTGGAAGACGAGGTGGAAGCGATTCCGGGCCTCGGTCGGCCCGACCGCGGACACCGCGGGTTGCTCGCCGACGAGGAGAGCGACCTCGGGGAGGAGGTCGATCACCACCTGACCATTCGACCCCAGGGCTTCCTGGAGGCGCTTCCGGAGGGGGGCTATCTTCTTCTCGCCCTCCGAGAGCAGCTCGCGGATCAGGCCTTGAAACGCCTCGATGAGGGCGCGATGAGGGGAGCTGCCCGGAGGTCCGGATTTACCCGAGGTGAAGTAGCCCCGCCGATCGGAGATGGACCGCTGGAGGTCGTTGACCAGGCTCGATTTGCCGATGCCCGGGGGACCCGAGACGAGCACGACCTCCGCCGCGCCGGACGAGGCGCGCTCGAAGGCCGCGGCGAGCTGGGCCCGCTCGTCCCCGCGACCGTGGAGCTTCTCGGGGATCTGGAGGTCGGGAGAGACGTCGCGCGCTCCGGCGGTGAAATCCCCGATCGTGCCCGCCATCTCGAGCTGGGTCACGCACTCGTCGAGGTCGGCGAGGAGGCCAGAGGCGGTTTGATACCGGTCCTCTGCGCCCTTGGCGAGGAGCTTCATCACCACGGCCGAGACGCCGACATCGACCGTCGGGCGGATGCGGTGCGGGGCCTCGGGCGCGACCGCGAGGTGGCAGTGGACGAGCGCCGCGGGATCGGCGGCGTCGAAGGGGGTGCGGCCGGCGAGCATCTCGTACAGCGTCACGCCGAGCGAGTACATGTCAGTCCGATGGTCGACAGCCCGGTTCGCTCGGCCCGTCTGCTCGGGCGACATGTAGGCGAGGGTGCCTTCGAGGCCGCTCGCGCTCACGCGCGCCGCGTGGTCGCGGACGAGGCGAGAGGCGTTGTCGAACATCGCGAGCTTGACCACGCCCGACCCGAGCTCGACGTGGATGTTCGCCGGCTCGATGCTCCCGTGGACCACGCGCCGGTCCCGGAGCGCGCCGAGGATCTTCGCCAGCTCGCGGGCGATGTGGAGGGCTTCCAGCACCTCGATCCGGCGCTGAGCGAGCAGGGTGCGCAGCGGCGTGCCGCCGAAGTCGTCCATCACCACGACCACGTCGCCGTCGAGCTCTTCCACCGCGTGAACCGCGAGAACACCCGGGAGATCCAGGCTCCGGCTGATCGAGGCGCCGTACCGTAGCTTCGCCAGATCACGAGGGGTCGGGCGCGCCTTGCTCGAGCGGCGGAGGAGCACCGGGCGGCCGTCGCGCACCCCCCGCGTGACCACCGAGGAGGCGTCCTCGATCACGCGGCCTTCGGCAGTGTACTGGTGCTCGGTGGCCATTCTTCGGGTCTCCTCGGCGCGAGCCGGGATCTGGGGGGATGCCCCGTGACGTGGGCCACCGTATCATCGCTCCGGAAAAATCGCGCGCCAAACTGCTTCGATCGCCGCCGCCTCGAGCTCAACGCCCTTTGGCGCGCGGACCAGCGGGGGCGACGGCTTGACAGGGCCGCTGACCGGCTGTTAAGAAAAATGCCAAACCACGCGGAGGTCTGGAGTGAACATCCTGTCCATCGACGGGGGCGTGAGCGCGTCGCTCCATGCCCGTGTGCTCCGGCAAATCGAGGAGGCGCGCCCGGGCTTCCTCGCGGCGACCGATCTCTTCGCCGGCACGTCCGACGGCGCGTTTGCGGCTCTTTACCTCGCCTCGCGGCCGAGCGGGACTCCCGCCGACAGCGCTCGTGCGCTGGGTGACTGCGTGGAGATGCTCCACGAAATCCTGGCGATCTTTCGCGTCTCTCCCTCGGCGGCGCTCCGCGTCGTCACCGGCCGCAGCCCGCGCGCCCTCGCCGACGCGATGCGCGCGACGCTGGAGCGCCACCTCGGAGGCGAGACGCTGGGCGATCTCGCCGAGCGCGGGCGCAAGGTGGCTGTGGTGAGCATCCGCCGGAAGACCTGGAAACGAAAGGTGTTCAAGAGCTTCGACTTCGAGTCGGACGCCGAGCGGCGGCGCACCCTGGTCGACGTGGCGCTCTCCAGCGCCGCGTTCCCGGTGGTGCTGGCGGAGCATCGGAGTGAGGTCGACGGCGAGGCGTACCTCGACGGGGCCTTGCTGGCGAACAATCCCACCCTGGTCGCGGTGCGCGCGGCGATGGATCACCTGGCGCTGGAGGGCGCCTCTGGACGTGATCTGTTGAAGGAGCTCGCCGTGCTCTCGTTCGGCGCGACCGAGGCCCAGGGCGACAAGAGCGGCGAAGGGCCGGGCCGAGGCCTGCTGGAGAGGCTCCCTCGCGCGCTCGATCGGCTTGGTTTTGCGGGGTGGACGCAGCTCCTGGCGCGGCCGCTCTATTTCCCGGATTTCATGATCCAGAGCTCGGTCGACGTGATCGACGTGCAGTGTCGGGCGCTGCTGGAGGACCGGTATCGTCGGATCCGGCCGGCGATCCCCGAGCTCGACTACATCCTGAGCGTGTTCGCCTCGCGCGATTGGCTGCGAGGGCGGCTCGACCGCGGGGCGCAGGGCGAATTCGGGGCGAAGCCGGCAGATCTCGGGTGGGTGAGCGATCACTGGCTCGCGCCCCGCTGAAGAGTGCCTATCTCAGCGTGGCGCGGCTGATGCAATCGTTGAGCTTGGCGGCCAGCACCCGCACGTGCGGGGGGCGGAGCAGCTCCAGGTGCTCTCCCGGGATCTTGTGGACCTCGACCCCGCCCGCGGCGAGGACGCGCCAGCCCATCGAGGGATCGGCGTCGTATTTGCCGCCGAGCGAGGTGGCCTGAAACACGGTGACGCCGTGCGGATAGGCCTCCGGCCGATAGGCGAGAGTCTGGCGGACGTGGAGCAGAAAGAGGTCGAACATCGGGCGCATCGCGGGCTGACGGAGGGCGAGGAGGCGGGACTCGGCAGGGACGAAGTTGGCCATGGTCGAGCGCGCGAGGATCGATTGCCAGAGCTCGGCGTCGGGGCGCAGGCGGGAGAGGTCTTTGAGGCTGGGCAGCTCGGGCTTCGGGCTTCCGCCGCGAAGGTAGAAGTAGTCGTGGAGGTGGGGCCAGATCGTCCGGCCAACGCCGGTGATGAAGAGTCGCGCCATGAGCGCGGCCGAGGGGCGGTGTCCGAGCACCGGCGCCGGCTCGTCGACGAGGACGACGAGGCCCGGAGTCTCGCCGGCCCGACGGAGGATCTGGGCCATTTCAAAGGCCACGAGGCAACCGAACGAGAAGCCGCCGAGGAAGTACGGTCCGCGCGGCTGGACGGCGCGCAGCGCGTCGACATAGGTGCGGGCCATCTCCTCGATGGTGCGATCGGGCGGCTCGCGGCCGTCGAGCCCGCGGGCCTGGAGGCCATAGAAGGGTTGATCCGGGCCGAGCTCGCGGGCCAGCGCGAAATAGGGAAAGACGATGCCCGCCGCCGGGTGAACGAAGAAGAGCGGAGGCCGCGTGCCGCCGGGCTGGATGGCCACGAGCGGCGATGACGGCGCGGGATCGGCGCGCTGATCGAGGGCGCGCGCCATCCGCTCCACGGTGGAGCCGCGGAAGGCCGCGTGCGCCGGGACCTCTCTCCCCAGCTCCTGACGGATCCGATCGGTGATTCGAAGGGTGATGAGCGAGTCGGCGCCGAGCTCGAAGAAATCGTCGTGAACACCGAGGCTCTCGACGCCGAGGAGCTCAGCGCAGATGGCCGCGATCCGGCGCTCGGTCTCGTCGCGCGGGGCGACGTGGGGAGTCCGGAGCTCCGGCCGGGGCTGCACCGACGGGGCCGGGCCGTGGCTCGCGCGCGGCGCCCGGGCCTCGCGCCGGGGCGCAGGCGCGAAGGCAGCCTGTCGCCCGCGAGCGAGAATGAGGCCATGATCGGACCCGGCGCGACCCGTGGGCGTGCGCGGATAAGCCTCGACGTCGAGGAACCCCTGCTCGCGGGCGATATCGACCCATTGATCGAGGGCGAGGAGCGGTGACTCGGTTCGGACGGCGTCGTCGTAATACCACCAGCCCTCGGCGAGGCCCCAGGTGAGCGTGTCCCAGCGACGGGCCTTGACCACCTCGACCCAGGCCATTGCGCCGCCGGGGACGAGGAGCGTCGCGAGCTGACGGACCGTGGCGACCACGTCGCGCGTGGCGTGAAGGACGTTGTAGGCGACGACGAGATCGAAGCTCCGGAGATCGTACCCCTGCGACGCGGGATCGGCCGAGGCGTCGAAGGTGCCAAAGCGCATGTTCGCGTCGAGGCCGCTCTCAGAGGCGCGGCGGCGCGCGTCGTCGACGAAGACCTTGCCGAGATCGGTGAAGTGGTACTCGACGTCGGCCTTCGCGAGCGCCTCGACCAGAGGCCAGGTGAGGAACCCCTGCCCTCCCCCGACCTCGAGAATGCGGATCCGGCGGCCGGCCGAGGCTTCCACGATCCGGGTGACGGCCGCCACCAGGAGCGAGATGTAGATCCGCTCGCTCCGGTACTCGACGGTGGCGCGCTGGCTCTCCTCGATGACGCGCGTGCTCCCGCCGGGGTAGAGCACGCCGATCGCCTCGATTTTCCCTGTCAGCGAGTCAGCGTAGGTGGCCGAGCAGTGGTCGAGGAAGGTGATGAGCCCCTGGAAGCCGGGGTGATCGGCGAGCCTCCGGCGGAGCTCCACGTCCGGAGACAAGGCCGAGGCGCTCTCCAGGAAACGCACCTCGTCGCCGGTGATCTGCGCAATGCCGTCCTCGGCGAGCATGGCGAGCATGGCGTCGAAGAGGCGGGCGAACTTCGGCAAGATGCCTGTCTGACCGAGGAGCGCCCGGCGCGAGGAGGTCTGTCCCTTCTCGACCCGGACACCGCTCGCGATCAGGAAATCGACGACCTTGCGCGAGCACAGCGCGTCGAGCGCGGGAGTGAGACCGGGATAGCTCTCGATCGGCCGGATCGCGAGCGAAGCGGTGATCTCGGCCTCGGTGACCGACAACCAGGCTGCCTCCGCGGCGAGATCGAGGGCCTCTGCGGCGGCGATCGCGGTGGGCAGCTCGATCCAGTGACGCAATCGCTCGAAGGGGTAGGTGGGGAGAGGAACGCGGCGTCGCACCTCACCAGCGCGGAGCGCGGCCCAGTCGACGCGGGCGCCGGAGATCCAGAGTTGCCCGAGCGCGCCGAGGAGGCCTTCGAGGTCGGAGGCGCGGCCACCCGGGGCGCCGAGCGTGGAGATCGCCGCGAAACCATGGTGCCTGGCGAGCGTGGTGAGCGAGCGACCCGGGCCGACCTCGAGCAGCGTGCGGCCCTCGGCGAGCGCGACGAGCCCTGGTGAGAAGCGGACCGGAGCGCGGAGATGGCGCGCCCAGTAGGCGGGATCGGTGGCCTCGGCCGCGGTGATCAACCCGCCGGTGACCGACGAGAGATACGGTATCTGCGGCGCGTGGAGCGCTACCTTGCGGACCTCGGCGGTGAAGGCGGCGAGGATCGGATCCATGCTGGCCGAGTGGAAGGCGTGCGAGGTGCGGAGCCTCCGGCTCGCGGCGCCACGCCCGGAGAGGCGCGCTTCGAGATTGGCAATCGCCGGCTCGGGGCCCGAGACCACGACCGACGTGGGGCCGTTGAGCGCCGCGAGGGACAGCGACTCTCCGAGCAACGGGCCAACGTCGCTCTCCGCGAGATCGA
>JBDTXR010000359.1:0-9693 GCA_040006075.1 Byssovorax sp. | reverse complement strand
GGCCATTTGTTGCGGATGGTGGTGAGTACGCCTGCGGCCTTGGAGAGCTCGATCGGCTGCTCTTCGGGAGGCGAGGGAGCTGCTGTGGCGGGAGGCGTAATGGGCTTCGGGGTGGTGGGCTTTGCGGGCTTTGCGGGCTTGGCAGGGGGCATGTCGCGGAACGTACCGAACGTGGGAGGGCGAGTGCAAGGGCTATGTGCGGAGGGGGCGGTCACGAGTACGCGCCCCGGATCCCGACCGGACCGCCGACGGCGCTCGGCCGAGGCGGAGGCCACCGATTCGTTCGCCGCTGTCGCCGGGTCGGCGCTTGGGATAGGGTTCCCCGATGAGCAGGCCTTGGGACATCACCGGCGACGAGATCCAGATCTGGTCTCAGCGCGTCGAGGCTTCGGCGGTTCTGCCTGATCTCGTGCGGCGGCTGCTCCTTGCCACCTCGCCCATCGGCACCGTGGACATGCGGGCGGACGGCGGCACGCGTCTCGCCGGTTGGGATGGCGTCGTCCAGGCCCTACGCGCCACGGCGTTCTGCCCACGCGGGCAGTCGGTGTGGGAGCTGTCCGTGGAGGGCACGCGCTCCAAGCTCGACGATGACTTCGCCAAGCGGACCGATGCGCCGCCCGCGCCGATCCGGCCGTCCGCCACGACCTACGTCGCGCTCCTGGCGCGGCGCTTCCGCGATAAAGCGAGCTGGGCCGCGGACCGGCGCGCGCTGGGCAAGTGGATCGAGGTCCGGCTGCTCGACGCGGACGATCTCGCCGCATGGCTGACGCAGGCACCCGCCGTCGCTCGCTGGTTTGGTGCCCAGCTCGACAAGCCCGCGTACGACGCTGTCGACCTCGATACCTTCGTCGCCAGGTGGCGCGCGCGCACCAGTCCGCCGCTGCCGATCGAGCTGCTCCTGGCGGGACGTGAGCGCGAGCGTGCCGCGGAGCAAGTCCGGAGCTGGGCCCGCACCGGGCGCCCGCAGCCGCTCTTCGTGCGAGGCGACACCAAGGAGGAGGCAGTCGTGTTCTCGGCCGCGGCGCTCGCGCTGGCCCCGTCTCCGGAGGGCGATCTCTGGCGCGCCCGCACGCTCGTGGTCGAGAATGAAGCGGCGTTGCGCTGGGCGTACCGCGTGGCGGCGGCAGAGCCGTTGATCGTACTCCCCGGCTTCGATGGGATGGACACCAAGTTCATCGAGCGCACTGCGTTCGTGGTTGTCCCCCTCGACAGCGCGGCGGGCACCGGCGGCGCGCTTCGCCCGCTGACGCTGGAGCCTGTACCCTACCGGCGGATCGCAGAGATCCTGGTCGAGGGAGGGTTTCCCAGGAGCCACGCGGAGCGCCGGGCCGAGGAGTCCGGCGGCAAGCTCAGCGCGCTCCAGCGGCTCTATGGATACGTGTCCTTGCCTGCGTGGGCCGCGCCGCTGGATCCCGTGCCCCTCGCGGCCATGCTGCTCGTCGGGGCGTATCAGCCGGAGAACGAGGCAGATCGCGAGGTGATCCGCTCGCTGGGTGCCGAGCCGCGTGACGTCGAGAGCCTGTGCGAGCGGCTGCGGCTGATCCCGGATGCGGCGACCGTGCGAGATCAGGAGCGATGGGGCCGGGCGACGTGGAGGTGGATCGCCGAGGGAGACGCATGGAAGGCGCTCGTCGGTTCTATCCCGGCGGAGACGCTGCGGCGCTTCCACGAGACCGTCATCGCCGTGCTGGGGAAGGCGGATCCGCGGTTCGAGCTGGAAGCGAACGAGCGCTTCGCCGCGGCGATGCATGGCAAAGTGCTGCAAGAATCGGCGGCGCTGCGCGAGGGGCTTGTGCGCGCGCTGGTGCGTCTTGCGCTAGGCGACGAAGATCTGGTGGCGCTGCACGGGCCGAAGCGCGGGAGCACAGCGGCGAGCATCGTGGTGCGGAGGCTGCTGGAGCCGCAGTGGATGCGGTGGGCGTCCTTGGCCGATCTGCTGCCGCTGCTCGCCGAGGCGGCGCCGGAGGCGTTTCTCGATCGGTTGGAAGAGAGCTTGCTGCGCGAAGACGAGGGGGCCGCGCACCTCCTGGCGGAAGAGGGGCAGTTCGGGAGCCCGCATACGGGGCTGCTGTGGGCGCTGGAGACGCTGGGGTGGAGTGAGACGTACATGGCGCGGGTGGCCGAGGCGTTGGCGACGCTCGCGGAGTACGATGCCGGGCAGCCGGAGAAGAAGGGGCGGATGTCGAACCGGCCAGCGGCGAGCCTCAATAGACTGCTGCGCCTCGGGCACTCGCAGACAAGCGCATCAGGCGAGCAGCAGGTCTCGGTGATGAAGCGACTGATGGAAGTGACTCCCCAAATCGCTTTCCGGCTGCTTGTGGGCCAGCTCGCAGAGACCGGTTTTGGTTTTATGATGGATGTCGAGTCACGCAAGCCTGCGTGGCGACCGGCACCCGTCCTCGACCAACGCGAACAGCAAGGCACCGAAGCTAGCCAGTATTTCGAGCTGACGCTGGCATGCGTGGGGAACGATGCGGGACGCTGGGCGTACCTGCTGCGCCGTGGTGAAATGCGCGCAGAGCATGGAGAGTACTTCCTTGATCGGCTCGAGATCGTTCAGCCGGATATTCGCGATGACGCGGCAGAGATCTGGGGAGCCATCCGTCACATCCTCCATTGGTCGCCGACCAGTGCTACGTGGCAACGTTGGAACAGGCTTTACGGTAAGTTCAAGCCCCTCGATCCGGTGCTGTCTTATGAATGGCTGTTTTTGCCCGGTGCGGAGCTGCCTGATCCCTTCAACGGAACCCCGGATCTCTATGCTCAAGCTCGTAGGCTGAACGAGCTTCGGGCGGAGGCTATTGAAAGCATTCGTCGGGAGCGCAAGGACTGGCTGAATGTCGTGACGCTGCTCGCGGAGAAGGTAAATGAGCCGTACTTTCTTGGCTCGACACTGGGGAAATCGTCGTTTGCTCGCGAGTTGGAGGCGTACTTGATCGACGCTGTTCCTTCCACGCCGCTTCTTCCGCACATCCCGTCCTATTTGGCTGCGAGATTGCAGGCAGAAGGGAAGGAGTCGTTCGAGAGCAAGCTCCGCGCGCTGATCGATCATGGCAGGCTCGAGCCGGTCGTGGCCACGTTGAGCCTGTTTTCCGGAGATCCTATGATCTGGGATCTGGCCGACTCGCTCGGTGAAAATGTTCGCCGAGCGTACTGGCGCAACTGTGAGTACGTATTCGGGGAGCACTCGGCGGAGGATTGGGCGAGGGCCATAAAGAACCTGCTGGAGGCGGAGAACATTGTAGGAGCCGTAAGAAATGCCGAATGCGCTAAAGATAAGATAAGCACCGAGACGATTGCCAGGACACTGGAAGCGCTCGTTGCCGACCCGAACGAGGTTATGAAATTCAGTCGGGACGGCAGCTTCTCCTATATTCTGGAGCAGCTCATGGATCGCCTTGAACGTGCCGCCGACGTCGACTCCAAGTATGGCGTTCTTCTCGCGAATACTGAGTTTGTATATGTTCTTGGCGCGTTCGAGCCGAAGCGCTCGACGCGTCGTCTCTCCGCCTTCTTCGCCTCCGATACTCGCCAGTTTACTGAACTTGTCAAACGAATATACCGCGGCAACGCTGAACCCTACCCTCCACTTGCCGACGCGGAACAAGAGGCTAAGCAGCGGGCGCACGCAGCCTATCGTGTGCTCGAGGCCTGGAAAGGGTATCCGGGTGAAGGACTCCCCGCGGATCAGCGCGAGGAGATCCTCTACGACTGGTCATTAACGGCTCTGCGTGAACTGGCCGAGGAGGGGCGCCATGACACAGGCGCAAGCGAGGTCAGCCGAGTCCTTGCGCGTGCCGCCTCGGGGGAAGACGGGCGCTGGCCCTGTGTGGCGGCACGCAGGCTTATCGAGTCCGGCGAGTTTCCGAAACTCATTCGGTTCCTGCATGCTGCAAAGCGCAATCTCCGCGGCTGGACGTCACGTTCACCGGGCGAAGGTGGTAAGCAAGAGCGCGAGATTGCTCTTGCGTTCCAGCACTCTACGAACGCCTTCCGGCTGGAGTGGCCGCGCACGGCTGCCCTGCTTGACGGGCTCGCGCGTGCGTATGAATATGAAGCCGAGCAGCAAGATGCTACCGCTCAAGCGGAGTTGCGTCACGAAGGAGCGGAACCGGAAGACTTCATCAACCCCGCGCCCGAATCACCCCGGACCAAGCCTCCTAGCGATCCTCCTATGTTCCCTGGGATCGTGCGGTTCGAGTCGATCGCGTTGAGCAGCGTCGCCGCCGTCGCCGGCTTGACGATCACCCCTGCTGATCCGCCGCCGGATAAGGGACAGATGATCGTTCTGCTCGGAAAGAACGGGGCCGGCAAGACCAGCACCCTCCGCGCCGTCGCCCTCGCGCTGGCGACGCATCCGGCGGCATCTGCCGGTATCGCCGCGTTGCCGGTAAGCATCGTCAACAATCAAGCGGAAGCGGCCATATGCACCGTCAGGTGTGGCGGTCGCGACTATAGCGCTACGCTGCGGCTCACGAACCGCGGCACCGATCTCTCGCAGGTCCCGTCGGACAACACCGAGCGACCGCTCGTCTTCGGCTATGGTTGCCGCCGCGGCTCGGCTCTCGGGGGACCGGATGCGATGGACTTCGCGGCCGAGTTCTCCGATATCGCGACGCTCTTCAGCGAGTCGAGCCGCGTGTATCCGGCGCTCGAGTGGCTCAAGCGGCTGGAGCGCCTCGCGCAGGAGAAGCACGGAGGGTTCGAGCGAATCGCCTATGAGACGATACTCGCGGAGCTGCGTGGCCTGCTGCCTGATGTGGAGGAGGTCTACATTCGCAACGATGATGTCTGGGCCAAGGCTCCCAAGCTGGGAGGCGAGGTCCGCGTGGCATCGTTGAGCGATGGGTACCTCACCACCATCGGCTGGGTCGTCGACCTCGTTGCTCGGTGGTTACGGCATGCCGACAAACTCGGCCTCCCGCGCACTGCCAATTTTTTCAAGGAGATGACCGGCGTCGTTCTCATCGACGAGATCGACCAGCACTTGCACCCGCAATGGCAGCAGCACGTCCTCTCCGACGTCCGTCGGCTCTTCCCCCGGATGACCTTCATCGTCACCACGCACAACCCCTTCACCCTCCTGGGCGCCCGAGCCGAGGAGATCTGGCTGCTGGAGCGCGACGAGGACGACAAGATTGTGGCCCGCCAGAGCCGCGCGCGCCCGCCGCTCATGACTGGCAGTGATCTCTATGAGACGTACTTCGGCATGACCACCGTCTTCCCGAACGAGCTTGGCGCGATGCTCGACCGCTACAGCTTCATCTCCCGCAACCCCGTCCGCAGTGACGAAGAGGACGCCGATATGCGCGACCTCCTCGCCAGGCTCCGCGCCGCCGGCATCGAGCCTGGTATGACCCCGGTTCCTCGCGAGCCGCTCTCGTCCGAGCCCGCCCCGGGCGCCCCGTGATCCGCATTCACCGCGGAGAAGAGCCCCCGGATCTCGCCGACGCACGGAGCAAGCACCTGCCGCGGCTCCGCGCGATTGCGGCGATTGCGCCACCAACCTCGGACCAGATCTACGGGTATGGACTTCCGGAGGTCCGCAAGGCGCTCTGGTTGGCCCAGCACGACAAGTGTTGCTATTGCGAGAAACACCTGGATTCCGCGGACCCGCTGGATCACCACCGACCCAAGACCAAGGCTCGTCGTGCGCCCGGCTCGGAGCTCACGCATGGTTACTGGTGGCTGGCCCATTCCTGGCTCAACCTCCTCTATGCTTGCAACGCGTGCAACAGCGGGAAGAGGGAGAGCTTCCCCCTCGAACCTGGGAGCACGCTGCTCGCGGCGGATGAGGCGCCGCCCGGCGGGGAGCTCGCGCTGCTCATCGATCCTGCATCGACGAACGGCATGTTGCACATCCAGTTCGAGCTGATGCACATCGACGGTGCGAAGGACAAGTGGACCCCACGCCCGCGCACTCGCTTCGGGGAATCGACGATCAAGGTTTGCAAGCTCGACCGGGGCAGCCTCCTGGATGATTATCGCCGCCACGTTACACAGTTCATGATGCCTTATGTGGATCGGGTCAAAGTGGCGTTGCAGGGCACCGATCCGAGGGAGGTGCACCGCGCCGTTGACATGGCAACCCGAGTGCTTCTCTGCCCCACACAGCGCTTCATCGGCCTCTCCTACGACGCCCTCCAGCACTTCATCCCTGATGCCCGACTCACACACTACAACCTCGCCTGGCACCGCCCAGCATAGCCCCATCCCAAAGGTGGCCCGCGAGTTCGTCATGGACTTGTCAACAGCCCCACGCCGCCGCCCCCACGAACGATCCGATCCCGCTGACCCGAGCCCTTCGCCCATGCTGACCCGCATCATCACCCACGACACCGAGCCCATGGGCGACCTCGACGTCCCCCTCGCCCCCCGCCTCAACCTCCTCTGCGGCGACAACGGCCTCGGCAAGACCTTCCTGATCGACCTCGCCTGGTGGGCGCTCACCGAGAGCTGGTCCCGCTACCCGGCGATGCCGAGGCGAGGCAACGGCGCGGCGCCCTCGATCCGTTGTGAGCTCTACCAGCCCCCCGGCGACCTCGGACCCGGCCACGCGCAGCAGGTGGAAGGCCATTTCAACTTCGACGAGCAGCGCTGGACGCGTGAAGGGTTCGTGCACCCGCTCGTCGTGTACGCCAGGGCGGATGGGAGCTTCGACGTCTGGGACTCGTTCCGTCGAGCGGGCGCGAAGGGCACCTCGTCGCTCGACGAGCTGATTGAGCTGAATCGCTCCTCGTTCGATCCCACCGCGGTCTGGGACGGCCTCGTCCTCGACGACAGGACCGTGCGCTGCAATGGCCTGCTCCGCGACTGGGTCGCCTGGCAGTTCCAGAAACCGGCCCTGTTCGATCTCCTCTCGCGCGTCATCGCCCGGCTCTCGCCGCACCCGGACGAGATCCTTCGCCCCGGCCCGCCCCAGCGCATCTCCATCGAGGACGCGCGCGACATTCCCACGCTGATCCTGCCCTATGGTACTGTCCCGGTCACGCACGCTTCTGCGGGGATGCGGCGCATCCTAGCGCTCGCGTACATGCTGGTCTGGGCCTGGAACGAGCACACCGAGGCCGCGCGCCTCCGCAACACGGCGCCTCTCGACGAGCTGGTCCTCCTCTTCGACGAGGTCGAAGCGCACCTCCACCCGCAGTGGCAGCGCGCGATCTTACCGGCCCTCTTTCAGGCCATCTCCGAGATGCGAGCGTCTCTCTCGGTGCAAATCCTCGCGAGCACGCACGCCCCGCTCGTGCTCGCCTCGGTGGAGACCCTCTTCGACGAAGCGCGCGATCAGCTCCTCCATTTCGGCCTCATCGGCGATCGCATCGTGGTCGAGCCCATCCCGTGGGCCAAGCAGGGTGACGCGGTCAACTGGCTCGTCTCGGAGACCTTCGGCCTCACCCAGGCTCGTTCGCGCGACGCAGAGCGAGCCATCGAGGCCGCAGAGGCCTTCATGCGGGGCGCGCCCACGCCTCCCGATCTCGCCTCGCGAGAGGCCATCCACGCCGAGCTCCAGCGCGTGCTCGCTGGCCACGACGACTTCTGGCCTCGCTGGCTCGTCGGCACTGGAGCGGTGAAGTGATCCCGGTCGCCCCTGTCCCCGAGCCGGCGAGCTTCGATGAGACGGCTCGAAGGCCTGGTAACGCCTGGGTCGCGGAGCACCCGGGGGCGCGGCGTCCACGCGACTACTGGTCTCGATTCCGCGGGATCCTCGCCGACGGGTTTGCCAACCGCTGTGGCTACTCCGCGATGCACGAGCCCGTGGGGACCGTGGATCATTTCCGGAGCATCGCGACGGATCCCCAGCTAACCTACGAGTGGACCAACTACCGCTTCGCCTCTCCATGGCTCAACAGCAGCAAAGGCTCCAGTGAGGTGCTCGATCCGTACGAGGTCGGGGAAGGATGGTTTGAAGTCTTGCTCCCCTCCCTCCAGCTCGTGCTGACCGAGAAGATCCCCGCCGAGATCCGAGGGCGGGCTGAAGCGACGCTCCGACGCCTGCCCATCGAGCACGACGAGCGCATCCTCAAGCAGAGGCGGCGCTGGTATCAGCACTACCTGGACGGGAAGCTGTCGTTCGAAGGGCTCTCCGACAACGCCCCGCTCATCGCCGCCGCGGTGCGAAAACAGCTCGCGGAGGGCGATCCCAGGCTCCGAGAGGGAACCTGACGAGCCCTCTGTACCAGCCGTCCGCCGCAGCACGACGTGGACTGAAGCTCGCGGCCGATGATCTCGCGCTTGCGGTCGCCGGCGCGGCCTCCCTCGCTCAAGCCTCTTCCGTGCGCCGCTTCTTCTTCCCCGCCCGACGCGCCCGCTTTTCCCTGCGCAGCCGCTCCGTGCCCACCACGGCGACGTACGTCCCCGCGATCCGATCGTGCAAGCAGCGGCGCGTGTCCCCGAAGATCATGATGTCGTCAATCACCGCGACGAGGCCTATCAGGATGGTCAGCGGTTGGGCGCTCGCGACCGACATGCCCATCGCGATCAACACCGTGGGCAGGAGCGCGATCACCGTGAATGGCAGCGTGCGCACCAGGAGTCCATTCACGAGCGTGGCCTGCCGACCCTCGGCGTCCACGATGCGGGTGCGCATCACGATCTTCCCCAGCGACTGCCCCCGATAGGCGATGAGCAGGCCCGTGATCGCCAGCGTGAAGGCCGCCGGGACCAGATCGGCGAGCCCCCGCTTCTCGAGAGCCTGAGCGCTGGAAAACTCGCTCCAGGTCGGTATCCCGCCCTTCATGATCACCCGCGCGCCGAAGAAGATCGCCCAGCCGAGGATCCCGTCGATCATCACACCGGCCAGGCGTCGGCCGCGAGAGGCGGTCTCGAAGGCGATCCGCTCGTCGCCGCCATCGGAGTGCGCTGCGGTGTCGTCGCGCGCCGGCGGCGCATAGGGGTTGGGATCTAGGTTGCGGTCCATGGTGAAGCGCATCCTACACCACGAGCTCGGCGCAGTATCGGCCGGGGAGCGGGACGTGGAGGACGGGACGCGCTTCCACCGCGATTGACGGTGAGGTAGGGTCGTGAATGCCTCGAGAGCGCGAACGATGGTCGGGATACGCAAGCACGATGGCCATCGCGCTCGCGGCGGCGATGGGCGTCACCGGCCTGGTCGCGGGGTGCGGTGACCGGGAGACGAAGGCGATCGCGGGCGCGACGTCGGGCGGCGGAGGATCGAGCGGCGCGACCTCTTCCAGCGGCGCGACCGCGTCGAGCGGCTCGAACGGCGGAGGCGGCGGCCCGGGATCGAGCACGGCGTCGGGGACGAGCGAGATCGTTTGGCCGAGCCCGGAGGGCCCCGAGAACGGCAGTCCGTGGCTTCGCGAGCACCACGCCGGGCTCGTCCGGATCGAGCCGCGGGTCCTCGTGCTCGACGTGGTGAACAAGCCAGCGAGCGAGATCACCACGCTCGCCAAGCTCCTCGATGATCTCGTGTCGGCGTTTGCCGACGGCTCGCGTTACCACGGCTATGCCGACCCGAACGTCCAGCCGTTCTTGAATTACACCATCGACAAGGTCGTCGACCTGAAGGATCCCAACGGCGCTCCCTATCCCGACTTCTGGCCGCCCGAGACACCGAATGGCTGGGACGTCGGCCAGCTCTTCACCGCCGCGTTCGCGCCGCGTCTCGGCTACCAAAACCCCCTGCGTCACAGTAGTTGTCCCCTCGCCGGCGGCGCTTGAGCACCGGTGAGC
>JBDTXR010000358.1:0-9701 GCA_040006075.1 Byssovorax sp. | reverse complement strand
GCCTCGATCTTCGCCCTCTCCCTGGTTGCGCTCGCGTCGTGCGGCGAGCCGCCACCCGCGGTCACGCCGCCGGTGCCCACCGACACACCCGCGGTTTCGGCCTCGGCGCCGGCCGCGATCGCCGCGGCGTCCTCCCACGGCTACCCGGCCACGGCCAAGCGCCCGGTCGTCAACGAGTATCACGGCGTCAAGGTCACCGACGACTACCAGTGGCTGGAGAAGTCCGACGATCCCGAGACCATGGCCTGGATGAAGGACCAGACCAGGCTCGCGCGCGGCGTGCTCGACGGGCTCCCCGCCGCAGCGGCGCTCCGCCAGCGGATTGGCAGCCTGATCAAGGGCCAGTCGGCGTCGTATTTCTACTTCATCCGCCGCGGCGCCACCCAGTTTGCGCTCAAGTCGGATCCGCCGAAAGAGCAGCCGATCCTGGTCACTCTCGCGTCGGTCGACGATCCCGGATCGGCCCGGATCCTGCTCGATCCCAACGCCCTCGATCCGTCGGGCAAGACCACGATGGACTTCTACGTTCCGTCGCTCGACGGCAAGAAGGTCGCGGTCTCGATCTCCAAGGGAGGGAGCGAGTCCGGCGATGTGCACGTGTACGACGTGGCCAGCGGCAAAGAGCTCTCCGACGTGATCCCCCACGTGAACGGCGGCACCGCGGGCGGCAGCGTCGCCTGGAGCAAGGACGGGTCGGGCTTCTTCTACACCCGCTATCCCCACGCGGGCGAGCACGCCGCCGAGGACCTGGGGTTCTTCCAGCAGGTCTATTTCCACAAGCTCGGGACGCCGGCCGAGAAAGACACCTACTCGCTCGGGAAAGAGCTTCCCCGCATCGCCGAGATCGCCCTCGCGACGAGCGACGACGGTAAATACACCCTGGCCGAGGTGGCCAACGGCGACGGCGGCGAGTTCGCGCACTACCTCTTCGACGGCAAGGCCTGGAAGCAGCTCACCCGCTTTGAAGACAAGGTCACCTCCATGACCTTCGGCCGCGACGCGCGGCTTTACATGATCTCCAGGTCGGGCGCTCCGCGGGGCAAGGTCCTCCGCCTCGATCCGAAGAAGCCTGATCTCGCGAAGGCCGAGGTGCTCGTCCCCGAGTCGGAGGGCACGATCCAGGGCGTCTCGGTCACCGCCACGAAATTCTACGTCGTCGATCTCCTGGGCGGTCCCTCGCAGATCCGCCTCTTCGATCTCCAGGGCAAGGCCCAGCCCGCGGTGCCGATCCCGCCGATCTCCACGGTCGGCCAGATCGCCCGCCTCGGCGGCGACGACGTGCTGATTCACGTCAGCTCGTACCTGGCGCCCAGCGCCTGGCACCGCTTCGCCGGCAAGGGCGAGGTCACCAAGAGCAAGCTCTTCAACACCTCTCCTGCGGACTTCACCGGCATGGAAGCCGTCCGCGAGACGTGCGTCTCCAGGGACGGCACCAAGGTGCCAATCAACATCCTCCGCAAGAAGGGGATGACGATGGATCACTCGGCGCCGACCCTGCTCTACGGCTACGGCGGCTACGACATCAGCCTCTCGCCCTGGTTCGATCCGTCGATCCTGGCCTGGCTCGAGCAGGGCGGGGTCTACGCCATCGCCAACATCCGTGGAGGAGGGGAGTTCGGCGAGTCCTGGCACGAGAACGGGAAGCTCACCAAGAAGCAGAACGTCTTCGACGACTTCGCGGCCTGCGCGGCGCACCTCGCCACCGCCGGCTACACCCGCGCCGATCGCCTGGCGATCCAGGGCGGATCCAACGGCGGCCTGCTCATGGGCGCGATGGTAACCCAGCACCCCGAGCTCTTCCGCGCCGCGCACTCCGCGGTGGGCATCTACGACATGCTCCGCTCCGAGCTCTGGCCCAACGGCGCCTTCAACATCCCCGAGTTCGGCACGGTGAAGGATCCCGCCCAGTTCAAGGCGCTCTTCGACTACTCGCCCTATCACCACGTCAAGGACGGGACGGCGTATCCCTCGGTCATGCTCACCACCGGCCTCAACGATCCTCGCGTCGATCCGGGCCAGTCGCGCAAGATGGCGGCGCGCCTCCAGGCGGCGGGCAGCAAGAACCCCACGCTCCTGGTCGTGAAGATGGATGCGGGGCACGGCGTCGGCGGCTCGCTCTCGGACGAGATCAACGACACCGCCGACGCGTTCGCCTTCTTCTTCAAGGAGCTCGGCGTCGACTACAAGCCCGTCGCGGGGAAATAGGTCGACCCACCTCGCCCGATACCCACGAACCCGGACGGCGGCGGACGGCGGCGCCCGCCCTGGCGCCGCCACCCCTTTTTCACCGGCTCCTGGCCGGATCTCTCGGGGAAACAGGCTCTCTCCGTGGTGGCCTGTCGCTTGCGATGAGGCCTGGCACGCCGCAACGACGCGGCGCTGCCAAGGAGCCTCCCATGAAACTCGACTCGACCCTCTCGCTCTCGTTCTTCGCCGCTCTCGTCGCCGTCGTCCCGGCCTGCGCCCCGATCGCTGACAGCCCCGAGGCCGAGAGTGACGAGATCATCGCCGGCACCAGCGCGCATGCCTATCCCGAGGCGGTGCTCGTCGACATGCTCGAAGGCGGCCACACGGTCGCGGCCTGCTCGGGCGCGCTCATCGCTCCCACGGTGGTGCTCACGGCCGGACACTGCGTCCACAGCTGGGCCTCATGGCGGGTGATCGCGCCCCACGCCGGCGCCCAGCAGGCCACGGCCACCTCGGGCGCCACCTACGACTGGGACGCCGACGGCGAGGGCGTCGATCCCGGGCAGCACGACATTGGCCTGGTGTTCCTGTCCTCGCCGATCACCATCGCGGCCTATCCGCTCCTCGCGCAAAAGCCCCTCGCGGCGGGCGCAAAGGTGCTGAACCTGGGCCGGATCCACCAGGGCCAGGTCTCGGACAGCTCGCTCTTCGTCAGCAAGCCGGTCACCACCATGCCGGGCTCGAGCCTGGGGTTCCCCTACGATTACGCCGCCGTCGATCGAATCGAGCCCGGCGACTCCGGCGGTCCCGACGTGCTCCCGGGCGCCGCGCCGCACACCATCGTGGCGGTGAACTCGGGCGGCAACCACACCACCGAGGTCCTGGCCCGCGTCGATCTCGTGGCCTCGTGGATCGCCGCGCAGCTCGCCGCCCACGCGCCGGGCGGAAAGCCGAGCAAGCCTGTCGCCCCGAAGAAGCCGGGGAAATGCGGCCACGATCTCTGCGGCTCCGGAGGCCCGCTCGATCCGGCCTGCGATCCCTGCGTCGCCGAGGTCTGCTCGGCCGACGCCTTCTGCTGCGGCGGCGAGTGGGACGCCCAGTGCGCGAGCGAGGTCGAGACCGTGTGTCCGACCGCCTGCGGCGCCAAGCCCGCGGCGACGTGCGGTAACGTCCCGGCGGAGGGTGCCTGTCACGGCGAGGTGCTGATGTGGTGTGACGGCGGCGTCCACGCGCTCGACTGCGCGGCGATTGGCGGCCTCTGCGGCGTCGATCCGGCGACGCACCAGAGCGGCTGCTACTGAGCCCGCTTCAAATCCCGCTCGACGTCTGCGGATCGGCGACGAAGAGAAAGTCGCGGGCAACGGCCATGTGCTGCATGCCCGGCGATCCGCTGTCGCCGAGCTCGGCCGGGTTGAGATCGCCGAGCGGCGTGTAGATCCGGGTGTCGACCACGAGGCCCGTGTCGAAATGCGCCGCGCCGATCAGCAGGGGAGTCTCGAGCGCGCGGAGGGCAGGGGAGGCCAGGACCCAGTCGTAGGGCTTGGTCCGCGTGGTGTTGGTGAACTCGTTCCCGTCGCCGTCCACCGGGTACGGCGCGGTGACCGAGAAATGCGCCGACAGCGTCCCGAGCGCCGCCTCGTCGCGAGCGTGGGTGTTGAAGTCGCCGCCCATCACCAGGAGATCGCCCGGCGGCACCATGGCGTCGATCGCGGCGATGAGCGCCGCCGCCTCGATGTCGCGCTCGCCCTCGTTCGAGGTGAGCAGGTGGACGCTCACCGCCCAGAGATCGATCGGCCCCGGGACGTCGAGCCGGGCCCAGGTGAAGTCGCGGTTGGTCACCTGCGGATCGATCCACACGCCCGCCTCGAGGACCGGGTAGCGGCTGATCACCGCGTTGGGGATCTGCCCGGATCCGCGGGCGATCGTGCACTCCTGGCCGCAGACGTCGTCGGTGAGCAAGCGGAGATCGTCCTCGGCGTCGAGCCCGAAGTTGACCTCTTGCATCAGCACCACGTCGGCGTGGATGCCTTGCAAGATCCGGATCCCTTCGCCGGGATCGTACGATTGATTGTTGCCGCTGGTGAGGTTGGCCGCGGCGATGCGGACCCGCACGCCCTCGAGCGCGCCGCCCGCGCCGCCCGCGCTCCCGCTGCTGCTCACGGCGCCGCCGGCGCCGCCGGTCGCGCCGCTCGTGCTCGTGCTCGCGCTGCTGCTGCCGCCGGTGCTTCCCACGCTGGTGGCGGCGCTGCTCGTCGCGCCGCCGCCGCTCCCGGTGCTCGTCGGGCCGAGCGGGGTGATGGTCTCGTCGCCGCAGGCGGCCCACACCACAGGGAAGAGAACGAGCCAGCTCCACGCGCGCTTCGACCGCAACATGGGCTCTTTATAGCGCGGCGCGCGCCGGGCGCGCGCTGTTGTTGCTCAGCGGCTCGCGAGGATGACGATGTTGCGCGGCGTGACCGCCCGTTCCACAAAGGTCGCCACCGTGATCCGCGCGCCGCTCTCGGCCAGCGCCGCGGCGCGATCGAGGACGACGGCGATCTCCACCAGCCGCGCGAGCATGCTCCGCGGCAGCGCGAGGCGGCGGACCACGCCGTAGAGGCGGCGCGACTCCTCTTCGTGATCCGCGATCTCGGCGTCGGTCGGCCCCGGCAGCGCGCGCTGCGCGAGGGCGCGCTCGGCGACGTCGCGGAGGCCGCGGTGCGCGCGGCGGCGGTTGATGCCGCGCATCTCCTCGCCCGGCGCGAGCACCACACCGCGCGCGCGCAAGAGCCGCAGCAGCGCGAAGCGGACCTGCCTCGCCTCGAGCGTCGCGTCGAGGCTGGCCTCGATCCCGCGCGGCTGCGCCGTGAGGTTGGTGAGCCCGAGCGTGTCCTTGCGGAGCGTGAGGCCTTGCGCAGCGCGCGAGAGCGGCGCGCGCGTGGGGCCGGCGATCTTCTGCAAGCAGCACGAGACCAGCGCGACCTCGCAGCCCGCCGCCGCGGCCGCGGTGATCAGGCGATCGCCGACCTCGCCGCACGCGTGGAGGCCGACGGCGAGATCGTCGGCCGCGAGCTCGAGCGGCTCCTTGCACGCGTCGAGCGCGACGAAGCGCGCGACGCTGCCGCGGGCGTCGATCTCGTTCGCGCGCTCCTGCGCGCGCGCTGTCGCCGAGGCGACGCGGATCTCGCTGCGCTCGATCCCGAGGGCCTCGCGATCGAAGAGCTCGGCCGCGAGCCGCGTGAAATGTCCTTCGCCCGCGCCGACGTCGACGATCCGCGCGGCGCGCGCCGCCATCGGGCCGACCGCGCCGAGCAGCGCCGCGAGCTGCTCGCGCTTGCGCTCCGAGACCGAGCGGAGCGCGGACGGCGGAGCCGCGCGACGATCGATCGTCAGCGTGGGGAGCGCGGTGCACGCGAGCACGTCGGCCGCGAGCGCGACGAGGCTCGCGGGCGCGCCGGGCATCGCGTCGGCCCGCGCTGCGAGCCCTTCGGCCTCGCAGCGTCGGAGCTCGTCGTCGCCGAGCGCGAGGAGAAATTCGACCCAGCCGCGATCGACGCACCACGCGGGCGGATCGACGTCGTCGACGCGACCGTCGAGGATGTCGCGCACCGGGAGCAGCGCGTGGAGCACGCCGTCGAGGGCGCTCTGGACGTCGAAGAGCATGGCGCGCAGAGAGAACGAGGCCTGCGCGCGGCGGTCAAGCCCGCAGCGATCGCGCGGATTGCGGGTGACCACGCACGACGCCTTGGTGTCGGCGCGCTGTGGGTGGTACGGTCCCCGACGCACCCGCGAACCATGCCTCGAACCACTCTTCAAATCAGCAGCAGCGACGTTCCCCAGGCTCCGAACCTCGCGCGCGTCCGGCTGGTGATCGCCGCGATCGCCGGCGGCGCCGCCACGATCGACGAGATCGCGGAAGAGACGGACATCTCGGCGCGTCACCTCGGCTACGCGCTCCGCGCCGCCCAGACGCTCGATCTGCTCGACAGCGCGCGCCGCCCCACCCCGGCCGGCCTCGCGTTGATCGACACGGATCAGGAGAGCGACGACGAGCGCGGCGCCTTCCGCAAGAGCATCGAGGCGAGCGCCATCCTGCAGGCCATCGCGCCCACGCTCCTCTCGCCCACGCCCCCGACGAAGAAGGTCCTCGCCGGCCGCATCGAGAAGCTCACCGGCCTCTCGACCGCGACCGCCGCGCACCGCGCGAGCGACCTCCTCGCCTGGCGCGAGCAGCTCCTCGACGAAGCCGACCCCGAAGCCCCCGCCGCGAGCTAACCCCCCTCTTGTGGGGGCGCGCCTCTGCGCCCGCCACAAGGGAGGGAGAGCCGCAGCGTCTACATTGCGGCTTCTTCGGCGACAGCGACGGTGGTGGTGTCGGCGCGGCCCAGCTTGCGGAGCAAGCGGTAGTGCGAGACCACGGCGTCGGTGAAGGTGCGGTTTTCGCGGTAGCGGATCCCGTGCTCTTGCGCGACCTCTTCCACGATGCGCGAGAGCGCCGGATAGTGGATGTGGCAGACCTTGGGGAACAGGTGGTGCTCGACCTGGAAATTGAGGCCGCCGAAGTACCACGAGCAGAGCGGGTTCTCGCGGGCGAAGCTGACGCTGGTCGCGAGCTGGTGCTCGGCGACGCACATCGCCAGGTGATCGCCGCGCCGCGGGAGCGGGAAGAAGTCGACCTCTTCGACCACGTGCGCGAGCTGGAACACGCTCGACAGCGTCATCCCGAGGGCCATCACCATCACGAAGTGGAACAACGCCACCTGCCAGATCGGGTGAAAGAACGAAGGGAGGATGATCGCCCACGTCGCGAAGAAGGCCTTTCCAAAGGCGAACATCCAGAGGTCGCCGCGGCTCGGCTTGCTCAGGTGATGGGGGCCGGCGCGGAGCGTGCGCAGATGGTTCCAGTCGTCGACGAAGACCCATTTCGGCAAGAGAAGACCGTAGAGCAGCCACAGATAGATGTGCTGGAAGCGGTGCCCTACCCGCCTGGTCTGCTCGGGCGAGAGGCGCGCTACCGGGGCGAAATCGAGGTCGAAATCGATGCCCTCGATGTTGGTGAAGGTGTGATGAAAGACGTTGTGCTTCTGCCGCCAGATGAACGACGCCACGCCCATGATGTCGAGCGAGAGCCGAAACGCCTTGTTGATGATCGGGTGGCTGGAGTACGCGCCGTGGTTGGCGTCGTGCTGCACGCTCATGCCCACGCCGGCGATGGAGAGGCCGAGCGAAATGGCCAGCAGCGTGGCTTGCCACCAGGTCGTGGCGAAGAACACCAGCAGGACCCACGAGCCCGCGAACCAGGTGAGGATCACCGCCGACTTCAGGTACATGGCCGGGAGGTCGCGCCGTCTCCCGCCGGGGCCGTCGAAGTACGCGTCGGTGCGGCGCTTCAGCTCGCGCGAGAACGGGCTCGAAGCGGCGAAGCGGACGCGCGGCGGCGCGGCTGGCGTCGGGGCGTGGGCGTCTTGATCCATGGATTGCAGATTGGACTCTCTTTCGCCCCCGACGAGTGTCACGATTGGGTTGTCCTGAACCGAGTCAGCGAGCGTACCCGACCTCGCCTCGCTCCGGTGATCCATCTCCCGTCAATTCGATCATTCCGCAACGTCACTGTAGAGTTCTCGCTTGGCCACCGACGAAACCCATTTCGAGAAGATCGCGCCGCGGCGGCAGACCGAGCTTCGCGATGGAAGCGAGTTCGACCGGATCGCCTTCGCCATGCGGGCGCTGCGTCGGCTCCGCACCCGGCAGATGCGCGTAATCGTTTACGCAACGATCTCCACTCTCCAGGTCGAGCAGGGGAACGATCCTCGTCGCGGCAAAGGGGCGAGGTACGCGCTCGTCGGGATCCCGCCCCACGCCAGCCGCGAGCACATCGCGTATGCGCTGGCCGAGCTCGCCGGCGTGGCGTCGATGCCCTTCGCGATCGAGGCGCTGCTCGCCGATCGCGGCGGCGACTCCTGACCATCCGGCGCGGCGCTCGACCGGGATCCGCTCGGTGCGCGCGACGGTGCTGCTTCGGCGTTGCGCTCGGCGGCGAACTCTCGCATCCTCGATCTCGATCCTCGATGAAGCGACGCGCTCTCCTGCTGCTCGGCGCGTCGCTCGCGACGCTCACTGTCGACGCCGCCGCGGTCGCCACGCCCACGGTCGAGGCGCCCTATCCGCTCGACACGATCTCACGGCAGCTCCCGCCCGGCGTGCCCTTCGGGTGCCCGGCCGTCGATCTCGTCGACTACCGCGGTGACGCGATCCGCTTTCACCCGCCGGCCAAGGTGATCTCCGGGTTCAAGGATCGTCTCGAGAAGCTCTCCACCGTGGTCGCCGCGGTGGCCACCGAGGTCTACGGGCGCCCGCCGCTATCCATCGTCGATCTCGGCACCTTCGCTTGCCGCCGGATGGAGGGACACCCCCGCTTCCTGAGCGAGCACGGCCTCGGGAACGCCATCGATGTGGCCGGCTTCGACTTTGGCCCTCTCCCGAAGGGGGCTGTCTTGCCGGCGGGGCTCGACAAGGCTTTCAAGAACGGCTTTGAAGTCCGGGTCCAGACGCACTGGCACGCCAAGACCGGGCACGCCGCGGTGCATGCGCGGTTCCTGAAGACGCTCGCTCGCCGGCTCATCGCCCGGACGGACATCTTCCACGTGCTCCTCGGGCCCGGATATCCCGGGCACGGGAACCATTTCCACTTCGATATGGCGCCCTTCCGGCTCGTGCAGATCTTCGACGAAGGCGAGGTCTTGCAGGGCGAGCCGGCGCCGACCGCTCCCTAGACTGCCACTCTCACTTGCCGTTGCGCCAGGTCGTCGATCGCTTCTGCGTCGGCGGGCGCACCTTGGTTCGCCGCGCCAGGCCGAGCACGCCGCGCGGCAGATCGGCGATCGAGGTGATCTCGGCGCCGGATCGCCGGATCGCCCGCCAGAGCGGCGGTCCCTTGCCGAGATCGCACTGGAGCAAGAGCACGTCGGGGGCGCCGACGGGGAGCGCGTGGAGCGAGAACGCGTAGGCCTCGTCGGGCTTGTAAAAGGCCGCGAGCTGCTCCTCGGCGCGATCGAGCGCGTCGCCCTCGACCCAGCCCTGCGCGTCGGTCGAGTCCTTCAGCTCGGGCGCGTTGGCCCAGACCACGCGCAGCGCCTGGATCTGAGCGGCCTTTGCCGCGCCGGGGGCCGATTTCGTGCGCAGGCCGACGCGCTGGGTCGTCACCCACGACACCACATGACCCTTGCGCTGCTCGATGGCCACGACCGCCACGGTGACCGAGAGCGCCGCGGCGCCGAAGAGGATCCAGAGGGCCTTGAAGCGGCGCTCGGCGTGGAGGGTGACCACCGTGGTGGCGATGGGCAGGAGGAAGAGGAAGATACAGAGTGTCTGGACGCCGAAGAGCAGCATCCAGGTGAAGAGGAACTCGCTGAAGGCCAGGTTGGGGAGCCAGTTTCGCCAGTAGTCGATCCCGGCGGCCGCCACGAGGACGCCGACGCCGCCGCCGGTGAAGCCGCGGTAGAGCCAGAGCTCGCGGCGCATCTCGGCGCGGAAGA
>JBDTXR010000357.1:0-9706 GCA_040006075.1 Byssovorax sp. | reverse complement strand
CTCGGCGCTTCACTCGGCGTCGAGGCGGTGGTGCGATGAGGCGGCTCGCCGGCGCGGAGCAGGCCGGACCAAGCGTGGCGGGCTCACGCGCCCCGGAGCCGACCGACGCCGAGATTTTCATGGCGATGGCCTCCGGGAACCTCACCGCGCTCGGGACGCTCTACGCGCGCCACCAGCAGCGCATTCGACGCTTCCTGGCCCGCGCCACCGCCGGCGACGCCGACGCGGACGACATCCTCCACGACGTCTTCATCACCGCGGGTCGCGTCGCCGTTACCTATGATGGACGCTCCGACGCGCGTGGGTTCTTGATCGGAATCGCCGCGAACCTCGTGCGCGCGCGACGGGAGAAAAAGGCCCGCTGGGTCCGCGCGCTCGCGGCGCTGGAAGGGGCGGTCACCGGCGCCTTCCGGCGCACACCCGAGGACTCCGCGAGCGAGACCCAGCAAATGCACCTCCTCAACGCCGCGCTCGCCCGGCTGTCCGAGGAGAAGCGACTCGTGCTCTTGCTGATCGAGCTCGAAGGCCTCTCGGGCGACGAGGTCTCGAGCACGCTGGGGATCCCGGTCGCCACCGTCTGGACGAGGCTGCATTACGCCCGCGCCGAGCTGCGCGAGCATCTGAAACGGAGGATGTGATGAGCCTGGAACCCTGCCCCTCGGCACTGCTCGTCGAAGCCAAGCGGGACCACCGCCTCGGGGATCGCGAGGCGGCCTCCGTCGATCGTCATCTGGCGACGTGCGCCTCGTGCGCCGCGCTCGCGGCCGATCTCGACGGCGCCCTCGCGCTGCTCCGCACGCCCGTCGCCGACTTCTCGCCGCTCGAGCTCAAGCGCAATCAATTGAAGCTGATCCGCGAGGCCGTGCTGTTGCCTGCCGCGCCCACGCGCCCGTCGCGCCGACCGATCCAGGCGGCGAGTCTCCTCGCCGCGGCGGCCATCGTTCTCCTTTTGCTCGTCGCGCGATCGAGGACGCGCCAAGCCGCCTTCGACACGACGGCGCCGCCTTCGCCAATCGTCTCCGTGCGAACCGTGACGACGATCTCCCCCGAGGGCCCGGCGCGCTTCACCCGGGGCGAGGTGGATGGCGCCGACGTCGTCGCGCTCTCGGACGGCGGAGTGAGCTTCTCCGTTCGCCACCTCGCGGCGGGCGAGCGGTTCATCGTGAAGACGAGTGACGCCGAGGTGGAGGTGCGCGGCACCGTGTTCCGCGTCGAGGCCGCCAGCGAGCGACT
Organism: Byssovorax sp.; assembly: GCA_040006075.1. GTDB lineage: Bacteria > Myxococcota_A > Polyangia > Polyangiales > Polyangiaceae > JANYGI01. Next base: position 8,473 of record JBDTXR010000357.1, on the reverse strand, counting down.
CCAGCGCGTATCGGTGATCGAAGGCCAGGTCGAGGTGCGTTTTGGTGGCGTCGTCTATCCTCTTTCCGCGGGCGAGCTGTGGAGTCGTCCCGTCGAGTCCCCCGTGCCCGTGCCCGCAGCGAGCGTCGCTGTGGCCACGAAGCGAAAGAAGACAGCCGCTATCCCGGCCGCGTCGGCAGAGGCCAATCACGACGACAGCTCGGGTGATCTGGCGGAAGGCGTAGGGCTGATCCGGCGCGGCGATTATGGCGCGGCGGCGGATCGCCTCGACGCGTTTTCAAAGAGCCATCCCGACGATGAACGCGCCGAGGACGCCTCTTTTCTGGTGATCGTCGCGATGCAGCGCGCCGGCCGCCACGCCGAGGCCTCGGCGGCCGCGGCACGGTACATCGCGCGGCATCCCTCGGGCTATCGGCGCGCCGAGGCGGAGGCTGTCCTCGCCGCCCCCTTCCCGCGCTGAACGCGAGGGCCTGAACGACGGGAGGGATGAAGACAGGGTCACGGCTCGGTCCCGCCCGGGCACCACTCTGCGGAGAAGGTGCCTTTCAGCATTCCGTCCGAGAACTGGAGATCGAAGCTTCCTTTCGCCAGCTTGCCGGCGTCGAGGGTGTCGAGCTGAACGAAGCCGCCGTTGCTCCCGTTCTCGATCGGCGTGGCAGTCTTCGATGTGACCGTGAAATTCACGGAGGCCTCTCCTTGCGCGGGCGTAACGCCGGTCGAGACGGCGTATTTCCCGGGAGCAACTCCGATGAGCTTCATTTCCAGGGCCCCCGTCGCGCTGGTCACCGTCTTGTCCCAGCCCGGAGCGCCGATGTCCGCGCAGGCGATCGGCTTGTCGAAGACGTAGACCACCGTGGTATGCGCAGGATCGTCGCTCTTGCCGATGAGATACGCCGCCGCGACTTTATCGACCGTCTTGCCGCCGGCGCTCCCTTGAATGGTGCCCGGAGTCGCGACGCTCGGAGCCCCACCGCTGCCGCCGCTGCCGCTGCCGCCGCTGCTCGCGCTGATCCCGCTGGCGGTGCTGCTCGTACCGCCTCCGCTGCCTTCAGCACCGCCGCCTCCACACCCGAGCAGAGCCAGCGTTCCGACCACGGCTCCTCGCCGAAGCGGCGTGCCCCATCTGGATTGTAGTCTGTCTTTGGCCATCGTCTTCGCGCTCCTGTCTCCGACAAATTCACGCGAGGGCCAGGGACCTTCAAGGAAAAATCGACACACCAAATCTTTCCCCTGGCCGCGCAGCGAGGCGTCTCGTCTGCCACGCAACGTGGGGCGAGCGCGACGCGCGCAGTCCACCACGAATCGATCGAAGATCGTGCGACCAGAGCGATGACCCGGGCAGGAGCGCGGCGCGACGCCACTTTGTCTGAAGGTTCGCGTTCGCCGCGTGAACCCTTTCCTGGAGCGGCGGTCTCGCGTCGCGGGCACCATCGACGCGTCCGGCGCCGATAAAGAGGCGACATCAAGTATCCAGCAAACTCGACGGTGAATCGCGACAAGAGGACGACGACCAAGGGCCGAAATGGGGGACGTCGCTCGATCCTCGGGCTCGGCAAGGCCGCCTTCGCCGCGGCGATCCTCGTTGCGGGGAGCGCGCGCGCCGACTGCAAGTCATCGCAAATCACCACCGACCCGGCCGTGCTCACCGCGGATTGGCAGGCGCAGGTCGTGAATCTCATCGCGCGAACGCAGCAGGAAGGGATGCCGTGGAGCTGCGTCGGCGGCACGCTGCTCGTTCGCCTGAGCGACGGGGGAGGCGCCGTCCTTCGCTTCCGCGATCTCGATGGTCAGGAGGTCGAGCGCCGCGTGCCCTCGCTGCGCCTCCTCGTCCCGACGGCGGAGGCGCTGCTGGCAAGGGCGACACCGCGCGAAAAATCGCACGATCACGCGCCTGTTGCTGCCCTCGACGAGGTCGAGCACGCCCTCGAGCTGCCGCCGCCGGATCGCATGGAGCCTTCTCGGGCCAGCACCCGTTCGCCGCTGGAGCCGCGCTACATCGTCGACGCCGCCCTCGGTGTCCGCTTCAGCGGACCTGCCGCCGCGGTCTGGATCGCTCCGCAGCTGCGCGCGATCGTGCCTATCGACGCGTGGTCCATCGGCGTCTGGATCCGTTACGGGATACCCTATGTCTTCGACGTGGAGTCGAAAAACTTCGCCATGTCGCAGGGGAACCTGGGCTTTTCCGCTGGACGCCAGCTCCTCTCTGCTCCCGTGGACGTGCGCCTGACGTTCACCCCCTCGCTCTCCGTGACATCGATGGACGCCGATCTGCCCGACCACGAGGCTTCCGGTGCCAGGATCGATATGTATCTCGGAGCCGGCTTGAGCGCCGCGATCCCCTTCGCGCAGAGCTGGTGCGGCCTCGTGGCCCTCGACGCCGAGATCGTGCCCGCGGCGCTTCGCAAGGAGCGCCGCATCGATCCTGGACTGCCGGCGCTTCCAGCGTACGAGCTCGGCGTCTCACTCGGCGTGGAGCTGGTGGCGCGATGAGCCGCGGGTACCCGCGCGTCCGGACGAGGGCTCTGGCCATTGTCAACGCACCTCCAGGTCATTCTCGGTCGAAGCCGCTCGGCCGGCTCTTCATTGCATCTCGGGAAAAGGAGAGACAGTTCACCCATGGAACAAACGCAGCCTTCGAGGCGCCGCTCGACGACCACCCCCTGCCCGCGAGGCGCCGGGTGGGCTCACCGTCACTCTGTTTTCCTCGCCGCGATGGCCATCGCGCTCGTGGCCTGTGGCTCCGGCGAGTCGACGACCGGAGGCGCGGGCGGCGCCGACGCGGGGAGCGAGCCGTGGCTGCACATCACCCCGACCTGGGCCTCGATCTACGGTGGCTACTTCGGTCCCGCGGGCGTCGCCGGCTGCGCCAACGGCTCTACGTGCCACTCGACCGCCGACCAGTCGGGCGCCGTCGCCAGCAATTTCATCTGCCCTGACAAGGATGCTTGCTATGCCTCGCTCATGGGGACGTCTCACCTGATCCGCGCGACGGACGCCATGAATCCGGGCGCGACTCCGTTCCTGGCCAAGCTGCGTCAGCTCACTGGCATGGGTCGAATGCCCAGCAACTCCACGTTCGTCTTCCAGTCCGAAGACATCGACGTGCTGAAGGCCTGGATCGCGAAGGGCGCGAAGAACGACTGAATGCGGCGCCGTGGCCCGCGGCCCGTCGATGGCACGCGACGCGATTTTATTTGAAGGTCGAACGCCTCCGCGTGAACTGAAAGGAGCGCGACGTCGCGAGCCGCACGTTTACTCGCCGAGCGTCGCGGTCGATTCAAGTTTTCTGTATCTTCGGAGATGGTCATGAAGAATCTTATCCGCGTCGCTGTCCTGGCGACGTTCGCGTCGACGCTCGTCGTCGCTGCTTGTTCGAGCGGCGGGACCGGCGGCACCGGCGGTGGTGCCAGCAGCGGCACCGGCGCTGGCGGCGGAACCTCGAATCCTGCCGCCGTCGCTCGCGGCAAATATCTGGTGGACAACCTGCTCGCCTGCGGTGAATGCCATACGCCCGTGGGCGCCGACGGCAAGCCGGACAAGACGAAATACCTCGCGGGAAGCAGGTCGTACGACTTCAAGACGTCGACGAACGAGATCGTCTCGGTGTACGCGGAGAACCTGACGTCGGACAAGGTCGAAGGCATCGGCGAGTGGACCGATGACTGGGTCCGCGGCGCGATCACCCGCGGGCTCGACGACGTGCAGGTGCCGCTGTGGCCGATCATGCCGTATCCGGAGTATGCCCTCATGACGTCCGACGACGTGAACGCGATCCTCGCGTACCTGAGGACCGTGGCCCCGAGCACCAACGTCGTCCCGCCGGATACGTTCCCCAACCCCGGCTCGCCCGCCGCCGCGGTCAACGGCTCGAAGATCCCGCACACCACGCTTCCGAAGGCCGATCCCGAGTACGCGTCCGCCGAGCGGGGGCGCTACCTCGCCAGCATCGCGTGCGTCAACTGCCATACCCCGGAGCTGTCTCCCGGTCTTCCGGATTTCAGCAAACCCTTCGCGGGCGGGCGGACTTACCGTTCGCGCTCGGATGTCGGGTTCTCCACTTCGACCAACCTGACCCCGGACGCGACGGGCCTGGCCGGCTGGAGCGTCGACGACATCGTGCAGTCGATCAAGACCAACAAGGAAAAGACCACGTTGCGCGATCTTTGCAGCACCATGCCGGGCGGCCCGGGGCGCATGGGAGACCTCGTGGACGGTGACCTCAAGGACCTCGCCACGTACCTTCACACGATCCCGGCGATCGCCAACGGGCCGTTCAAGTGCGATATGTCGATCCCTGACGGCGGTGTGCCCGACGGAGGCTGACGTTCGGCTCGACGCGTGATCGGCGGCGGGCGCGCGCGAGGGAGCGCGTGCCCACCGCGAAATAAACTCCTGGACGAGGCTAGTTGTGGTTACCAATCACCCGCGCGTATCACCCTTCCCGGGCGCGGCGTCGGCGCGAAAGACGACACGAGGTCTGTGGCTCGTCGTCTCGGCGTGTGTCGTGGTGGGCTGCTCCGGGGACGCGGGCAGCGCTGCGACCTCCACCGGAGGCGATTTGCCCGATGGCGGGCCGCCGGTGGACGCCGGGCCGACGTGCGTCGATCCGGTCGACGCTCCGCCGACCGACATCTTTTGCACCGGTCTGTACGAGAACCACGACGCTCAGCAGCACGCCAAGGACGCCGTGCCCTACACGCCGGGGCTCACGTTCTGGAGCGACGGCGCCGAGAAGCATCGTTATCTCTACCTCCCTCCCTCGACGAAGATTGATACTTCGAGCATGGATGCCTGGAAGTTTCCGGTCGGGACCAAGGCGTGGAAAGAGTTCGTCGTCGACGGCGCGCTGGTCGAGACGCGCTTTCTCTGGAAGCGGGATGCGACGAACTGGGTCGAGGCGGCGTACATCTGGGACGCCGCCGTCAAGAGTGCTGTCCTGACGGATCGCGAGACTCCGACTCTCCTCGCGAACGGCTACGAGATACCTTCGCTGAAGTCGTGCAGAAAATGCCACGCCGGCGGGGCCGATCAGCTCCTTGGCCTCGAAGCCATCGCGCTCGCTCTGCCGACGGCGGAGGGCGTGACGCTCGGCGGGCTCGCCAAGTCGGGCTCGTTGAGCGCGCCGCCGAGCACGACCACGATCGCGCTCCCGGAAGACGCGACCGGCAAGGCCGCCGCGGCGCTCGGCTACTTGCACGTGAACTGCGGGATGGCGTGCCATTCGACGCGCGGCCTGTCGGGGTTCACGCAGCTCCACACCCGGCTCCGCGCCGAAGAGTTCTGGCCGTCGATGGGCGGCGTCGTCTCCACCGTGGCGACGACGGACACCTACACGACGGGCCTGAACCAAGACGTCATCCTCGCGACCTACGCGCAGGCGTTCCCCGACACAAAGCTGATCACGCCCGGATCGCACGACAAGAGCCTCGCCTGGCGCACAGCGCATCTGCGCGGCGAGCACCAGATGCCACCGATCGTGAGTCACAAGATCGACGACGCTGGATCCCAGAAGCTCGCCGACTGGATCGACGCGCTCCCGCCGTGAGTCGGAGCGCGACGCGACGTCGCGAAGCCGCGCCGACGGGGTTTGCGGGGCGCGACCCCCGCACCCGCCGGGAAGGGAGAGCAGAGCAACGGTGAGAATGGATCCGCCGGCGTAGCGCCACGCTTCCGCCCGCCTCATTTCGGCGGCGGCGGCGCGATCACGGGCGCTACGGTCGTCACGCCGGCGCCGTCCCACAGATCCGCGCCGCTCTTCACCAGGCAGGCTCCTCCGGTGACATTGTCAATCTCGACGATTCCCCCGCTGTGCGAGAAGCCATAGACCTTGCTGCCCCACGCGGCGATTCCGAACATGCTCCCGTAAGGGCCCCCGCTCGGATCGTTGCAGCCAGCGCCCTTCACGATCTGTCCGCGCACCGACTTGGTCACCGCCTGAGTGGTGGCCGAGCCGAGCTTGATCACGTCGATCTCCAGGAGCGTATCGGTGGGGTTGCAACCCGCCGTCGACGGCGGCTTCGGGCAGTCGCGTACGGTCGCGAACCCGACGGACTTGCCGCCGTTCGCGAGGAAGACGAGGTCGCCCGAGAGCTCCCAGCGCTTGCCCTGGTTCTTGCCGGGATAGGCGTGTCCCTGACCGTCGTCGGCGGGGACGACTCCGAGGTTTCCGTGCAAGGAGAGCGTGCCATTTTGGTCGATCGTCCAGAGCTCTCCATCCGTGTTTCCCGCGACGAGGACCTCTTTCAGTGGATCGATGACCCCGACCGGAGCAAACGTGAGTCCGTAGAATTTCACCTGCGCGGTGTTGGCCAGCGGGATCGCCTCGTCGCACTTCACCGTGCCTCCCGAGGGCACGAGGTGATACACGCTCTTGCTGCTGATGCCCCAGAGATCGCCCTGATCGTTCACGGCGAGATCGGTCATCGACCCATCCTGACCGGGCTTACCGATGCACTCGAAGTCACCAACCTTCGTGGTCACCAGGTTGGGCGACGCGGGATCGAAGCGGAACAGCGTGGTGTTGGTGTGCGCGTACGCCGCCGAGACGCCGCCGCCGCTCCCGGTCGCGCTCGCTCCGCCCGAGCCCGCCGGATCGAACGGCGTTCCGCCGACGCCCGTGTCGGAGCTGGTGTCCGAGGCCACGGTGTTTCCATTGCCGCCCTGACCGCCGACGCCTCCCCCGCTCGACGGCGTGGCCCTGGCGGCGCAGCCGGCAGGCACCAGCAGACCGGCAATCACGCTCGCGAGTAGCCATGACGGGGATCGAGAAGGATGAGCATGTGTCGGGTACATAGAACTCTTCACCTGGTTGAACTTTTTTTGAATCGATCAGCGTCCCGGCGCGGTAAATCACGGGGCTCGGGTCGCCCGCGCTGCCTGTTGCAGGCAGCGCGCCGAAGCGTGGCGAGCCCCCGGCGTCGCGCAGCGGCTCTCATCGCCGAGTCGTGATCGCGCGCCCGAGCGTGGGGCACATGGCCTGTTCGACCTCGGGAACGTAGAGCGCGAGCTCGGGGCTCAGGCCGAGAAGCCTGGCGAAGAAGCGGAGGAGATCGCCAGTGACGCGGCCGGCGAGGCCAGCGTTGGCTCCACCGGTCGGCGGACCGAGGGGGAGGAGCTTCCCCTGGATCCGTCCGAATATTCTTGATGTCCCGTGCAGATAACTCTTGCGAGTGAGCGCTCACTCCGCCATTTATCGCGGGGCTTCTTCACCCCGGCCGCCAGGTCGCGATACCCGCCTTCGAAAGACTTCGTGCCGTGGCTACTCGCGCAACTCCATTACCGCCCGAGGCTCGTCGCGCGAGCATCGTCGCTGCGACCGTGCCGCTCCTGCGGACCCACGGCTCCGCGGTGACGACGGCGCAGATCGCGATCGCGGCCGGCGTCGCCGAGGGCACCTTGTTCCGTGCCTTCGCCGACAAGGACGCGTTGATCGCCGCGGCGATCAAGGCGGCGTTCGATCCCGGGCCGACCGAGGCCAGGATCGCCGCGATCGATCGCGCGCTTTCGCTCCGCGATCAGCTCCTCGCGATCGTGGAGATCCTCCAGCACCGGGTCGAGCAGGTCTGGCAGCTCATGACGAGCCTCAACCTCTCGATTCCGCCGCCGAAGCGCGGCGAAGGCCTTCACGACGACAGCGGCATTCGCGAGCAGATCACCTCGATCTTCGCGCCGCACGTCGGCGAGCTGCGCTGCGACGCGACCTACGCGACGCGGATGCTGCGCGCGCTGGCGTTCGCGGGCACGCACCCGCGGATCACCGATGGCCATCCCTTCACCGCCGCCGAGATCGTCGCGATCCTCCTCGACGGCATTCGACGACGCGAAGATCCGGAGCTCTGCTGATGCTGTGGCGGTTGTTGAAGACCTATCTGAGGCCGTACAAAGGGGCCATCGCCGCGCTCACGGTGCTGCAGCTGTTCGGCAACATCGCCTCGCTGTACCTGCCGAGCATCAACGGCGACATCATCGATCGAGGCGTCGCCACCGGCGATACGGGCTACATCCTCGGGCACGGCGCGCTCATGCTCGGGATCGCGGCGTTCCAGATCGTGTGCTCGGTCGCCGCGGTGTACTTCGGCGCGCGCGTCGCGATGGCGTACGGCCGTGATCTGCGCGCCGCGATCTTTCATCACGTGGGCCTGCTGTCCGCGCGCGAGGTCGGCAAGGTCGGCGCGCCGTCGCTGATCACCCGGACCACGAACGACGTGCAGCAGGTGCAGATGCTGGTGCTCATGTCCGCGACCATGATGGTGATGGCGCCGATCATGTGCGTCGGCGGCATCGTGATGGCGCTGCGCGAGGACCTCGATCTGTCGCGCCTCCTGCTGGTGTGCATCCCGGCCCTCGCCGGCAGCATCGGGTTCATCATCAGCCGGATGATCCCGAAGTTCCGGGTCATGCAGCCGAAGATCGACACCGTCAACCGCGTGCTGCGCGAGCAGATCACCGGCATGCGCGTGGTCCGCGCGTTCGT